>NZ_WBKT01000024.1 GCF_008868175.1 Micromonospora sp. AMSO31t
GCGGGGGTCAGGCCGGGGTCAGGACGGCTTCCTTCAGGAGGCGGCGGGCCAGGACCAGGCGGTCGGCGTCGTCGTCCAGGCCGGGCAGGTCGCCGACCCGGGTCACCTCGCCGGCCAGCAGCGCGCGCAGCGCCGGCTCGCAGGTGCCGGGCAGGGTGATGGTGCGGTCGACGAGGCGCAGCGCCACCTTCCCGTCCCCCGTCGGGGTGAGCTGCCAGCGCAGCCCGGCCCGGGGCGCGACCCGGCTGTCCGGGTCGAGCGCCGCCAAGGCGGCGGCCTGGGCGAGGGGCCGGATCGGCGCCGGGCGGGCGGCCGGCCAGGCCCGGTCGCGCAGCCGCGCGGCCACCGCGGCCGGATCGGCGCGCAGCAGCCAGTCGCGCAGCGCCTCGACCGTCTCGGTCAGCTCCGGCTCGATGGCGTCCGGGTCGGCCACGTCGACGCCGAACGGCAGCCCGGCGCGCAGCCGCGCGTCTTCGGCGGAGAGGGCCAGCAGCTCCTCGACCAGGGCATACCGGGTCAGCGCCCGGATGCCGACGGTCAGGTGCAGCGAGCTGCACTCCTGCGCCTCGGCGCTGTGCAGCCAGCCGCGCGGCAGGTAGAGCGCGTCGCCGGGTGCGAGCACCACGTCGAGCGCGGGCCGACCCTCGGCGACGGCGGAGACCTCGTCGGCCCGGCCGCCCCACGGCTGCTTCTCCAGCGGGTCGGGCAGCACCGGCGGGTGGATCCGCCAGTGCTTGCGCCCGTCCACCTGGAGCACGAACACGTCGTGGGTGTCGTAGTGGGTGGCGAAGCCCTGGTTGCGGGCCGGGGTCAGGTAGGCGTTGACCTGCAACGGCTGGGCCAGCGCGGCGCCCAGGTCGCGGGCGAAGTCGACAAGCGCCGGCCAGGTCCGGTGCAGGCCCTGGAGGACCAGGGTGGCGCCGTCGGCGTACAGGGCGAGGATCTTCTCGTCGAGGACCTGGTCGCCGATCTCGGCGCCCGCGCCGCCGCCGCCGGTGAACCGCGCCGCCGGCACCAACTGGCCCTCCTTGGCGACCCGCAGGAACGGGGTACGCAGGCCGCGCCGGCTGAGCAGCTCGTCGGCGTCGGCGGGGCTGAGCAGGTCGGTGAAGCCGGCGGGGTTCGGCAGCTCGGCGGCCTGGGACAGCAGCGGGCTGCGCCCCCAGTGGTCGGCGGCGAACTTGGCCGGCTCGACCGCCACGCAGCGGGCGAGGGCGTCGGCCGCGGAAGACGGAACCGCCGGGCGGCCGTGGCCGCCCGGCGGGTCGAGGTGCGTCACGGCCATCCGTCAGGCGCTGCCGTCGGCGCCGCCGTCGCGCTGACCGGGGGTCGCGCCGCCGTCGGCCGGGCCCTCGGCGCTGCCGTCCGCGCCACCGTCGTGCTGGCCCGGGGTCGCGCCACCGTCGGCCGGGCCCTCCGCGCCGGTGTCGGCACCCTCGTCCAGGCCGCGCTCCGCGCCACGGTCCGCGCCGCCGTCGGCGCCGCCGTCCTGCTGGCCCGGGGTCGCGCCACCGTCGGCCGGGCCCTCGGCACCGCCGCCGCCGGTGGTCTGCATGTCGTCGTCGTTGAGTGCCATGGGTCTCCCTCGGTGTGCCGCCCCTCGTCGGGGTCCGTGTGCAGCGGGTGGTACCCCACGCCCGATCTTCTCTAACCACACCGTAGACGCCGCGACCGCGCCGCACGGACGGTTCGCCGGGCCCCGGCGAGCTCGGCGGGCGGCGGGGCGCGTCCGGTGCCAGGATGGCGGGAAGGAGCACGCGGAAAGGGGGGTGGCCGTGGGGCAGCCGGAGCCGTTGACGCCGCTGGCCGAGGACTGGCAGCGGGCGCTCGCCGTGGTGGCCCACCCGGACGACCTGGAGTTCGGCGCGGCCGCCGCGGTGGCCCGCTGGACCGGGCAGGGCAAGGAGGTCGTCTACTGCCTGCTCACCAGCGGCGAGGCGGGCATCGACGGCATGCCGCCGGAGCGCAGCCGGGTGCTGCGGGAGGAGGAGCAGCGGGCGTCCGCCGCCGTGGTCGGGGTGGACACCGTGGAGTTCCTCGGCCTCCCCGACGGCCTGTTGGAGTACGGCGTGGCGCTGCGCCGCGCGATCGCCGCCGTGGTGCGCCGGCACCGCCCGGACATCGTGGTCACCAACAACTTCCGGGACACCTGGGACGGGGCGTACGCGCTGAACCAGGCCGACCACATCGCCTGCGGCCGGGCCACGCTGGACGCCGTCCGCGACGCGGGCAACCGCTGGATCTTCCCGGAGCAGCTCACCGACGGGGTGGGGCCGTGGTCCCGGGTCCGCGAGGTGTGGGCGGCCGGCTCCCCGCAGGCCGGGCACGGGGTGGACGTGACGGCCAGCTTCGACCGGGGGGTGGCGTCGCTGCGGGCGCACGGGGCGTACCTGAGCGGGCTGGGCGACGGCGGTTTCGACGCCGAGGAGTTCCTCGAGGGGCTGGCCCGGCCGGCCGGCACCCGGCTGGGCGTCCGGTACGGGGCCGCCTTCGAGGTGTTCCGGATCGACCTCGCCTAGGCGGCCGCGATGATCCTGGTCGGCACGTCGGGCTGGCAGTACCGGGACTGGCGGGAGCGCTTCTACCCGGCGAAGCTGCCGCAGCGGCTCTGGCTGGAGCACTTCGCCGCGCGGTTCGCCACGGTCGAGGTCAACAACGCCTTCTACCGGCTGCCCGAGCGGGACACGTTCGTGGCCTGGCGGGACCGCACGCCCGACGACTTCTGCGTGGCGGTGAAGATGAGCCGCTACCTGACCCACATCAAGCGGCTGCGGGAGCCGGCCGAGCCGGTGGCCCGCTTCCTGGACCGGGCGACCGGGCTGGGCGACCGGCTGGGGCCCGTGCTGGTCCAGCTCCCGCCCACCATGCGGGCCGACCCCGCGGCCCTGGACGCGACGCTGCGGCTGTTCCCCGCCGAAGTGCGGGTGGCCGTGGAGCCCCGGCACCCGTCCTGGTGGACCGACGACACCCGGCGGGTCCTGGAGCGTCACCGGGCGGCGCTGGTCTGGGCGGACCGGCTGAGCCGCCCGGTCACCCCGCTGTGGCGCACCACCGACTTCGGCTACCTGCGGCTGCACGAGGGCCGGGCCCGGCCCTGGCCCCGCTACGGCCGCGCCGCGCTGGCCACCTGGGTGCGCCGGCTGGCCGCCGCGTTCCCGGGCGGCGAGCCGGCGTACGTCTACTTCAACAACGACCCGGGCGGCGCGGCCATCGTCGACGCGGTGGCCTTCGCCGGGTTGGCCCGGCGGGCCGGGCTGCCGGTCACCCGGACGCCGCCGGCCCGCCCCGCCGGTGCGGCGGAGCGGGCCGGGAACGGAGCCGGTCAGGGAATCATGTGACCCAGGTCCTTCGGCATGGTGGCCTTCACGTCCTCCCACTCGCCCTGCGTCACGTGCCGGCGCAGGGTGTCCAGCACCACCTGCACCACCCGCTGCGGGCCGCCCTCCACGTCGTACGGGAAGCCCTGGCGGACCTCGTAGAGGAAGTCGTCGCGGTTCAGCTTGATCGGCACGTTCTCCGGCTGCCAGCCGTCGAAGTAGATGCCGCGCACCAGCACCGGCAACTGCTGGGCGAACTCGGCGCTCTCCTGCACCGGCATCCGGTCCCGCAGCAGGTGCAGCACCGTGCGCAGCGCCGCATAGGACTGGTTGCGCTGCGCCTTCGGCCAGCCGTACGCCGACTCGATCTCCTTGAGGATCACGTTCGTCTTGTCCAGCGAGGACTCGAACGCCGAAATCAACTGCTCAGCCATCTGCCCACCCCCGTGCGTCGCTTTCCCAGCGTCGGTCGTCGGTGCGTCGCGGCGGCCCGCTGGGCCCCCGCCAGAGCCGGGTCGGGCTGAACCGACCGGGCCGCCCGCCCCGCCGGGGCGCGTCGGGAGTCCCGACCACGTGCAGCACCCCGCCACGGCGTCTATCCGCTACGACCCGCACCGTCATGACCCCACCTCCTCCTCGGCCGCGCGGTCGCGCCGGTCGACGGACCGCGCACACCGTCCATGCTGCTGGCGCACCGGGTGAGCCGCCCTCACCCGGTGCGGGTGAACCGTCAGCCGGCGTCGAGCAGGCCCGCCAGGGTGGTCCCGTTGCGCTGCGCGTAGTCGCGGTAGCAGTTGTTCATGAGCACGTGGGTGCGCTCGGCCTCGCCGGCCAGCTCGCGCAGCTTCGGCGCCCAGTCGCGCAGTTCCCGGTCGGAGTAGTCGTAGCCGAACTTCTCGTGGATGTCCTTACTGGTCCACTTGTCGCTGTGCCCGTGGAAGCGCACCACCGCGAGGTCCGCGGTGGCCGCCAGCACCGGGGGTACGGACGACTTGTGTCCCTGCGGCATGTCCACGCAGACGAACGGCAGCTCGTGTTCGCGCAGGAAGCCCAGCGTCTCCTCGGCGTTGTCGCCGTCGAACCAGGAGGCGTGCCGGAACTCGAAGACGGGGCGCAGCGGTGCGCACCGGCGTGCCACCTCGAGCAGGTACTGCTTGTTGTCCCGCCGGATGGTGAACCAGGGCGGGAACTGGAACAGGATGGCGCCCAGCTTGCCGGCGTCGACCAGCGGGTCCAGGGCGGACAGGAACCGGGTCCAGACGTCCTCGTACGCCTGCGGCGGCAGGTCGTCCGGGTAGAGGTTCTTCTTCTCCGTGTCCGGGCGCAGGTCCTTGTAGAGCGCGGAGACCCGGGTCGGGTGCCCGGTCAGCAGGCTGAACGCCTTGATGTTGAAGGTGAAGCCGGGCGGGGTGCGGTCCACCCACAGCTGCGCGGTCCGCTCGGCGGGCGGCGAGTAGTAGGTGGCGTCGACCTCGACCAGTGGGAACTGCCGCGCGTAATAGGAGAGCCGTTTCTCCGCAGTGTCGGCGCTCGCCGGGTACCAGCCGGAGTCGAGCAGGGTCCGGTCGGTCCAGGAGGCGGTGCCCACCTTGATGTCACCCATCTGGTGAGTCCACCGCTACCGGGACCGACCGGCAACCCGGGCGACGTTCAGGCCGCCCGCCGCTCCCGGGTCTGCTTGCAGGACACGCAGGACGTGGCGGACGGGAAGATCTCCAGCCGCTCGACCGGGATCGGCGCGGTGCAGCCCTCGCAGAAGCCGTAGGTGCCCTCGTCGAGCCGGGTGAGTGCGTGCTCGAACTGGGCGCGCCGGTCGAGGATGGTGCGCAGCAGGGACTGGGCGGTGTCCCGCTCGGCGGTCTTGGTGCCGCTGTCGGCCTGGTCGTCGCCGGCGGTGTCGCCGACCTCGACCAGCCGGAGCACCTGGCTCTGCAGCACGGCCTGCTCGTACTCCGCGGTCAGCTCGTCGTACCGCGACGTCAGGGACTGCCGGATCTGGTCGACCTCCGCCTGGGAGCGGCCCGTGGCTGTCGTGTCGTGGACGAGCATCGCTGCCTGCCTTTCCTGGGGCCTCATAACACCTCCGGGGCGCGAGCGCCCCGGAACGTGGTCCGATGGATGCACGGGCGAGATCACCCGTGCTCTGTGAGCCGGGCGATTACCCACCCGCTCCACCGGCCAAACCGCGGATTTCCGCGTTCTTCGTCGCCGTTCCTGCCCGGCTGCGCCGTCCGGAGCGTCCCCGTCCCTGCCGCCCCGGCCGCGGTCGTCCCGAATCGGGCCGGCCGCCCGGGTCAGCCGGCCTCGACCAGGGCGGGGTGCCGCGGGTCGTCGGCGCGGACCACCACGTCGGCGAAGGACGCCGGGTCGACCTCGTCGGCGTACCGGGCGAACGCCGGCAGGGTCCAGCGCAGCTCGGGGTCGGTCCGCCGGTCCAGCGCCGCCGGGGAGAGCACCAGGTGGACGGCCACGTCGAACGGCAGGCCGCCGCCGAGCAGCAGCGCGCCGCTGACCAGGACCACCCCGCCGGGCGGCAGGTCGACGTACGGGGCGCGGCTGGCCCGGTCGGCGGCGGCGTCCCACAGCGACGGGAGCAGCCGGCCCGACCCGTCCGGCCCGGCCGGGTCGAGCACCTCCCGGCGCAGGCCCGCCTCGTCGACCCAGCCCTCGTAGTAGGCGTCCGGATTGGTCCGGCCGTGCTCGAGGCGGACCGAGGCGGGCCGAAGGAAGTCGGCGGCCCGCACGTGCAGGACCGGGCGGCCGGCGGCGCGCAGCGGGTCGACCAGGGCGGCGGCGAGGACGTCCGGCTCGGCGGCCGGCGGCCCGTCCACGGCCACCCGCAGCCGGCCGGGCACGGCGGCGCCGGCGAGCCGGTCGGCCAGCTCGGCGACGAGCAGCTCGGGCGTGATGGGGCGGACGCGCATCCGATCATCCTGCCCGGCGGGACGGGTCACCATGCGATCGGCCGGGCGGTCGGGGCTCCGTCCGGAGGGCGATCGGCACGTGGCGGCCGGACCCGGGGCGGCGTCAGCCGGTGCGGTCGATGGTGACCCGGGCGTCGTCGGCGAGCCGGTAGCCGACGCCGTAGACGGTGGTGACCAGCGGGACGTCCACCCCGACCTTGCCGCGCAGGCGGCGCACGTGCACGTCGACGGTGCGGACGCCGGCGTGCTCGTAGCCCCAGACGGCATTGAGAAGTTGCAGCCGGGTGAACACCCGGCGGGGGTGCGCGACGAGGTGCAGCAGCAGGTCGAACTCCAGCCGGGTCAGCGGCAGCGGCTCGCCGTCGCGGAGCACGGACCGGGACGCGGCCAGGATGTGCAGGGTCGGGATGGTCGGCGCGAGCGGGCGCCCCGGAGGGCGGTTGGCCGGCACCGCGTCGGGGCGGCGCTCCGCCGGGGCGGCGCCGGTGCTGATCACGGCATCGCCGCGTTCGAGCAGCTCACGGGCCGCGTCGAGCAGCCGGCGGGCGGCCGGGGTGAGCGACTCCTCGCAGGCCAGCGGGATGTTCAACGTGACCGTGAGCATGGGCGCCGAGGTGTTGGCGGGACGGCGCTGGCCGCCGGGGGGACGACCCGGAACCGCGGGTTGGGACGTATGCCATCCGGCGCGCGACGAGGCGGGGCTGACCGACATGGTCCTCCTTGGCTGGTCCGGGTATCTCCCCACGGCCCGGGACGCCGCTTCATCGATGCTTCCCGGCGCCTGTGCGAGGGTCAAGGGGCGGCTGCGTTGCATGAATGTGACAATTGACGAACACATCGGAGCCGGATGCTCGCTCTGCGTACGAGGCCCGTTGATTACAGCAGAGCGACGAGTTGACCCGGTACGGGGGGTCCCCGGCCGGTTCACAATGGCCGGTGCATGCGCAAACGTGAACGCGGCGTACCCGCGAACCGGGTACGCCGCGCAGGTACGGCGGCGCCTCAGCGCTCGCGGTCCAGCACGATCCGGGCCTCGTCGGCCAGTCGGTAGCCGATGCCGTACACGGTGGTCACCAGCGGCGTGTCGACGCCCAGCTTGGCCCGCAGCCGGCGCACGTGGACGTCGACGGTGCGGGCGACCGCGTGCTCGTAGCCCCAGACGTTGGCGAGAAGTTGCAACCGGGTGAACACCCGCCGGGGATGTTCGGCGAGGAAGAGCAGCAGGCCGCCCGCCACGTCGGTGGCCCGGTGCAGGCCGAGGTCCTGGAGGGCGGCGGCGGCCAGCGACGAGGTGTAGCCCTCCTGGCAGAGGACGACCACCGGCAGGTCGTAGTCGACGGCCTGGGGCAGCCGGGCCGCGCAGCGCGGGTCGAAGCGCCACTCCAGGACGTTGCGCTCGACGGCGAGGGCGCCCGGCACGGTGCCGTGGGCGGCGCGCTGGCCGGCGGGCCGGATGTCGACGAGCAGGGCTCCGCCCCGGACCGCCAGGTGGGCCTGCTCGGGGTCGAGGCGGCGCAGCCGCGCGCGGGCGGCGGCGAGGATCTGGTCGATGCCCCGGGAGCCGGGCGGTGGGACCGGACAGCTCTCGGAGCGGGTGGGGGTCTGCGCCATCGTGGCGTCCTTTCCACGGGCGACGGTCGGGGGTCGGAGCGCGGGCCGGTTCACCAGGCGACGCCGGCCTCGGCCACCTCGGCGACCAGGAGCCGCCCGGCGTCGAGGCGGTAGCGGGTCATCCGGCGCAGCGCGGGCCGGTAGACGTGCACGCTGACGGCCGGCTGGCCGCTCCGGTTGGTGACCACGTGGACGTGCCGGGGGCCGAAGCGGCGGCCGGCGCCCGCGGCGAGCTGGTGCGGGCGCAGCCGGCCGCTGGTGACGGTCTCCTCGGTGAGGGCGCCGGCGACGACCAGGAAGGCGCCCGAGGATCCGCCGTGGTCGTGCAGGTCGGTGCCCTGCCCGGGCAGCCAGCTCAGCGCCCACACCTCGTGCTCGGCGTCGGCGGCGAGCCGCGCGTACCACCGCTGCGCGCGGTCGAAGCGCAGCGGCACGGGCCAGCCGGTCGGATCGGCCCACCGGGCGGCGACGGCGAGCAGGTCGGACGGGTTGGAGCTGGTCATGGGCGGGGCGTCCTCACGGTGCGGGGCGGCGTTGCCCCCTCAGCATAGTCTCTAAACCCTATGGGTTTAGTAGGTAATATCGCATGCTGGGACGCTTCGGTCCGCGTGCCGGGAGGTCAGCGAAGGACGGGCGGTTCCACCCGGTAGCCGGGGACCGACGGCCAGCGCACCGTGAGCACCACCGACTCACGCTCGGCGTACCAGGAGTGGTCCACGCCCCGGCCCCAGACCACGTAGTCGCCGGGCGCGCGCAGCACCACGGTGCGATCCGGCAGCTCGATCCGGAACGCTCCACTGATCAGCACCAGCAGGGCGGTACGCCGCTCGCTCGTGGCCCACCGCGAGCGGGTCTCCCCCGCGGGGTGCACGCCCCACTTCACCTCGACCTCGGTGCTGTGCCGGACGTCGCCGGGCGGCTTGAAGTGGCCCAGCAGCCAGCCCGCGTCGGTCGCCCCGTCCACCGCCGCGTTGCCGACGTACACCCGATCGTCCATCCGCGCCTCCCGTGCCGGCTCGGCAAGCTACCAGGCAGCCCGACGGGACCGGCCGCGGGACGGTATACAAGGGCGGTGGAGGATCCCGTACCCGAGCAGATGCGCGCGGCGGCCGACGCGCTGCTGGCGGCGCTCGACGAGCCGGCCCGACAGCGGGCCCGGCACGACTTCGACGACGAGCCGGCGCGCCGGTGGCTGGAGTACCGGCCCCGGCCCCGGCCCGGCGTCAGCCTCGCCGACCTGACCCTCGCCGCCCGCAAGGCGGCGCACCGGCTGCTGGCCACCGCGCTCAGCCCCGCCGCCTACGCCCAGGCCATGGCCGTGGTGGCGCTGGAGGAGGTGCTGGACCGGGCGGAGAGCTGGCAGCGTGGCCGGCACAGCGGCGACTACTGGGTGGCGGTCTTCGGCGACCCGGCCCGCGACGACCGGTGGGCGTGGCGGTTCGAGGGGCACCACCTGTCGGTCAGCATGACCGTGGTCGACGACCAGGTCTCCCCCGCCCCGGTCTTCCTGGGCGCCAACCCGGCCACCGTCCGGCACGCCGGCCGGCCGGTCTCCCGGCCGCTCGGGCCGGAGGAGGACCTCGCCCGGGAGCTGCTCGACGCCATCGGGCCGGCCGGCCGGGCCGCCGCGATCGTCACCGACGAGGCGCCGGCCGACATCATCAGCGCCACCCGGCCCACCGCGCCGGGGCGGCTCGACCCGCTCGGCGTGCCCCGCGGCCGGCTCGCCCCGTCCGGCCGGGCGCTGCTCGACGGACTCGTCGCGCTCTACCTCGACCGGCTCCCGCCGGAGCTGGCCACCCGGGAGGCGCGCCGGCTCGCCGACGGCGAGCTGCACTTCGCCTGGGCCGGCCCGGTCGGCCCGGGCCGGCGGCACTACTACCGGATCCAGGGCGACGACCTGCTGATCGAGTACGACAACACCACCGAGGACGGCAACCACGCGCACACCGTGCTGCGCCGCCCGGACAGCGACTTCGGCGCCGACGTGCTGGCCGCCCACCGCTCCGCCGCGCACTGACCCCGGCCGGGTCAGGGGCGGCGGGCCTCGATGAGAAAGCGCTGGGCGTGCGCCACGAACGGACCCTCGGCGCGGATGCGCTCGTGCAGGCGACGCAGCTCGGCGCGGTAACGGTCCACGGTGAAGCCGGGCACCGTCCAGACCACCTTGCGCAGGAACCAGACCACCGCGCCGATGTCGTGGAAGACGGTCCGCAGGGTGGCCGTGCGCAGGTCCACCACGGTCAGCCCGGCGGCCTCGGCCGCGGCGACCGCCTGCTCGGGGTGGCGGTGCTCCGGCGGCGGCAGCGGCCCGAGGACGGCTTCGCTCAGCTCACGGACCGTGCCGGCGCCGATCTGCTGGGACAGGTAGCTGCCGCCGGGGCGCAGCACCCGGGCGACCTCGTCCCACCAGGTGTCCACCGGGTGCCGGCTGACCACGAGGTCGAACGCGGCGTCGCGGAACGGCAGCGGCGGCCGGTCGGCCACCTGGACCACGCTGGCCCCGACCCGGCGGAGGGTGCGCCGGGCGACCGGCACGTTCGGCGGCCACGCCTCGGTGGCGGCCAGCAGCGGCGGCGGGACCGGCACCTCGGCCAGCACCTCTCCCCCGCCGGTGTCGATGTCCAGCGCGGCACGGACGGTGGCCATCCGGGCGCCCACCAGGCGGGCGTACCCCCAGGGCGGGCGTTCCTCACTGGCCCGCCCGGCCAGCCAGGCGAAGCCCCAGCCCTCGACCGGCGCCGCCGCGCCCTCGGCGATCAGCTCGTCGGCGTTTCGTTCGGTGTCCACCGGGCGAGCCTGGCGGCCGGGGGCGGCCGGCGGCAAGGCGTTTTCAGGCCTTCGGGCGGATGATCTCCACAGTGGCGCCGGGGATGTCCCGCAGCGCCTCGAAGCCGGTCGGCTCCGCGGCCCGGCCCCGGTCGAACTGGCGCATGAGCCGGGAGCCCAGCCACACCCCGACCGAGCCCACGGCCAGCGCCAGCAGCTCGGTGGCCACCTCGACGCCGTTCGCGCCGCGCTGCGGCGCCTGGGCCCGGATCAGGCAGGTGAGCAGGAACAGCGCCGCCATCGCGGCGTTGACCAGGTTGAACGTGATGGCGGTCCGCCGGGTCCGGTCGGCCCGCACGTCCCACAGGTCGACCATCCCGGCGACCGTCGTGAGCGCGGCGGCGACCAGGGCGGCGACCGCCGTCCAGTAGCCCACCTCACCGAGGAAGGCCGGTCCGCCGGCGACGTCGGCGAGGTCGAAGACCGCGGCGCTGACGAAGAGCCCGAACGGGAACGTCACCAGCATCGGTTGGATCGGGTGTCCCTGCACCCGCAGCCGGCTCTCCATCGGTTCCTCCCCAGGTCCGCGCAGCTCACCAGTCCAGGGTGCTACCCGAGGCCCGCCGGGGCGAAACGAATGTCGCTCAGTTGTCCCGGGGCCGGGAGACGGTGAGCAGGAGCCGCTCGGCCACCTCGCGCAGCGGGATGTCCAACGAGGAAGCGGCGCTGCGCAGCACGTCGAGGGCCTCCGGGGCGGGGCAGCCGCGCTGCGTCATGATGACCCCGACGGCCTGCCCGACCACGCCGTCGGCCAGCGCCGCCGTGTCGAGCTGGTCGGCACGGGCGGCCAGCCGCTGCCGGTCCCGGGTGGCGGCGAGCAGCAGCCCGGCGTGCTCGGCGAGGAGCATGGCGGTGAGCTGGTGCCGGGGGGTGAGCGCGGCGGCCGACTCGGCGTAGAGGTTGATGGCGCCGATCACCTGCTCGTCCACGTCCACCGGCGCGGCGATGACCCCGTGCACGCCCAGCCCGCGGGCCCGCTCCGCCCAGGCCGGCCAGCGCGACTCCCCGGCCAGGTCGGCCGCGGTGATCATCTCGCGCCGCCGGATGGCGGTCAGGGCCGGCGTGTCCGGGCCGTGCCGCAGGTCGTCCAGCTCGGCCCGCTCCGGGTCGGAGGCGGCCACCCCGGCGGGCTCACCGGCACGCAGCGCGGTGAAACCGCAGCAGTCCACCCCGGGTACGGCGTCCCGGGCGATCCGGACCAGCCGGTCCAGCGCCTCGTCGAAGTCGGTGACCGCGATGAGGCCGGCGGTCAGCTCCCGCAGCAGCGCGGCGGTCTCCAGCACCCCGAGCGTGTCCGTCATGGGGTCCCGCGTATCGAGGTTCACCGGGCCACGGCCTCCGCCACCGCCGCGCGCGTCCCCGCGGTGTGCCCGTCCGGCGCCATTGCCTGTCCCATGATCGCTATCTCCCTGAGTCGAAGCCCCGGCCTACTACCCTCCCAAACCGGGATCGAAACCGCGCAAAGGGGTCCCTTCCGGCGGGTTGCGAGCCGGAAGGGACCCCTTGTGCGGACGGTCAGCGGGAGCCGGAGATGAGCCGCCGCCCCACCGAGGCGATCAGCCGGTCCAGCTCCGAGCCGAACGGGTTGTCGTGCACCAGGTACGTCCACGTTGCGGTCGGCCGCACCAGCTTGGCAGCGTCCGGCTCCCACCCGTCGGCGAACTCGGTCTCCTCGAAGGTGGCGATGGTCCGCGTCTCGATCTCGGGGATCAGCGCGTTGAACGCCGGCACCGCGCTGCGGTGGAACTCGTCCAGCGGGTCCAGCCGGCCCAGCGCCCGCAGGTGCACGCCCTCGCGGACCTCGGAGAGCTCGGCCAGGTGCTCGGCCCAGAGCCGGTCCAGGTGGTAGAGGGCGATCTTGCGGGCCACCTCGGCCAGCAGGTCCTCGTCCATCTCGCCGGCCTTCTCCGGCACCCGCTCCAGCAGCATGAGCGCGGCGATGTCGCTGGTCAGCAGCCGCTCCCGGCGCTCGGCCAGCGCCTTGCGCTGCTGCTCGATCACCTGGCTGTAGCGCCAGGTGTTGCGGTGGATCTCGTGGTTGACGCCCTCGGCGACCCGCTGGGCGTGCTCCACGGCGTAGTCGACCTGCGGGTCGGTGACCAGGCCGTCGGCGTTCATCCGGGGCGAGGCCGGCACGGTGTCGCCGGCGTGCCGCACGACCAGGTCGTCCTCCAGGCTGACGAAGAAGACCGAACCACCCGGGTCGCCCTGCCGGCCGGCCCGCCCACGGAGCTGGTCGTCGACGCGGCGGCTGTCGTGCCGGCCGCTGCCGATCACGTAGAGGCCGCCCAGCTCGGCGACCCGCTCCCGGTCGGCCTGGTCGCTGCCACCCAGCCGGATGTCCACCCCCCGGCCGGCCATCTGCGTGGAGACGGTCACCGCGCCGTACGCGCCGGCCTCGGCGATGATCTCCGCCTCCTCGTCGTCGTTCTTGGCGTTGAGCACGACGCAGGACACCCCGGCGGCGTGCAGGCCGGCGGCCAGCCCCTCGGACTCCTTCACGTCGAGGGTGCCGACCAGCACCGGACGGCCGGCCTCGTGGCAGCGCCGGATCTCGTCGATCAGCGCCTCCTCCTTCTCGGCCCGGGTCGCGTAGATCCGGTCCGTCTCGTCCTCGCGGACGCACGGGGTGTTCGGCGGGATCACCGCCACCTCGAGACCGAAGAACTCGCGGAGCTGGTCGCCGACGAGGACCGCGGTCGCGGTCATCCCGCAGACCGTCGGGTAGAGCGCGATGTAGGCCTGCACCGTGATGGTGCCGAGCACCTCGCCCTCGGCCGTGGCGTCCAGGCCCTCCTTGGCCTCGACCGCCGCCTGGAGCCCGTCCGGCCAGCGGCGGCGCTGGGCCACCCGGCCGCGCATCTCGTCGATCAGCTCGACCGACTTGTCGCGGACGATGTAGTCCACGTCGCGGTGCAGCAGGGCGTGCGCGTGCAGCGCCACGTTGACCGCGGAGAGCTGCCCGACGTGCTCCTCGTCGTAGAGGTCGATGCCGCCCAGCTTGGCCTCGACCGTGGCCAGGCCGACCGAGGTGAAGGCGACGCTGCGGCCGTCCTCGGCGATCGTGTAGTGCCGGTCCTTGCGCAGCCCGCGGACCAGCGCGGCGGCGGCGTGCACCGGGTCCTGCTCGCCGGGGACCGCGCCGGCGAGGACCATCGGCACCCGGGCCTCGTCGATGAGGATGGAGTCGGCCTCGTCGACGATCGCGGTCTTGAGGGCCGGCTGGACCCGCTCGGACAGGTCGGTGACGAGCTGGTCGCGGAGGAAGTCGAAGCCGGCCTCGCTGACCGCGATGTAGGTGACGTCGCAGGCGTAGGCGGCACGCCGCTCCTCGGGGGTGGACGCCTCGTTGACCCAGCCGACGGTGAGCCCGAGCAGGGCGTAGACCGGGCCCATCCACTCGGCGTCGCGGCGGGCCAGGTAGTCGTTGACGGTGAGCACGTGCACCGGGCCGTTGCCCATCCGGACGTGCCCGTAGGCCGCGATGGCCGCGGTCAGCGTCTTGCCCTCACCGGTGGCCATCTCGGCGACCTTGCCGGACAGCAGCGCCATGGCGCCGAGCAGCTGGACGTCGTACGGCCGCTGGTCGAGGCCGCGGCGGGCCGCCTCGCGGCCGATCGCGCAGAGCTCCTCGTAGCCGGCGGCCTGCCCGGCCGCCTCGGTCAGCTCCGCGTCGGAGAGCTTCTCCAGCTCGGCCTCGCGGGCCTCGATCGCCGGCAGCAGCTTCTCCAGCGGGGCCAGGTCGACCGTCGTTCCCGGGCGCTGGAGGAACCGCCGGAACCTGGTCTTCAGACGTTGCGACACACCCATGAGCGGCAACGGTACGCGAACGGAAGCCGATTGTGACACCCGTGCGGGGCGGTTGCCGGGCGGTGTCCGGATTCGGGATTGTTTCCGCAGGTCAGGGCGCTTCGCGCGCTCAACCGACGAGGAGCTGGTGGGTGGCCAGCTCGCGGTAGAGCGGGCTGGTCGAGGTCAGCTCGTCGTGGGTGCCGACGGCGACCACCCGGCCGGCGTCCAGCACCACGATCTGGTCGGCGTCCACCACCGTGGAGAGGCGGTGCGCCACGATCAGCAGGGTACGGCGCACCGCGACGGCGTCGATGGCCCGGCGCAGCGCCGCCTCGTTGCGGGCGTCGAGGTTGCTGGTCGGCTCGTCGAGCAGCAGCACCGGTGGCCCGGCCAGCAGCGCCCGGGCGATCGCCAGCCGCTGCCGCTCCCCGCCGGAGAGCAGCACGCCGCCCTCGCCGACCTGCACGTCCAGCCCGTCGGCGGTCCGCTCGGCCAGGTGCCCGAGGTTGACCTCGTCGAGCACCGCGCGCAGCCGGTCGTCGCCCGCGTCCGGAGCGGTGATCAGCAGGTTGTCCCGGAGCGTGCCGGCGAGCACCGGCGCCTCCTGCTCCACGTAGCCCAGCCGGGCCCGCAGCGCGTCCCGGGGCAGGTCGCGCACGTCGACCCCGTCCAGGCACAGGGTGCCCCCGGTCACCTCGTAGAAGCGCTCGACCAGGGCGAGCAGGGTCGACTTGCCGGCGCCCGACGGGCCGACCAGGGCGGTGCGGGTGCCGGCCGGCACGGTGAAACTCACCTCGTGCAGCACCGGCGGGCCGCCCGGGTAGCCGAAGTCGACCCGGTCGAACTCGACCGCCGCCGGCCCGGTCGCGACGGGCCGGGCGGTGACCGGCGCGGGCCGCTCGTGCGCCCCCTCACCCGGCACGGCGAGGATCTCCTCGATCCGGGCCAGCGCGCCGAGCCCGGTCTGCAACTGGGTGTACGCGTGCACCGCCTGCCCCAACGGCAGCACCAGGAAGAACAGGAACATCACGAAGGCCACCAGGTCGCCCACGCCGATCGCGCCGGACGCCACCCGGGCCCCGCCCACGGCCAGCACCAGCAGGAAGGCGCCCTGGACGGTGACCGTGCTGGCCGGACCCACCACCGCCTGGGCCCGGGCCACCCGCAGCCCGGCCGCGTACGCCTCGGTCGCGCTCGACACCACGGTCGCCGTCTCCCGCCGCTCGGCGCGGCTGGCCCGGATGGTGCGGGCCGCGGAGATGGCCCGCTCGACGGCGGAGGTCATCTCGCCGACCCGTTCCTGGGCCTGGCGGGCCAGGCCGCGGACCCGCCGGGCGACCGTGAGCGCGAAGCCGACGCCGACCGCGACGGCGGCCAGGGTCACCCCGAACAGCAGCGGGTCCAGCAGCAGCATGGCGGTGCCGGCGCCGAGCACCATGACCGCCCCGGTGACGGTCTCGAAGAGGCCGGAGGTGACCACCGCCCGCAGCAGCGTGGTGTCCGCGCCGACCCGGGAGAGCAGATCGCCCGTGCGGCGCCGGTCGTACTCGGCGATCGGCAGCCGCAGCACGTGCCCGGCGAGCCGCCGCCGGGTGCCCAGCACGAGCCCCTCGGCGGTGCGCTGGAGCAGGAAGTCGCGGAGGCCGCCGAGCAGCGCGCCGACCACGACGAGAGCCACCAGGACGGCGACCAGCCCCGTGGCCGGGCGGCCCGCGGTGATCCGGTCGAGCACACTCCGGGTGAGCAGGGGCTGGGCCAGCGCAGCCCCGGCGCCGGTGATCGACAGCACGCCCACCGCCACGAGGGTGCCGCGGTGGGCGCGCAGGTACGGCAGCAGGGCGGCGAGCCCCGGCGGGCGGGCGACGTCGGTGGTCATGGCAGCACCGTAACCGGGCCGGCCCAGGCTCAGCCGGTGAGCACCACCTGCAGCTCGGAGCGACGCCGCTCGGCCAGGTCGGTGAGCAGCGCCGGCGCCTCGTCCAGCGGCACCACGGCGGAGACGAGGTGCTTGCGGACCAGGTCACCGTGCTGGCGCAGCAGCTCGACGGTCTCCGCGGAGAGCCGCTCCCGGTCCCAGGTGGGGGCCAGCCCGCGCGGCACCCGGCCGATCTGGGCGCAGCGCAGCGCCAGCCCGTTGTGGTGGAACTCCTCCCCGAGCCGGACCGCGTCCGCGCCGGCCTGGTAGAACGCCAGGTCGATCACCGTGCCCTGGGGGCGCAGCAGGCGCAGCGCGAGCTGGAGCGCCCAGTCCTGGCCCCGGCACTGGAAGACCACGTCCGCACCCCGGTCGCCGGCGGCGTGGTTCCAGCGGGTCTTGAGCACCACGGCCGGGTCGTCCGCCGCCGGGTCGAGGGCCTCCAGGCCCAGCGCCTCGGCCACCTCCCGCCGGGCCGGGGTGGGGTCGAGGACCACCACGGAGGCGGCGCCGTGCCGCCGGGCGAACAGCGCGGTGAGCAGCCCGACCACCCCGCCGCCGACCACCGCCACCCGCCGCCCGCGCACCCCGTCGCCGAGCGAGCGGACGTCGGCGCCGCAGAGGTCGGCGGCGGCGTGCAGCAGGCCGTTGGCGCAGATCGGGCCCATGTGCGCGACGTAGACGCCGAGCAGCGGGTCGAGGTCGTCGGGCAGCGGCACGAACCGTTCGGCGACCGGGTCGGCGACGTGTCCGCTGCGGTGGCCGTACGTCATGGCGCCGACCGTGCCCACGGCGACGGCCGGCGTGCGGCTCTCCACCACCCGCCCGACCTGCATGTAGCCGAGCCGGGTGACCGGGTAGGGCGTGCTGGCCTCGCCGGGCTGGAACAGCCCGAGGCCGGCGTTCCAGGTGACGTGCAGATAGGGGTTCGTGCCCTTGACGTAGCTCAGCTCGGTGCCCGCGGAGACCCCGCTGTAGAGGGTCTCCACCCGGAAGGTGCCCTCGCGCAGCTCGGCCGCGTCGTGCTCGACCAGCTCGACCCGGCCCGGCCCGCTGACCACCACCACCCGGTCACGCATCGACGGTCACCCCCGTCGGCCCGGCCGGCGCCGCGTCGGCGACCGCGGCCGTGAGCCGCGCGGCCGGCCCGGTGGGCAGCGCCACCGGGCGGCCGGTACGCGCCGACTCGGCCACCGCCAGGGCGAGCCGCTGGGTGCGCAGCGCCTCGGCGTAGGGGACCCGGACGTCGTCGCCGACCCCGCGGACCGCGTCGACGAAGGCCCTGTCGACGGCCACCCGGGCGCCGTCCGGGTCGGCGGGCAGGTGCCGCTCGCCCTCGCCGTCGCAGACGGTCAGGCCGTCCTCGGCCAGCGACAGGGCCAGCCCGTCCGCGAGGATCTCCAGGCCGGCCCGGTGCTTCCAGCCGAGCACGCAGGCCGCCGCTAGGGTGCCCACCGCGCCGGACGCGAAGCGCAGGGTGGCCGCCGTGACGGAGTCGATGTCCGCGCCCTCGACCGGCGGTGGGCTGCCGTCGCCGTACGCGGCCACCTCGGTCACCTCGCCCACCAGCAGCCGGACCAGGTCCAGCACGTGCGCGGCCTGCTCGACCACGGGCCCGCCGGACCGGTCCCGCCGGGTCCACCAGGCGACCGGCGGCACCTTGTCCAACCAGGCCCCGTTGACCATCCGCACGGGCCGGTCGGCGAGCAGCCGGCGGGCCTCCTCCACCACGTGCAGGTAGCGCCAGTGGTGGCCGACCGCGGTGAGCAGGCCGCGCCGCTCGACCAGCGCGGCGACCCGCTCCGCGGTCTCCAGGTCCACCGCCACCGGCTTCTCCACGAACATCGGCACGCCCGCGGCGATCACCGCCTCCTCGACCGGGCCGTGCGCGAACGGCGGCACGCAGACGTAGACCGCGTCCGGGCCGGCGGCGAGCAGCTCGTCCACGTCCCGGAAGGTCCGGGCGCCGTGCGCGCCGGCGAGCGCCTCCGCCGCCTCCCGGGCGACGTCGGTCACCCCGAGCAGTTCCACGTCCTCGAAGCCCGTCAACACGCGGGCATGGCGTTGCGCCACCCCGCCGGCTCCGACAAGTCCCACCCGGCACGCGCGCATACTCCCGACCCTTCCACCGCGAAGACGGACCGTCGAGAGCACTCCCCCGCCGGTCGCGGCGCCAAACGTGGACGGACGCGCAATCACGAATTCACCGGGCGGGAACCGCCCGGTACCAGCCTGGTGATCAGGTGTTCGGCATGATCCGGTTAGCACGGGCGGCGGACTGGGCAAACCAGAAGCCCGTGGTTCCGCCACGACCTGGGAGTGTGCCTGTGCGGGATACAACGTCGACCGTCTCACCCGTGGTGGAGGCCTGGGCCACGTACCGCACCGCGTCCGCCGACGACTGGCCGGCGCGCCGCCTGCTGCGCGCCAAGGGCGCGAGCCGGGTCAGCGTGGTGCTGCCGGCCCGCAACGAGGAGGCGACCGTCGGGGCGATCGTCTCGACGATCCGCCAGCACCTGATGGACCGGGTGCCGCTGGTGGACGAGCTGATCGTGGTGGACTCGCGATCCACCGACCGGACCGCGCAGGTGGCCCGGGCGGCCGGCGCCGAGGTGGTCAGCCAGGACGCCATGACGCGCGGGCTGCCCCGGCTCAGCGGCAAGGGGGACGCCCTCTGGGCCGGGCTGGCGGCGGCGGAGGGCGACGTGGTCGCGTTCGTCGACGCCGACCTGCGGGAGTTCCGGCCGCACTTCGTCACCGGGCTGGTCGGGCCGCTGCTCACCGACCCGTCGGTCGACTTCGTGAAGGGCTTCTACCACCGGCCCCTGGTCCGCACCAGCGGGGTGGAGGCCGACGGCGGGGGGCGGGTGACCGAGCTGACGGCCCGGCCGCTGCTGAACCTGTTCTGGCCGGAGCTGGCCGGCTTCGTGCAGCCCCTCGCGGGCGAGTACGCGGGCCGCCGCGAGGTGCTGGCGCAGGTGCCGTTCGTCTCCGGCTACGGCGTCGAGACGGCCATGCTCATCGACCTGCTGGAGCTGGTGGGGCTGGACGCGCTGGCCCAGGTGGACCTGGGCGAGCGCAAGCACCGCCACCAGGACACCGCCGCGCTGGGCCGGATGTCGGCGCAGATCCTGCTGACCGTCTGGTCCCGGTTGCAGCGCCGCGGCTGGGCGGTGCCCGGCCTGGAGCCGACCGCCCTGCTGACCCAGTTCCGGCGGGGCGGCTCGGAGGCGCTGCCCAACCTGGACCGCGAGATCGTGGTCAGCGACGTCTCGATCGAGGAACGGCCGCCGCTGGCACAGCTGCGACACCGGGTGCCGCGGCGACGCGTCGCGGCGTGAACCGGTGAGCGCCCCCCGAGGAAGGGACCGCGCACGATGACCCTCACCGTCCTGATGAACGCCGGTCCCTGGCTGTCCGTGCCACCGCCCGGCTACGGCGGGATCGAAAACGTCGTCGCCACGCTGGTGCCGGAGCTGCGCCGGCTCGGCGTGCGGGTGGTGCTCGCCTCGGTGGAGAGCAGCACACTGCCGGTCGACGAGCGGATCTCGGTCTTCCCGGACGGGCAGTTCCACGCCCTCCAACGGCCGTACAACCAGGTGTGCGGGGTGGCCCAGGCGCACCTGCACGGGGTGGTCCGCGCGCTGCGCGCCCGCGACGACATCGACCTGGTGCACGACCACGTGGAGGCGGTCGGGCTGGCCACCATGGCGGCGCTGGGCCCGGACGCCCCGCCGGCGCTGCACACCCTGCACTGGGACCTGGCCAAGCACCCGGAGCTGTACGGCAACCTCGACGGCGGCGGCCGGGTGCACGTCAACGGCGTCTCCGCCGCGCAGCTCGCCCGCGCGCCGCGCGCCCTCCGGGAGCACTCGGTCGGCCACGTGCACCTGTCCACCCCGCTGGCCGTCGGCGCGGACCGCCGGCCGGCGGTGGCCAAGGGTGAGCACGTGGTGATCCTGGGCCGGATCAACCCGGGCAAGGGGCAGGACCTGGGCGCGCGGCTGGCCCGGCAGGTCGGCTTCCCGCTGGTGCTGGCGGGGCCCGTCGGGCCGTACCACCGGCCTGAGGAGCTGGCGGCGGCGGGCGACGAGGCCCGGCAGAACCCGGACGTCCGGTTCTTCCACGACCACGTGGCCCCGCACGTCGACGGCGACCTGGTGCGGTGGGTGGGCACGGTCGCCGGGCGGGAGCGCGACGACCTGGTGGCCGGGGCACGGGCCTCGCTGTTCCCGCTGCGGTGGGAGGAGCCCGGCGGCACGGCGGTGGTCGAGTCGCTCGCGCTCGGCACGCCGGTGGTGGCGACCGCCCGGGGCTGCCTGCCGGAGCTGGTCGAGCACGGCCGCACCGGGCTGCTCACCGCCGACGAGGAGGAGCTGGGCGACCTGGTGCTGGCCGCCGGGCTGCTCGACGAGGACGAGTGCCGGCGCGAGGCGGCCGTCCGGTTCACCCCGGAGCTGATGGCCCAGCGGTACGTGGAGCTGTACCAGCGGGTCCGCCGGCTCGCCGCCCGGTCGTTGCAGCCGGCCTGAGCCGACGGTTCGCGTTGCGGGGCGTTTGCCCCCGGTGTGTCCGGGAAAGCCGCCCGGTCCCTTGTCTGGCGAGGAGGCCGGCATGACGAACTCGATGGCCCACTCCCGTGGGCGACGCAACCCGGCCGACGGCCGGGCGCCGGTACGCCGGGCCGCGGCGACCGTCGGCGTGCTCTTCCTGGTGATCGGCGTGCTGGGCTTCATCCCGGGCATCACCACCCACTACGGCGACCTGAAGTTCGCCGGGCACGACTCCGAGGCGAAGCTGCTCGGGCTGTTCCAGGTGTCGGTGCTGCACAACATCGTGCACCTGGTGTTCGGCGTCGCCGGCCTGCTGCTGGCCCGGACGATCTCCGGGGCCCGGACGTTCCTGGTCGGCGGCGGGGCCATCTACCTCGTGCTGTGGCTCTACGGCGTGGTGGTCGACCACGACAGCGGCGCGAACTTCATCCCGCTCAACGGCGCGGACAACTGGCTGCACTTCCTGCTCGGGGTCGGCATGATCGCCCTCGGGCTGCTCACCACGCGGGGTGGAAACCGGCGCTGAGCAGGCCGACCGGGGCCCGATGTCCGGTTTCACCCGCCCCGGGCGCGGGTATTTCCCGGGTCCCGACGAGATGGAAACGAGGGCCTGGATGTCGACCCGGATCAGGTGCGAGGTCCGCGACGAGACGCCGGTCACCGTCGTACGGCTGGCCGGCGCGCTCGACCTGAGCACGATGCGCTCCGTGCACACGGTCCTGGACCGGTGCCTCGCCACGCAGCCGGACGCTCTCGTGGTCGACCTGGAGAAGCTCGACGTCACCGACCCGCTCGCGCTGTCCGTCTTCGCCGCCGCGGCCCGCCGGGCCGCGGACTGGCCGGCCGTGCCGATGGTGCTGTCCGCCCCGCCGCGGGAGGCGGCCACCTGGCTCGCCGAGACGACCGCCTGCCGGGTGGTGCCGGTCCGCCGCGACTGCGCGGAGGCGGCGGCCCTGGCCGGGGCGGTGGCGGCCCCGCGGCTGCGCGCCCGGCTGGAGCCGGTGGCCGGCGCCTGCCGCCGGGCCCGCGAGCTGGTCACCGACGCGTGCGGCCGGTGGAAGATCCCGGAGCTGGCCGGCCCCGCCTCGCTGGTCCTCAGCGAGCTGGTCGGCAACGTCGTCCGGCACGCCGGCACCCCGATGCAGGTGACGCTGACCCTGCGCCGGCCGTACCTGCGGGTGGCGGTCATGGACGGCAGCCCGGACGACCCGCGGGCGGCGACCGAGCACGACCTGCGGGCCGAGGGCGGACGCGGGCTCATGCTGGTGCGCGAGCTGACCCAGCGCTGGGCAGCACCCCGGCGGGCGCGGGCAAGGTGGTCTGGGCCATGCTACCGGCGAACTGACCGAATTCTCCGCTCTCGCCTGCTTTGATGGGCAGAGGGTCGGGTACTCGTGCCCGTCCTGTCTGTCGTCACACGGGGTGAGAAGCCATGCCTAACCAGGTAGTCAGGGAGCCACGAGACCGGGGACCTGCGATCCTCGCGCCGGCCCGGTTCGGCGGCTATCCCGGCCCGGTCCAGGAGGCCATCAAGGGCAACTCCCTGTGGCGGCTGCTGCGCACCACCGACGCGAAGCTCATCGGCCTGCTCTACCTGGGCACGGCCTTCGCGTGGTTCGTCGTCGGCGGGATCCTGGCGATGCTCATGCGGGCGGAGCTGGGCCAGCCCGGCATGCAGTTCCTCTCCCCCGAGCAGTACAACCAGCTGTTCACCATGCACGGCACGATCATGCTGCTGCTGTTCGCGACGCCCATGGTGTTCGGGTTTGGCAACTACATCGTGCCGTTGCAGATCGGCGCGCCGGACGTGGCCTTTCCCCGGCTCAACGCCTTCGCGTACTGGCTCTACTTCTTCGGGGGCCTGATCGTCCTCGGCGGGTTCATCACCCCGCAGGGTGCGGCGGACTTCGGCTGGACGGCGTACACACCGCTCAGCACCGCGCAGCACAGCCCGGGCGTCGGCGGGAACATGTGGGTGGTCGGTCTGGCGCTCTCCGGCCTGGGCACCATCCTCGGCGCGGTCAACCTGATCACCACGATCATCACGCTGCGCGCGCCCGGCATGACGCTGTTCCGGATGCCGATCTTCACCTGGAACCTGCTGCTCACCAGCGTCCTGGTGATCCTGGTCTTCCCGCTGCTGGCCGCCGCGCTGTTCGCGCTCGCCGCCGACCGGATCCTGCACTCGCACGTCTACGACCCGACCACCGGCGGGCCGATGCTCTGGCAGCACCTGTTCTGGTTCTTCGGCCATCCCGAGGTCTACATCGTCGCGCTGCCGTTCTTCGGCATCATCACCGAGATCATCCCCGTCTTCTCCCGGAAGCCGATCTTCGGCTACACCGGTCTGGTGCTCGCCACCATCGCGATCACCGTGCTGTCGATGACCGTCTGGGCACACCACATGTTCGCCACCGGCCAGGTGCTGCTGCCGTTCTTCAGCATCCTCAGCTACCTCATCGCGGTGCCGACGGGCGTGAAGTTCTTCAACTGGATCGGCACCATGTGGAAGGGCCAGATCACCTTCGAGACGCCGATGCTCTTCGCCATCGGCTTCCTGGTCACGTTCCTGTTCGGCGGCCTCACCGGCGTGCTGCTGGCCAGCCCGCCGGCCGACTTCCACCTGCACGACACCTACTTCGTGGTGGCCCACTTCCACTACGTCCTCTTCGGCACCATCGTCTTCGCCGCGTTCGGCGGGCTCTACTTCTGGTTCCCGAAGATGACCGGGCGGCTGCTCAACGAGCGCCTCGGGAAGATGCACTTCTGGACCATGTTCATCGGCTTCCACGCCACCTTCCTCGTGCAGCACTGGCTCGGCGCCGAGGGCATGCCCCGCCGGTACGCCGACTACCTGCCCGGCGACGGCTTCACCACGCTCAACGTGATCTCCACCCTCGGCTCCTTCCTGCTCGGCGCGTCGACCCTCTTCGTGATCTGGAACATCTGGAAGTCCTGGCGCTACGGCGCCATGGTGACCGTGGACGACCCGTGGGGCTTCGGCAACTCCCTCGAGTGGGCCACCACCTGCCCGCCCCCGCTGCGCAACTTCGACCGGATGCCGCGGATCCGCTCCGAGCGGCCGGCCTTCGACGCCAAGTACGGTCCGCTCGTCGCCGACCTGGGCCGCGACCTGCCGCAGCGCACCACCAAGCCGCCCCAGCACTTCACGGAGGAGTTGCGCCACGTGCCGTACACCCCGGAGTCGCCGGCCGCCGAGGGCGCGCACGGCGCCCGCGAGGCCGCCGAGTACCAGCCCGCGCCGCAGTCCGGCGCCCGCCCGGTCGAGGTGCCGGAGCCGGAGGAGGTGCGCCGGCCCAGCTTCGACGAGACCGACGAGCCGGAGGAAACCCAACTGGGTCCACAGCGCAGCAGGCCGTCGAACCCCCGCTGGGAACATCCCCGCGGGAACGGGGACACCACGGAGAACTGACCGGACACGGAAGGGCCGGCGCCCGACGGGCGCCGGCCCTTCCGTGTTCCGCCCCCGGGTACGCAGGCAGGGACGGGCGACCTCCCTTGGACACGGCGCCGCGCCGGCTCCTGGACGGGAGCCGGCGCGGTCCTGATCGGTCAGTCGGCGGCGGGCAGGCCGGCCGCGGCGAGCGAGCGGCGCACCGCGGGCTGCACCCGGGTCAGCCGCAGCGGCACCCCGGTGCGGGCGGCGGCGTCCCGGCCGGCCATCAGCGCGGCGATCCCGCCCGCGTCGAAGCCGCCCGCGCCCACCAGGTCGACCACCACCTCGCGGGGCTGCCCGGTGACCGCCTCCAGCATGGCCTTGCGGAGCCGGTCGGCGCCGTCGCGGTCGACCTCTCCCCCGACCTCGACGACCACCCGGTCGCCGTTCTGCTTCACCGAGATCCGCGCCTTGGCCGGCTCGGACTCGGCCGCGCCGTTCTGCCACGGTGGCGGGGCGTCGGCGAGCATCGCCTGACGCAGCCAGGTCAGCGCCCGGGAGAGCAGCCGGGACACGTGCATCTGGGAGATGCCGAACCGGGCCGCGATCTCCGCCTGGGTCTGGTTGCCGTAGAAGCGCATGGCGAGGATCCGCCGCTCGCGCCACGGCAGCCGGTGCAGCAGGCCGCTGACGGTGACCCGGTCGTCGACCGACTCCAGGGCGTTGTCCGACTCGCCGACCAGGTCGCCGAACTCGGCGGAACTCTCCCCGCCGACCGGCGCGTTCAGCGAGGCCGGGCTGTAGCCGGCGGCCGACTCCAGCGCCGCGAGGATCTCCTCCTCCGGCGTCTCCAGCCGCTCGGCCAGCTCGGCGACCGTG
The DNA here is from genome assembly GCF_008868175.1 of Micromonospora sp. AMSO31t. GTDB lineage: Bacteria > Actinomycetota > Actinomycetes > Mycobacteriales > Micromonosporaceae > Micromonospora. The sequence continues at coordinate 25,218 of NZ_WBKT01000024.1, forward strand.
GGCGCCCGGGACAGCTCGCTGGTCAGCGCCGCCGTCGCCTGCCCGACCTCCAGGATCAGGTCGCGCAGCCGGCGCGGCACGTGCACACCCCAGGTGCGGTCCCGGAAGTGCCGTTTGATCTCACCGACGATGGTGATCGCCGCGTACGCGGTGAACGAGCCCCGCTCCGGGTCGTACCGGTCGACGGCGTTCACCAGGCCCAGGCGGGCCACCTGCTCCAGGTCCTCCAGCGGTTCCCCGCGGCCCCGGTAGCGGCGGGCCAGCCGCCCGGCGAAGGGCAGCGCGAAGCGCACCAGGTCGTCCCGTGCCTCCTGCCGCCGCTCGGGTGGCAGGCCGGCGATCCGTGCCGCGTACGCCAGCGCCGCCGCATCGAGGTCCTCCAGGCCCCGTTCGGTCGGTGGTGGTGTGGGTGTTGTGGTCTGTCCGAACATCCGCGCCTCCCTCAGGAAGGTCCCCCGCCCGGATCGGAACCGGTCGTGCGCGTGGTCGGGCCACGCACCGGGCCGGAAGTTGGGTTACGTGACGGCACGCCGGAAGCGGCGGCCGCCCGCCGCACGGCGTCGTGGGCCGTCTCGCGGCGAGCGGTGTTCCCGCTCCGTAGGTACTCAATCACGGTCCGCAGGATCGCGAGGATGTTTCGCCAGGTTGGTCGGCGACCCACCGACGGCCGGCCTCAGGAGACCAGAAGCCCCTGGTGGGCGCCCGCGTCGCGCAGCGCGGTGAGGGCCTCGGCCATCCGCAGCGGCGGCGGCACGGGCAGGTCGTACGGCTGGTTGCGCAACACCTCCGTGGCACGGCGGGTGGGCACCACGGTGACCGGGTAGCCGCGCGCGGAGCCCCGGTCGAGGGCGCGCCGGCGGCGCCCGAACCCGGCCACCGCGAGCCACTGGGGCAGCCCCGCGAGGGCGGGCGAGCGCACCCCGGGCGGCTCCGGCAGCACGTCCACCGAGCTGAACGGCTCGCTGCCGGCGAGCCACCACTCCGCCCCCTGCACCCGGCGGCGGGTCGCGTTCTCGCACCAGTAGGGCACCAGGCCCGCCCGGAGCACCTGCCACGGGTCGAGCAGCCGGCCGCACTCGACCACGAGGCGGTCGCCGGTCTTGCCGGCCCGGCGCAGCCAGCGCCGGTAGAGGTCAGCGGTGGCCGCGCTCAGCGCGTCCGGCTGCGGGACGACGACCCGGTGCAGCGGGTGCCCCTGCCGGCCGCCCCACTCGCGGGCGTCGTGCTCGAAACCGGACTCCACGCCGTTTTCGGCGAACGCCGCCGGGGAGGTGACGTCCGGCGGCGCCCAGCGCGCCCCGTCGCCGCCCGCCGAGCGGAGCACCTGGCGCAGCGCGTGCGCGTCCGGGTGGAAGTCGACCGGGTCGAGGCCGCTGGCCGGGCAGCCGACCTGGAAGCTGTGCCCGCTCCCCTCGTCCCGCACCGGCCAGGTGCGCGCGTCGTGGAGCAGCAGCACCGGCGCCCCGGGCTCCAGCCCCTCGGCCAGGAACCGGGCGTACGCCCCGGGCAGGGCCCGCCAGCGCACCGCGAGGCTCACCGTGGCGCCCGCCGACGCGCCCCGGCTGGCGGGGCAGTGCACCTGCCGGACGTGCACCCGGGCGTTGGCGGCGAGCAGCCGGCCGGCCAGCGCGGCCCCATGGTCGAGGGCGGCGTCCGGGCGGTCCACCGCGCCCCGGGTCCAGTGCGCGGCCACCTCGAACCCGGCCGGCAGCCAGGGCACCCCGAGCGCCACGGCGAGGTGCGCCGCCGCGCCGTGCGGGGATCCGAGCACCGCACCGGGCCAGCGGCGGGTCGGGTACTGGTCGACGAACCAGCCGGCCACCCGCTCGGCGTCCAGGTCGGCGACCTGGGCGGGGGTGAGCGCGGCCCGGCCGGCGGCCCGCGCCGCGGCGGCCCGGCGCACCGGCTCCGGGGCCCCGGTGAAGCGCGACAGCGGCCCCGGGTGGCCGAGGTCGCCGCAGTCGTCGCCGCGCAGCGCGCGGGCCGTCACGGCGACCAGGAGCCGGGCGGCGCTGCCCGCCGCCACCGCCCGGTCGCCGGTCAGCCCGGCGCCGGCGGCCGTCGGCCCCACCGGCACCTTCCGCCCCGGCCCCACCTTGCCTCGTTCGCTCACCACGCGGCCCGGCTTCCCGTCCCTCTGGGGTCTAAACGGGGCATCACCCCACGGGTCGGACCAATCAGCGGGCGGGCGGCGGCACCGCGCGCGGCACGCACCGGAGCCCTTCCGCCGTGCCCGGCCGTCGCGGGCGGAACGGGGGCGAAAGCAGCGCGGCCGGGCGGCGGCAGACAGCGGCCGGCACCGCCCCCGGTGAGGGGGCGGCGCCGGCCTGAGGGGTGGTCCGGTCCCGCTAGACCAGGTCCGACGCCTCCACGGCCGTGCCGGTCTCCAGCACCCGCTCCCGCACCCGCCGGGCGGCGTCGCCGTCGGCGAACAGGCCGCGCAGGTCGGCCAGGGCCGGCTCGGGCGGGTCCAGCGCCACCGCCGGGTCGACCACGGCCTCCAGCACGCTGGGCCGGTCCGCGGCGAGCACCTCGTCCCAGGCGGGACCGACCAGGTCGGGGCGGTCCACCCGCACCCCGTGCAGGCCGAGCAGCCGGGCCCAGCCGGCGTACGGCACGTCGGGCCGCCGGGCCGCGAACGCGCCGGGCGGGCGCCCACCGCCCATCCCGGACTGGTCGCGGTTGTTCAACACCAGCACCACCAGCCGGGGATCGCGCCACTCCTGCCAGTGGTGCGCCACGGTGATCAGCTCGGCGAGCCCGTTGAGCTGCATGGCGCCGTCGCCGAGCAGCGCGATCACCGGCTCGTCGGGCCGGGCCAGCTTCGCGGCCACCGCGTACGGCAGGGCGCAGCCCATCGAGCCGAGCGTGCCGCACAGCTGGGCCCGGACGCCCGGGGGCAGTTGCAGGTGCCGGGCGTACCAGTAGATGACGGAACCGACGTCCACCGCGACGGAGCCGTTGCGCGGCAGCCGGGCGGAGAGTTCGTGCAGGACGAGCTGCGGGTTCACCGGCTCGGCCGGGGCGGCGGCCCGCTCGGCCGCGGCGTCCCGCCACCGGTCGACCGAGCTCTCCACCACGCCCCGCCACTGCGCGTTCGGCCGGTCCGGCACCCGGGCCAGCAGCGCGCGCAGCGTCTCGGCGGCGTCGCCGACCAGCGGCACGTCCACCGGGTAGCGGGTGCCGATCCGCCGGCCGTCGATGTCGATCTGGACGGTGCGGACCTGGCCCGGCATCGGGAACCAGTCGGTCCACGGGTCGTTGGTGCCGACCATGAGCAGGGTGTCGCAGCCCCCCATGAGCTGCGCGGCGGCGGTCGTGCCGACCTCGCCGAGCACTCCGGTGTGGAAGGGCAGCCGCTCGTCGAGCACCGGCTTGCCCAGCAGCGACGTGGCCACGCCCGCGCCGAGCCGGTCGGCGAGGGCGATCACCTCCCCGGCCGCGCCGTGCGCGCCCTGGCCGACCAGGATGGCCACCCGCTGGCCGGTGCCGATCAGCGAGGCGGCGGCGTCCAGGTCGGCGTCGTGCGGCAACACGCGGGCCAGCGGCTCGCCCGGGGTCGCCGACATCACGCCGGCGGTCTGCGGCAGCAGGTCGGGCACGGCGGCGAGCTGCAACGCGTGCGGCAGGACCACGCAGGTCGGGCTGCGGGTCGCCGCGGCCGTGCGGAACGCCTGGTCCAGCAGGACCGGCACCTGGTCCGGGGTGCGGCCGTAGCGGACGAACTGGTTGCAGACGTCGCCGAAGAGCCGGCTCAGGCCGATCTCCTCGTGCGCCCCGCCGAGCGGCCCCGTGACGTCCTCGCCGACGATCGCCACCACCGGCTTGCTGTCCAGCTTGGCGTCGTAGAGGCCGTTGAGCAGGTGCACCGCGGCCGGCCCCTGTGTGGCCAGGCACACCCCGATCTCGCCGGTGAATTTGGCGTGCCCGGTGGCCATGAACGCGGCGGTCTCCTCGTGCCGGGCGGGGATGAACTCCGGGTCCCCGCCCGCGTCGTCGAGCGCGGCGACCAGGGGGGCGATGGCCGCCCCCGGGTAGCCGAACGCCCGGGGCACCCGCCAGGCACGCAGCCGTTCGACGACCAGGTCCGCCACCGTGCGGTCAGCCATTGCCCCGCCCGGGCGTGCTGGCGTCGACGTAGCGCAGCACCGCGCCGACCCCGTCGGTGAGTTCCGGCGCCTCCTCCGGCGCGAGCACGGTGAGCTCGGCGTCGGTGCCGATGAGGGCGCGCAGCAGCGCGGCGTCGGCGCGTACCTTCTGCGGGTCGGCCACCGACATGTCCCGCAGCTGTCCCGGGTCCGTGGCGATCTCGGTGGGTTCCGGGCCGACCCACAGCTCGCCGTCGGCGGACGCGTCGTCGACGATGAGCATGGTGTCGACCTGGTCGCGTTGCAGGGCGGAGACCACCGCGTCGAGGCCGGCGCCGACGTCCTCCTGCACGCCGAAGCGGTCCAGCGCCGTGGCGATCCGCTGGTCGGCGACCTCGGCGATGGTCTGCACGGTGATGTCGTCCATCAGGGTGTCGTCGGCGCCGACGTCACGGGAGCCGGCGTCGGTGCGTACCAGCACGTCCTGCCAGCGCTCGGGCAGCTGGGCGGCGATCATCCCGGTGGCCCGGACGTCCCCGGCGACCACCAGCACGTCGGCGCCCACCCGCTCGGCCAGGTCGGCGGCGGCGGCCGCGGCGTCCCCGGCGTTGTGGTGCCAGGCCTCCATGGCGGCTCGCTGGTAGCGGGACTGCGACCAGCCGCCCGGCTGCACCCGGCGCAGCTGCCCGGTCTCCCGCCCGATCACCGTGGCCCGGCGCGGCACCCCGCCGGCGCTGACCGCGACCGCGTCGGCTCCGGTCCGGTCGGCCAGCACCCGCACCCAGGCGATCTGCTCGCCGCGCTGGGCGACCAGCGGCATGGTGTGCGGCAGCGCGGACCAGGAGGCCAGGTCGCGCAGTGGCGGCGCGGAGAGGTATTCGGTGAGCACCACCCGGCCCTGGGTGGCGAAGACCGCGATGCCGTAGTCGCCGGGCATCGGTTGGTGCCGGCGGACCACTTCCTCGATCGCCTCGATCGTCGCCGGGTCGGCGCCCTGCCCGATCAGGTCCCCCTTGAGCGCGCGCCAGCGCAGGTCGACCTGCGGACGTGCGTCGTGGGTGTCCCGCGAGGCATCCATATACACCGAGCACCACGGCCCGGGACGGTCGTAGAGCGGGCGCAGGAACGACAGCTGCATGCTCGACCCCTTTCCAGCTCGGCCGCACGCATACCCGCGCGACCCGGGATGTCACCTTCCGGGCCGGGCCCGTGACCGGTGTTCATTCACGTCGTTCAACCCGGGGGATCGATACCATGAGTGAAAACAACAGGACTCTCGGTGGTGAACATGAACACGGAGCTGCACATCCGCCGCCCCGTCCACCCGACGGAACGGATCGTCACCGGCCGGTTGGTCCGTCTCCTGGAGGGCTACGCCCGCGAGGTGCGGGTGGGGCAGCCGGTGCTGGTCGGGGTGCTGACCGCCGCGAGCGTGGTGGGGCTGCTGGTCCGGCTGGTGCGGGCGCTGCTCAGCAGCGGCAGCGGCGGCGCCCGGCGCAGCTTCAAGGAGCTGAAGCAGGGGCCGGAGTTCCTGGTCACCCCGGTCCGGGTGCGCGACGCCGCCGACCGGCTGGTCGAGGTGGAGCTGCACGGCCACCTGCCGCAGAGCGCCCTGCACCCCGGTGACCACGTGCAGCTGACGCTGCGCCCGCAGCGCGACGCCGACCTCCCGCCGCGGATCGAGCGGATCGTCAACCTGACCACCGGCCAGTTGCTGACCCCGCGCACCGCGACGGTCTGGTCGCACCTGGGGCCGGCGCTGCTGCTCCAGGCGGTGCTCGGCGTGCTGCTGGTGGCGGGCGTCGCCGCCTGCTCGGCGCTCGGCTGAGGTTTCCGTCCCCGGCGACGGGGGCACCGGCTCGGTCATGTTCCCGGGATTCACGCTGGAGCACGTCGACGTCGGCCCGGTGCGCCTGCGGGTCCGGCACGGCGGCTCCGGGCCGCCGGTGGTGCTGCTGCACGGCCACCCCCGCACGCACGCCACCTGGCACCGGGTCGCGCCGCTGCTCGCCGCCCGGCACACCGTGATCTGCCCGGACCTGCGCGGGTACGGCGGCTCGTCGAAGCCGCCGAGCGACCCGGCGCACACCGTCTACTCGAAGCGGGCGATGGCCGGCGACGTGGTGGCGCTGCTCGACGCGCTCGGCCACCCCCGGGCGGCGGTCGTCGGGCACGACCGGGGCTGCTACGTGGCCATGCGGACCGCGCTGGACCACCCGGACCGGGTGACCCGGCTGGGCGTGCTGGACGGCGTGCCGATCGGCGAGGCGCTCGCCCGCTGCGACGCCCGGTTCGCGGCCCGCTGGTGGCACTGGTTCTTCCTGGGCCAGCTCGCCAAGCCGGCCGAGCGGGTGATCAACGCCGACCCGGACGCCTGGTACGGCGGCTCGCCGGAGGCGATGGGCGCGGAGGCGTACGCCGACTACCGCCGCGCCATCCACGACCCGGCCACGGTGCACGCCATGTGCGAGGACTACCGGGCGGGACTGGGCCCGGACCGGGCGGCGGACGACGCGGACCGGGCCGCCGGCCGGCGGATCGGCTGCCCGGTCCTCTTCGCCTGGTCGGAGCGGGACGACATGGTCGACCTGTACGGCGACCCGGCGGCGATCTGGCGGGACTGGGCCGACGACGTACGGGCGGCGTCGATCCCCTCCGGCCACCACATGGCCGAGGAGGCCCCGGCGGAGCTGGCCGCCCTGCTCGGCGACTTCCTGGCCGGGTGACCCGCGGCGGTCAGCCGACCGGGGTGAGCGGACGCTCGGTGGGGGGCCGGGGTGCCGAGGAGGCCACGGCGGCGGGCCCAGCGCTCGAAGAGCACCGTGGCGAACGGCGGCACCGCGCAGGCCAGCGCGACGGCGGTGTGCCACAGCGACCAGCGTCGCTGCCGGGCGACCACGAGCACGAGCAGCCCGTACGCCACGAACAGCGCCCCGTGGACCGGGCCGAACACGTGCACGCCGATCTCGTTGCGCGGCGGCCCGTACTTGACGGCCATCCCGGCGAGCAGGGCGGCCCACGAGCAGGCCTCGGCGATGGCCGCCGCCACGAACAGCCGGGTGGTGATCTCGCGCATCCGGCCATGCTAGCCAACCGGACCGGCCGGACCGGCCACGACACTGTGCGACGCGACAGGGATCACCGGCGGGACAGCTGGGTAGTAATGGGTCCCCCGGCTCTTTCCCCGCGCCGCCGTGGCGTGCGAGGTTAGGGGGACCAACGGTGACAGGGTGGTGACCATGGGCGAGGACGTCGGCGCGCGCACCTTCAGCCGGGAGGACCGGGCCCGCTACCGCGACAAGGTGCGGCGTTGCCTGGACGTGTTCGCCGAGATGCTGCGCGAGTCCCGCTTCGACGTGGAGCGGCCGATGACCGGGCTGGAAATCGAGCTGAACCTCGTCGACGAGGAATCCCAGCCGGCCATGCGCAACGCCGACGTGCTGGAGGCGATCGCGGATCCCAGCTTCCAGACCGAGCTGGGCCAGTTCAACGTGGAGATCAACGTCGAGCCGCGCCGGTTGACCGGCACCGGCACGGCCCAGTTCGAGGAGCACGTCCGGGCCAGCCTCAACGCCGCCGAGGAGAAGGCCCGAGCGGTCGGCGCGCACATGGTGATGGTCGGCATCCTGCCGACCCTGCGCCCGGAGCACCTGACCGCCGAGACCCTCTCGGCCAACCCGCGGTACGCGCTGCTCAACGAGCAGATCTTCGCGGCCCGGGGCGAGGACCTGCGGATCTCGATCAGCGGGGTGGAGCGGCTGGCCACCACCGCGGACACCATCACCCCCGAGGCCGCCTGCACCAGCACCCAGTTCCACCTCCAGGTCAGCCCGGACCAGTTCGCCGACTACTGGAACGCCGCCCAGGCGATCGCCGGCGTCCAGGTCGCGCTGGGCGCGAACTCACCGCTGCTGTTCGGCCGGGAACTGTGGCGGGAGACCCGGGTGCCGCTGTTCCAGCAGGCCACCGACACCCGCGCCGAGGAGATCAAAGCCCAGGGGGTACGGCCCCGGGTGTGGTTCGGGGAACGCTGGATCACCAGCGTGTTCGACCTCTTCGAGGAGAACGTGCGCTACTTCCCCGCGCTCCTGCCGGTGTGTGACCCGGAGGACCCGGCGGAGACCCTGGCCGCCGGCGGCGTGCCGAAACTCGCCGAGCTGCGGCTGCACAACGGCACGATCTACCGGTGGAACCGCCCGGTCTACGACGTGCTGAAGGGCCGCCCGCACCTGCGGGTCGAGAACCGGGTGCTGCCCGCCGGGCCGACCGTGCTGGACACCGTCGCCAACGGCGCCTTCTACTTCGGCCTGGTCCGCGCCCTCGCCGAGTCCGACCGGCCGCTCTGGTCGCAGATGTCGTTCAGCGCGGCCGAGGAGAACTTCACCAACTGCTCCCGGCACGGCATCGACGCCCAGGTGTTCTGGCCGGGGCTGGGCTACCTGCCGGTGACCGAGCTGGTGCTGCGCCGGCTCCTGCCGCTGGCCCACCACGGGCTCGACCGGTGGGGCCTCGACCCGGCCGAGCGGGACCGGCTGCTCGGCATCGTCGAGCAGCGCTGCCTCACCGGCCGCAACGGCGCGACCTGGCAGGTGGAGACGCTGCACCGGCTGGAGTCCGCCGACCACCTGGACCGGCCGGAGGCGCTGCGCGAGGTGGTCCGCCACTACGTCGACCTCATGCACAGCAACCGCCCGGTCCACGAGTGGCCGATCCCGTGACCGTGGCGGCTCAGAGCGGGGACGGGTCGTCGCGCAGCCGGCTGTAGAGCCAGCCGTCGCGCCAGGCGCCGGCCCGGAACTCGCAGGCCCGGATCACCCCTTCGAGCTGGAACCCGGCCTTCTCCAGCGACCGCTGCTCGGCCAGGTTCTCCGGGTGGGTGCCGGCCTGGATCCGCCGCGCCGGGGTGTGCGCGAACAGGTAGTCGCAGAGCAACGCCTGGGCCCGCCAGCCGATCCCCCGGCCGCGCCACTCGGGCAGCAGGGCGATGCCGATCTCCCAGTAGTGCGCGCGTCCGCCGTAGCTCCCCTGCAGGTAGCTCACGAGCCCGGCGGCGGCCTCCTCGGGCTCCACCTGGACGATCAGCCGGCCGTCCCGCTCGCCCAGGTGACCGTCCTCGGCGTGCCGGCGGGCGGGCGCGCCGGCATCCCGGAAGCCGGCCCAGTCCAGCCCGATGAGGCCCGGCTCGGTGGCGAACCGGCGGAACATCGCCAGGTCCGGCTCGGCCACCGGACGCAGCCGGACGGTGTGGCCGCCCGCCTCGTGCGCGATGCCGGCGAGCCTCGCCGGCGGCTCGGCCTCGTCCATGACCGCAGGCTAGCGGCCGGCGGCCCACTCCGCTGCCCGGGAGACGGGAGCCGGGACGCGGCACCGCGGTTCAACGTTTGTTGCACGTCCCTTCAACGCCCGTTGGCGACGCTTCTCGCACTCACCAGCAGCAGAAGGAGTAAGCGTCATGCCACACCAGTTCTTCTACACGCCCCGTACCGGTCGCCGCGCCGTCTCGGCGCTCGGGGCACTCGTCCTGGCCACCGCGGGGCTGGCCGGCGGCGGCGGCTCGCCCGCGTCCGCGGCCGTCGTGGTGGTCCCCGCCGACTGCGGCCCGTACTCCGGGGCGCCGGTGCCGGCCGGGTACGCCCCGGTGGAGATGGTGAACCAGCTCTACATCAGCCCCAACACCAACGGCCCGGAGTTCATCATCGGCACGACCAGTTCCGACACCATCGTCGGAAGCGTGAACGGCGACATCATCTGCGGACGCGACGGCAACGACAGCATCCAGGCCAACAGCGGCGCGGACACCGTCTACGGCGGGTTGATCGGCGGCAGCATCTGGGGCGACCTGGGTAACGACAACCTCCACGGTGACGGCGGCGCCGACACGATCCACGGGGACCGTTTCGTCGGGCCGAGCGCCCTGGACGGCAACGACCGCGTGGACGGCGGGAGCAACGACGATCACCTCTTCGGCGACCAGGGCGCGGACACCCTGGTCGGCGGTCCCGGCCTCTTCGACGACGGTGACGGCGGCCCGGACGTCGTGTTCGACGACTGCCGGCCCACCGTGGACATCCCCATCAACTGCCCCTGATTCGATCGCCACGGCGGCCCGCGGGTCGGAAACCGCACCCGCGGGCCGCCGCGCCGCTGCCTGTCGGATCCTCGTCAGGCCCACTCCGGCCACTGTCGACGGCGGCTAGCGTGACAGTCCGTGGCGGTGGAGTTCCGGGTACTCGGCGACCTGGACGTCCGGATCGGCGGCCGGGCGGTCGGGATCGGTCACGCCCGCCAGCAGTGCGTCCTGGCCGCGCTGCTGGTCGAGCCCAACCGGGTGGTCGCGACCGACCAGCTCATCAGCCGGGTGTGGGGCGACGAGGTGCCGGACGGGGCCGCCGCCACCCTGCGTGGCTACCTGTCCCGGCTCCGCCAGGCGCTGGCCGGCGCGGAGGGGGTCCGCATCGTGCGCCGCCATCCCGGCTACCTGCTCGCCGTCGACCCGGACCGCGTCGACCTGCACCGCTTCCACGAGCTGACCGAGCAGGCCCGGCGCACCGACGACGACGCGATTGCGATCGCCTGCCTGGAGCAGGCGCTGGGGCTCTGGCGCGGCGAGGCGTTCGACGGGTTGGCCGCACCCTGGTTGGCGGCCTACCGGCAGACCCTCGACCGGCAGCGACTCGCGGCCGCACTGGACCGCAACGACCTCGCCCTGCGCCACGGCCAGCACGCGCGGCTCCTCCCCGACGTCCTTACGCTGAGCGGCCGGTACCCGTGGGACGAGCGCCTCGCGGCGCAGGCCATGCTCGCGTTGTACCGGTGCGGGCGGCAGGCCGACGCGCTCGAACAGTTCCACCAGATGCGTCGCCGGCTCGCCGCCGAGGTGGGCACGGATCCCAGCCCGCCCCTGGCACTGCTGTACCAGCAGATCCTCACCGCCGACCCGGTGCTCGCGGCGCCGGGCCTCCCCCCGGCGGGCGATGCCGAACCGACTGCGGCTGCGGGCCGGACCGGCGCGACACCGGCTGCGGCCGCCGTGCCCGGCAGCTGCCGGCATCGCCCGGGGTCTTCGCCGGCCGGACCGCCCAGCTCGCGCGCCTCGACGAACAACTCGGCGACGCGGTGCACCCGGACGGCGGGTCGCCGGTCGTGATCTCGTCCATCGGTGGCGGCGGTGGGATCGGCAAGACCTGGCTGGCCCTGCGGTGGGCGCACGCCAACGCCGACCGCTTCCCGGACGGGCAGCTCTACGTCAACCTGCGCGGCTTCGACCCGACCGCCCACCCCGTAGGGTGGCCGGCGGCCGTGCGCGGCTTCCTCGAAGCGCTCGGTGTCGAACCGGCACGCGTCCCGGCCGAGCCGGAGGCCCAGGCGTCGCTGTACCGCACGCTGGTCGCCGGCCGCCGGATGCTCGTCGTCCTCGACGACGCCCGCGACGCCGCCACGGTGATCCCGCTGCTGCCCGGCACCCCCACGAGCGCGGTCCTGGTGACCAGCCGCCGGCAGCTCGCCAGCCTCGTCACGACCCACGGCGCGCGACCGCTGCCACTGGACGTGCTGCCCGACGGTGAGGCCCGCGAGCTGATCGTCCGGCAGGTGGGCGCCGCGCGGGTGGCGGGGCAGCCGGACGCCGTCGCGGACATCCTGCGGTTCTGCGGTGGCCTGCCGCTGGCTCTCGGGATCGTGGCGGCCCGCGCCGGGCTCCGCCCCGACCTGGCCCTGTCGTCGATCGCGGCGGAGCTGACCACCGCGGCCAGCCCGCTGGACGTGCTCGACGGCGACGAGGTGACGACGAACCTGCGGGTGGCGCACCTCGTCCAGGAGCAGGTCGCGGGCCGGTACCGCATGCACGACCTGGTCCGGGTGTTCGCGGCCGAGCGGGCAGCCGGGGATCCCGCTGGTTCCCGGTCCGCGCTGTGCCGGCTGGTCGACCATCACCTGCACACCGCGCACGCGGCCGCGCTGCTGCTGTCCCCGCAGCGCGACCCGCTGAGCCTGACCCCTGCCGCACCCGGGGTGACCGCCGAGCGGCTCGACGACCTCGCGGCGGCGCTAGCCTGGTTCACCCGCGAACACCAGGTGCTACTCGCGACCATCGAGCACACCGGCGGCAACGGTCTCGACGCCCGGACCGGGCAGCTCTCGTGGACCCTGGCCACCTACTTCGACCGGCAGGGCCACTGGCACGACTGGGCCACGGTGGCCCGCCGGGCGGTCGAGTCGACCCGGCGGCTGGGTGACCGCCCGGCGCAGGCCCAGGCGCACCGGCTCCTGGCCGGGGCCTGCTCCAACCTCGGCTGGTACGCCGAGGCGCAGGCAAACCTGCACGCGGCGCTGGACCTGTTCGCCGCGTTGGGTGACGACGAGGGGCGGGCGCACACCCACTTCGACCTCAGCATGCTCCACGACCGGCAGCGGCGGCCCCGCGAGGCGCTGCCGCACGGTCGGCAGAGCCTCGCCCTCTACGAGCGGGTCGGGAGCCCGCTCAAGCAGGCGGTCGCCCTCAACGCGATTGGCTGGTACCACTCCCAGCTCGGCGAGCACCACGAGGCGATCACCTTCTGCCGCCGGGCGCTCGCCCTGTCCCAGCAGGTCGGCAGCGCGTACGGGCAGGCGAACACGTGGGACAGCATCGGCTTCGCCCACCACCACCTGGGCGAGTACGGCCAGGCCGTCGACTGCTTCCAGCAGGCGCTCACCCTCTTCGCCGAGATGGGTGACCGGCATGCCGAAGGCATCGTGCTGGACCATCTCGGCGACACGTGGGCGGCGGCCGGTCGGCCGGACGCCGCCCGGGACGCCTGGCGGCGGTCCCTCGTGCTGTTCGAGGAGCTCGGCCACGCCGACTCCGAGGCGGTACGGCGGAAGCTGACCGCGCGCCCCGACGGGTGAGACGGGTCAGAGGGCCACGATCGCGGCGGATTCCGGGGGCAGCTCGATGCCGTCGCGCATCACGGTGACCCCCTCGGAGGTGGTGAGCAGCACCCGGCGCACCACGCCGGGCAGGTTGATGCGCTGCGGCTTGCCGGCCAGGTTCGCCACCACGAGGCAGCCGCCCCGCCGCATCAGCAGGAACTGGTCGCCGTGCCGGACGTCGACGTGGCCGAGCCGGGGGTCGGCGAGGTCGGGTCGGTGCTTGCGCAGGGCGATGAGCCGCCGGTAGAAGTCGTACATCTCCCGGTGTTCGGGCTTGTCCAGCTCAGCCCAGTCGAGCCGGGACCGGACGAAGGTCTGCGGGTCCTGCGGGTCGGGCACGTCCCCCGGCGGCCAGCCGTGCGCGGCGAACTCCCGCCGGCGCCCGGTCGCCACGGCGGTGGCCAGCTCGGGCTCCGGGTGGCTGGTGAAGAACTGCCACGGGGTGCTGGCCGCCCATTCCTCCCCCATGAACAGCATCGGGGTGAACGGCGCGGTCATCAGCAGGGTGGCGCCGACCCGCAGCAGCCCGGCGGAGAGCGTCTGGGAGATCCGGTCCCCGGTGGCCCGGTTGCCGATCTGGTCGTGGTTCTGCAGGTACGCCACGAACCGGTGCCCCGGAGTGCGCTGCCGGTCGACGGGCCGGCCGTGGCTGCGGTTGCGGAAGCTGGACCAGGTGCCGGCGTGGAAGAACGCGCCGGTCAGCACATCGGTGAGGCATTCGAGGGAGCCGAAGTCGCCGTAGTAGCCCTGCCGTTCCCCGGTGAGCAGGGTGTGCAGCGCGTGGTGGGCGTCGTCGTTCCACTGGGCGTGCAGCCCGTACCCGCCGGCCTCCCGCGGGGTGATCAGCTTCGGGTCGTTGAGGTCGCTCTCGGCGATCAGGGACAGCGGCCGGCCCAGGTGGGTGGAGAGTGCCTCCACCTCGGCGGCCACCTCCTCCAGGACGTGGGTGGCCCGGGAGTCGGGCATGGCGTGCACGGCGTCGAGCCGCAGCCCGTCGACGTGGTAGTCGCGCAGCCACATGAGCACGCTGTCGACGATGTAGCGACGCACCCCGTCGGAGTGCGGCCCGTCCAGGTTGACCGTGCGGCCCCAGGTGTTGCTCTGCTCGGTGAGGTACGGCGCGAAGCGCGGCGCGTAGGCCCCGGAGGGCCCGAAATGGTTGTAGACGACGTCGAGGATCACCCCCAGCCCCTTGGCGTGCGCCGCGTCGACGAAGCGCTTGAGCCCGTCCGGCCCGCCGTACGGCTCGTGCGGCGCGTACCAGCACACCCCGTCGTAGCCCCAGTTGTGCTCGCCGTTGAAGGCGTTGACCGGGAGCAGCTCGACCAGGTCGACGCCGAGGTCGACCAGGTGGTCGAGGCGGCCGATCGCCGCGTCGAAGGTGCCCTCCGGGGTGAAGGTGCCGATGTGCAGCTCGTAGAGGACGCTGCCGGGCAGCTGCCGCCCGGTCCAGCCCTGGTCGGTCCAGTCGAACGCGGCGTGGTCGTAGCGGCGGCTCGGCCCGTGCACGCCCTGCGGCTGCCAGGCCGACCGGGGGTCGGGCAGGGCCTGCTCGTCGTCGTCGAGCAGGAACGCGTAGTCGGTGCCGGGGCCGGCGTCGGGCACCTCGACCCGCCACCAGCCGCCCGGCGAGGGGCGCATGTCGTGGTCGGCGACGCCGGGCAGGCGCAGCCGCACCCGGGCGGCTTCGGGCGCCCACACCGTGAACTCGGTCATGCGGCTGCCTCCACGGAGTCGGTGGGAACGAGGAGGGCGACGGGATAGCTGCTCAGAAGATCGTGCATCAGCAGGTCAGACCCACTGTAGACCCGACCGGTGAACACGTCGGTAACACTGTTGCCGGAAATCGACAGCGTCGTGTCGCGCCAGCCGCCGGCGCGGGCCAGCCGCAGCGGCAGGCGGGTGGCCACGGCGATCGCGCCGCCCCGGTCGAAGGCCACCGCGTGCGCGCCGGCCGGCCCGTGCGCCGGCACCGGCCGGTAGCCGGTGAACAGCTCCGGGCGGTCCCGGCGCAGCCGCAGGGTCCGCGAGACCACGAGCAGTTTGGCCGCGCCGTCGGCGGCCACCGCGGGCCGCCAGCCGGCGTCGAGCCGGGCCAGCAGCTCCCGGCGTACGGCGAAGTCGACCGGGCGGCGGTTGTCCGGGTCGACCAGGGAGTTCTCCCACAGCTCGGTGCCCTGGTAGGTGTCCGGCACTCCGGGCATGGCGAGCTGGACCAGCTTCTGCCCCAGCGAGTTGGACCAGCCGGCCGGGGTGATCTCGTCGGCGAACGCGGTGAGCTGGGCGTGCAGCTCCGGGTCGTCGCACATGCGGTCGACCAGGGCGTGCAGCTCGTGCTCGAACGCCGGGTCGGGGTCGGCCCAGCCGGTGGACACGGACGCCTCCCGGGCGGCCTTCTCGGCGTACCCGTGCAGCCGCTCGCGCTCGATGGGCCAGGCCCCGACGGCGGTCTGCCAGAGCAGGTGGGCGAAGGCCGGGTCGGCCAGCGGCGCCCGGGACATCCAGTCGGCGACCCGCTCGGCCCAGCGGCCGGGCAGCTCGGACAGGACCGCGAGCCGGGCCCGGACGTCCTCGCCGCGCTTGGTGTCGTGGGTGGAGAGGGTGGTCATGCCGGCCGGCCAGCGGACCTGCCGGGCGGCGGCGGCACGGTGGAACTCGGCGGGCGGCACGCCGAAGTGGGCGGGGCTGCCGCCCACCTCGTTGAGCGCGACGAACCGGCTCCACCGGTAGTAGGCGGTGTCCTCCACGCCCTTGGCCATCACCGCGCCGGAGAACTGCGGGAAGCGGGCCGCCAGCTCGTGGTCGGGGTCGCGGAGCCGGGCGGTGACCGCGTCCAGCACGGCGGTCAGGTCGGGGCGGCGGCGGCCGGCCTCGGCGCGGGCGGCGGCCAGGTGCCGGGCGCCCTCGGGCGGGTAGCCGCGGTAGACACCGAAGGCGGCGGCCAGCTCGGCGAGGGCCGCCCGGACCTGCTCGGCGGGCAGCTCGGGGACGAGGGCGGCCAGTCGGCTCAGCTCGGCGGCGAGCAGCCGGGTGGCGGCCGCCAGCTTGGTGTCGTGGGTGAGGTCCTGCCACGAGGTGTGCCGGCCGGTGAGCCGGCCGTCCAGCGCCGTGAAGGCCGCCTCGGCGTCCGGGTCGACGAAGAGCCCGCCCGCCGCGGCCAGGGCGTCGTAGCCGGTGGTGCCGTCGACGGGCCAGTCCGGCAGCTCCTCGCCGTACTCCAGGATCTTCTCCACGACCAGCCACGCGCCGGGCGCGGCGGCGCGCAGCCGGGCCAGGTAGCCGGCGGGGTCGCGCAGGCCGTCCGGGTGGTCGACCCGGATGCCGTCGAGGTCACCGGCGGCGGCCCAGCGCAGGACCTCGGCGTGGGTGGCGCGGAAGACCTCCGGGTCCTCCACCCGCAGCCCGGCCAGGTCCGACACGGCGAAGAACCGGCGGTACGTCAGCTCGCTGTCGCCGCGCCGCCAGTCGACCAGCTCGTAGTGCTGCCGGTCGTGCACCTCGCGCGGCGTCCCGGCCCCGGTGCCGTCGGCGATCGGGAAGCGGTGCTCGTGGTAGCGCAGCTCCCCGTCGACCACCTTGAGGTCGTCCAGGGCGTCCGGGGTGTCGGCGAGCACCGGCAGCAGCAGCCGGCCGCGGTCCCAGTCGATGTCGAACCAGTCCGCGTACGCCGAGGCGCGGCCCCGGCGCAGCACGTCCCACCAGGCCGGGTTGGCGGCCGGCTGGGCCACGCCGGCGTGGTTGGGCACGATGTCCACGACCAGGCCGAGGCCGGCCGCGCGCAGGGCCCGGACGAGGCGCTGCCGCCCGCCCTCGCCGCCGAGTTCCGGGTTGACCGCCCGGGGGTCGACCACGTCGTAGCCGTGCTGGGAGCCGGGGGTGGCGGTGAGCAGGGGCGCGCTGTAGAGGTGGGTGACGCCGAGGTCGGCCAGGTAGCCGGCGAGGCCGGCGGTGGCGTCGAGGTCGAAGCCGGGGCGGACCTGGACGCGGTAGGTCGACCCCACCCGCGTCGTCGGCGCCGTCGTCTGATCGGGGTGGGGGGTGTCGGGCATGGTCAGGCCGTCCTCTCCAGGACCAGCAGCGAGCGGTCGGGGACGCAGACACTCCCGCCCGCCTCGACCGTCAGTGTCTTCTCCGGATCCGGGTCCGCGGTGCTGATGACCAGCTCCCACCGCTGCCCGAACTCGCCCGGCGGCAGGGTGAAGTCCAGGGGCGCGTCGTGCGCGTTGAACAGCAGCAGGAACGAGTCGTCCCGGTGGCGCTGGCCGTAGTGGCCGCGTTCCGGGATGCCGTCGCCGTTGACGAAGAGCGCCACGGAGCGGCCGAAGTCGTTGCCCCAGTCCTCGCCGGTCATCTCCCGGCCGTCGGGCGTGTACCAGGCCAGGTCGGGCAGGGCGGAGCCGGCCGCCCGACCGCCGACGGGGAGGCCGGTGAAGAACCGCCGGCGGCGGAACACCTGGTGCCGGGTGCGGAACTCGGTGAGCCGCCGGACGAAGGCCAGCAGCTCCTCGTCGGCCCGCGTCCAGTCCACCCAGGCCAGCTCGCTGTCCTGGCAGTAGGCGTTGTTGTTGCCGTGCTGGGTGCGGCCCAGCTCGTCGCCGTGGCCGAGCATCGGCACGCCCTGGGACAGGATGAGCGTGGCCAGGAAGTTGCGCCGCTGCCGGGCGCGCAGGGCCAGCACGCCCGGGTCGTCGGTGTCCCCCTCGACGCCGCAGTTCCAGGAGCGGTTGTGGCTCTCCCCGTCGCGGTTCTCCTCGCCGTTGGCCTCGTTGTGCTTGTCGTTGTAGGAGACCAGGTCGTTCAGGGTGAACCCGTCGTGGCAGGTGACGAAGTTGATGCTGTGGAACGGGCGGCGCCCGTCGTCCTGGTAGAGGTCGGCGGAGCCGGAGATCCGGGAGGCGAACTCGGCCAGGGTGGCCGGCTCGCCGCGCCAGAAGTCCCGCACGGTGTCCCGGTACTTGCCGTTCCACTCGGTCCACTGCGGCGGGAAGTTGCCCACCTGGTAGCCGCCCGGGCCGACGTCCCACGGCTCGGCGATCAGCTTGACCTGGCCGACCACCGGGTCCTGCTGCACCACCTCGAAGAAGGTGGAGAGGCGGTCCACCTCGTAGAACTCCCGGGCCAGGGTGGCCGCCAGGTCGAAGCGGAAGCCGTCGACGTGCATCTCGGTGACCCAGTAGCGCAGCGAATCCATGATCAGTTGCAGGGAGTGCGGGCTGCGCACGTTGAGGCTGTTGCCGGTGCCGGTGTAGTCGACGAAGTAGCGCCGGTCGTCCTCGGAGAGCCGGTAGTAGCTCGGGGTGTCGATGCCCTTGAAGCTCAGCGACGGCCCGAGGTGGTTGCCCTCGGCCGTGTGGTTGTAGACCACGTCGAGGATGACCTCGATGCCGGCCGCGTGCAGCGCCTTGACCATGCCCCGGAACTCCTGGACCTGCTGGCCGAGCCGGCCCAGCGCCGAGTAGCCGTGGTGCGGGGCGAAGAAGCCGATGGTGTTGTAGCCCCAGTAGTTGCGCAGCCCCAGGTCGGCCAGGCGGTGGTCGTGCACGAACTCGTGCACCGGCATCAGCTCGACAGCGGTCACCCCGAGCTGCTTGAAGTAGTCGATCATCACGGGCGAGGCGATCGCCGCGTACGTGCCGCGCAGCTCCTCCGGGATGTCCGGGTGGCGCATGGTCAGCCCGCGCACGTGCGCCTCGTAGATCACCGAGTGGTGGTAGGGCGTGCGCGGCGGCCGGTCGTTGCCCCAGTCGAAGTACGGGTTCACCACCACCGACTTCGGCATGAACGGCGCCGAGTCGGTGTCGTTGCGCCGGTCCGGGTCGCCGCCCACCTCGTAGTCGTAGACGGCCGGGTCCCAGGTGACCTCCCCGTCGACCGCCTTGGCGTACGGGTCGAGGAGCAGCTTGTGCGGGTTGCACCGCAGCCCGTTGGCCGGGTCCCACGGCCCGTGCACCCGGTAGCCGTAGCGCTGGCCGGGCTCGACGCCGGGCAGGTAGGCGTGCCAGACGTACGCGTCGACCTCGCGCAGCTCGACCCGGCGCTCGGCGCCGGTGTCCCACTCGTCGAACAGGCAGAGCTCGATCTTC
This sequence comes from Micromonospora sp. AMSO31t, assembly GCF_008868175.1. Classification (GTDB taxonomy): domain Bacteria; phylum Actinomycetota; class Actinomycetes; order Mycobacteriales; family Micromonosporaceae; genus Micromonospora. Next base: position 44,299 of record NZ_WBKT01000024.1, read on the forward strand.
TCCGCCACCTCGGAGAAGATCGCGAAGTTGGTTCCCATCCCGTCGTAGGTGGCACCGAGGGGATAGCTCTCGCCCGGCCAGACCTGCATGTCGCTCCTTCGGCCATGATCATGAGCGCACCGGACGGGCGGACCGCCGGTGCGCACGCCGCTAATGCCCCGCCGCACGCTCCGCCAATCCACCCGTTCGGACGGTAACCGAATTCCACCCACCTGAGGCGGGCCGGACCGTCAGGTGTTGTCCGTCACGATCGCCCTTTTCGAGATGCGGGTTCGCGCGGGATGGCTTTTCCTGGATGGCGGACGCGCGTGCCCGCGCGGGTCCACCCCGGCCGTTCGGCCACCCCACCACGCTCCCCACGCCGCCAGTGACGCCGGCGCGTACCAGCATGCATGGACGGAGATCGATGTGACCACCCTGCGGGTCGGCGCGCAGCCCGCCACCGCGACGGACCGGACCCACCGGCCCACCCTCACTTCCCGCCCCACCATCCCGCCGCAGCCCGGCGTGCCGGCCCGGAAGCAGCGCATCCTCATGCTGTCGTGGGAGTACCCGCCGGTGCTCGTCGGCGGCCTCGGCCGCCACGTGCACGCGCTCTCCGTCGCCCTGGCCGCCGCCGGCCACGAGGTCACCGTCGTCACCCGGCACGCCGAGGGCGCGCCGCTGGAGGAATACGCCGACGGCGTGCGGATCGTCCGCGCCGCCGAGGACCCGGTCACCTTCCCGCTCGCCACCGGCTCGCTGCTGGCCTGGACCATGGCGTTCAACCACACCCTCACCCGGGCCGCCCTGCGCGCCGCCGAGTCCGGCGCGTACGACGTCATCCACGCCCACGACTGGCTGGTCGCGCACACCGCCATGACCCTGCGCGAGCACCTGGACGTGCCGCTGGTCAGCACCATCCACGCCACCGAGGCCGGCCGGCACCAGGGCTGGCTGCCCGAGGAGATGAACCGCACCATCCACGGCGTCGAGCACTGGCTGGCCACCGAGTCGGGCCGGGTGATCGTCTGCTCCGGCTACATGCGCGACGAGGTGGGCGCGCTGTTCGGGGTCGATCCCGCCCGCGTCGACGTGGTGCCCAACGGCGTCGAGCCGCACCGCTGGCGGGTGCCCGGTTCGGCGGTCGCCGCCGCCCGCGCCCGGTTCGCCGGGGACGGCCCACTGGTCACCTTCGCCGGCCGGCTCGTCTACGAGAAGGGCGTGCAGCACCTGCTCGCCGGGCTCCCCCGGCTGCGCGACCGGCACCCCGGGCTGCGCGCCGTGATCGTCGGCGACGGGCCGTACCGGGCGACCCTGGAGGACGAGGTGCACCGGCTCGGGCTCGGCGGCACGGTCAGCATGCCGGGCTTCCTCGGCGGCGCCGACCTGCCCGCCGTGATGGCCGCCTCGGACTGCTTCGCGGTGCCCAGCATCTACGAGCCGTTCGGCATGGTGGCCCTGGAGGGGGCCGCCGCCGGCGCGCCGCTCGCGGTGTCCCGCACCGGCGGGCTGGCCGAGATCGTCGAGCCGGGCGTCACCGGGCTGACCTTCGCCCCGCAGGACCCGGACGGGCTCGCCGAGGCGGTGCACGCGCTGCTCTCCGACCGGGACCGGGCGCGGCTGCTGGCCCGGCGCGCCCGCGCCATGGTCCAGGAGCAGTACGGCTGGTCGGCCATCGCGTCCCACACGGGCGCCGCGTACGCGGCGGCCATCGCGGGCGACCCCGCGTTCACGGCCGCCCGGACCGAGCAGCGGATGACCGCCGGCCGGACCCTGCCCGCTCTCCCGGAGGGCAACCTCCTCGCGGCCGCCGGCCTGCGCTGACCCCGATCGCGACGGCCGCCGACCGCACGTGGGGTCGGCGGCCGTCGCGGTGAGTCAGGGACAGCGGAAGTAGCGCCGCCTCCGTCGCTCCTCGACCGTCAGACGCCAGGCCCGGAGCAGCCGCTTGGCGCGCTGCACGCGTGGACATGTCCCGTCCTGGCGGCAGTGCGGGCAGCGCTTGCGAGTGTGCAGATCCACCATGAAGCCGGCGGCCATGACGAGGAATGGCGGCTCGGGTTCCCAGATGCTAGTCACCTGCGCATGATATATGACTAGTTCGCACGACTACTAGGCGTGCGTCGAGCTGATACGTGACTAGTTGTCGGACACCTAGCGTCCGAGGCATGTCCAAGAAGGTGCGACTGGTCGGCTCGGCGGAAATCCGCGTGCTCCTGGGCGGCGTATCGCGGCAGCGGGCATACCAGATCACCAGCCGCCGGGACTTCCCCGAGCCCGTTGCCACGCTCCAGATGGGCAACGTCTGGCTCGCCGAGGACGTCGAGAAGTGGATCGCTGAGAAGCGGCCCGAAATGGACTAAGCCCCGCCCTGCCGAACATGACAGGTCCCCGAAGGCTGCTGCGTCGGCCCTAGGATCGCGATCATGCGGGAGCTTGGGCTGACGGTTCGGCCGGCGGGCCTGGCGGATGTTCCTTCGTTGGTGGAGTTGCGGCTGGCCAACGCCGAGGCCCACCTCGCTCTCGATCCTGACGTCTACCGCGTTCCACGGCGTGCGGCGGTGGTGCGTCATTTCACGGCCATGCTGGGCGACGAGGCGGGGCGGGACGGGGTTCTCGTCGCCGAGGATCGGGACGGTCGGGTCGTCGGGATGATCGAGGTGCTGCGGCAGTCCGATCCGCCGGCGCATCAGATCCTGCTTCCTGAGCCGTCGGCGCAGGTGCACACGGTCGTGCTGCCCGACGCGAGGGGGCTCGGGGTGGGAGCAGCGTTGCTGGAGGCCGCCGAACGGTGGGCGACCGACCGGGGGATCACGTACCTGTCCGCCGGCATCCACCACCGCAACGTCGGTGCGGTGCGCTTCTACGGTCGGCACGGCTACACCGACGCGGGTTTCTCCCTGGGCAGGCGCCTCGGCGGCCAGTAACCGGCGGTCCGCCCGGCGCGCGGCGGCTGCCGAAGGTCAGCTGGGTCGTCGACCCAGCAGCTGCGCGGCGTCGCGGAGGAAACGGTCCTCCGCTGCGGCAGCGGCTGGTGACACGTCCCGCATCGTCGGGAAGTCGTGGACCAGTCCGGGCTCGCGTCGGTGCGTTACCGGCACGCCGGCGGCCCGCAGGCGCGCGACGTAGGCCTCACCCTCGTCGCGCAGCGGATCGTGCTCCGCGGTCACGACGACGGCCGGCGGCAGACCTCGCACGTCCGCGACGAGCGGATTGGTCGACGGCGAGTCGCGGGTGTCGGGGTCGGGCAGCCACATGGCGACCCAGCGGCGAAGGGTGTCGGCATCGAGCAGCCAGCCGCGCCCCTTGTCCTCGACGCTCGGACACCGGAGCGTGGGATCGGCGTTCGGGCAGAGCAGCAGCTGCGCCAGCAGGGGGACCTCGCGGCGCAGCCGCAGCGCCGTCAGGATCGCGATGAGACCGCCGGCCGAGTCCCCGGCCACGGCAACCGGTGTCCCGTCGCCGGCCACCCGCCGGACCACCCCCACCGCGTCGTCGACCGCCGCCGGCCAGGGATCTTCCGGCGCGCGTCGATAGTCGACCGCGACCACCGACGCCGCCGTGGCCACGGCGAGCCGCCGCGCCCGCGCGTCGTGCGTGTCGAGATCTCCCAGGACGAACCCGCCGCCGTGGAGGTAGACGACCACCGGGTCCGCCCCCGCCGCGTACACCCGGACCGGGACACCGGCCATCGTCGTGTCGACGGTCGGGACGTCCGGTCCCGGCGTCCGCGCCGCGGCCCGTGCGCGGGACGCCTGACGCGAGGTCGCCACGTCCGGTTCGCCGACGGTGGGCTGGGCCCTCGCGGTCCGCAGGAACGCGGCCAGCTGGTCGTCAGCGATGAAGTCCTCCGGCACGAGATCATGCTAGTGGGCCGGCCGGCTCCGGCTGGTCGGAAGCTCGGCGCCGACGGTCCTGCGCCGGGGGTGCCGTCGTGGAATGATTCCGCGATGGCCAGCTATGACGTGGCGCTCGTCCTGCTCGTCGACCCCTCGGGCGCCGTTCTCCTGCAGCATCGCGACGAGCACGCGCCCGTCTCCCCGAACCAGTGGGGTCTGCCCGGCGGACACATCGAGCCGGGCGAGACACCGGAACAGGCCGCCCGCCGGGAACTGCTGGAGGAGACCGGCCTGACCGTTGGCGAGCTGCATCCCTTCTGGAGCGGCCCGCGCCCGGACGAGGAGGGCTTCCCGCACACGGTGACGGTCCACGTTTTCCGCGGCGCGACCGACGCCCGTCAGGAGGACGTGGTGCTCGGCGAAGGCCGGGCCATGGTCTTCGTCCCCCGCGACGAGGTGCTCGACCGGGACCTGGCGGTCTCCTCCGCGCTGGTCCTCCCGCTTCACCTCGGGGTCGGCCCGACGGTCCGACCCGCATGATCGTCTGGTCGTGATCGTCCGTCCGGGCTGGTCGCGGCGGGCGCGGATCGGACAGACTCGCGTGAACCTGTCGCACGAGGTTCGAGGAGACGCGGTGCGGGTGCTTCTGGTGGAGGACGACCTGCGAGTCGCGTCCGCGCTCGCCGCCGCGCTGCGCCGCCGGGGCAACTCGGTCATCACGGCCACGACCGCGTCGGAGGCGGTCAGGGCCGGGCCCGTGGACCTGCTGCTGCTCGACCTGAACCTCCCGGACCGGGACGGCCTGGCGTTGTGCCGGGAGTTCCGCCGGCACAACGAGGACATCGCGATCATCGCGGTGATCGCCCGTGGTGACGAGCGGGACCGAGTGGCGGGGCTGCGGGCCGGCGCCGACGACTACGTGGTGAAGCCGTTCTCGATGGCGGAGCTGCAGGCCCGGATCGAGGCAGTGATGCGCCGCGCCGCGCGTGCCTCCCGAGTGGAGGCGGCGCTGGAGGTCGGCGACCTGCGGCTGGACCTGAACGCCCGGCGGGTCTGGCTCGGCGGCCGGGAGGTGGTCCTGACCCGCAAGGAGTTCGCGCTGCTGATGGCACTGGCCCGGCAGGCCGGCACGGTGGTGCCCCGGGAGCGGCTGCTCATGGACGTCTGGCAGACCACCTGGGGCGGCGGCCACACCCTCGACGTCCACGTCGCGGCCCTGCGGGGCAAGCTCGACGACGCCGGCCGGGTGGAGACCGTACGCGGCGTGGGCTACCGGCTCCGCCCGGCCTGAGGCGCCGATCCTCAGATCAACCTCAAGAAATCGCTCTCTGTCGACCATGGACGGGCCGACTCGCGTGTGCTGTCCGGACCGAGTCATCCCACCTGTTCTGGAGGCGGTGATCACCGGCGTCTGGCGGCCGAACCGCCAGATCGACAACTCCTCCCCCACCTTCGCCGACGCGGGCTTCAACCCGGGCGGCCGGTTCCAGTGGCGGGTCCGCGCCCGCTCCGGCGCCACCGCCGAGCCGTACTCGGCGCCGGTGGCCGGCACCACCCGCGCTCCCTGGGGTGATCCCGCCGTGCCCGGCGAGAACCTCCGGACCCAGTGGGAGACCACGCTCGCGGCGCAGTACACCAGCGACGTCAACGAGTACGCGTACACGGCGGCGGTCGACGAGTTGAGCGACCGGGTGCGGGTGACCGAGATCGGCCGGACCGCGCTGGGCCGCCCGATCAACATGTTCGTCATCGGTTACCCCACGCCGCCGGCCACGCCGGCGGCGGTGGCCGCGACCTCACCGCTGATGGTCAACTGCAACGTGCACGGCAACGAGCCCGGTGACCGGGAGGCGTGCCTGATCATGGCCCGCCAGCTGGCGTTCAGCAACGACCCCCGGACGCTGGACCTGCTGGCGCACACCACGGTGCTCATCGTGCCCACCATCAACGGCGACGGCCGGGCGGCCAACACCCGCGGCAACTCCACCGGCCAGGACCTGAACCGGGACTACTCGCTGATCCGCCAGCCGGAAACCTTCGCGCTGGTGCGGATGCTGCGCGACTACCGCCCGGTGGCCGGCTACGACGGGCACGAGTTCGGCAACTCCAGCGCCGGCGACCTGCCGATGCTGCCGCCGCGGCACCAGAACGTCGCCCAGCCGATCTTCGACGAGTCGCAGGACATGATCGAGGGCCACATGTACACGCAGGGCGCCAAGGACGGCTGGTGGCCCTGCCCGTACGGGTGCAACGGCGGAGGGAACGTCGGGCTGAGCGAGGAGACCATCCTGCGCAACACGCTGGGCCTCAAGAACGTGGTGAACTCCCTGCTGGAGCTGCGCAGCGCCGGTGGCGCCACCCGGCCGGACGAGGGCAACACGGCGAACAACCGGCGGCGCAAGGCGTACTCGGCGCTCTGGACCTTCAACCAGTTCCTCGACTACCACCGCGCCAGCCTCAAGGAGATCACCTCGGCGCGGGCCGGCGGGATCACGTTCCAGGTGTCGAACACCGGCCGGATCGTCTTCCGCGGCTCCCGGCCGATCGCCGCGTACCCGTCGCCCCACGCGGGCGAGGCCCCGCCGCCCCTGGACGCCCCGCGCGAGGACCAGATCCTCACCGACGTGCCGTGCGCCTACCGGCTCACCGAGGAGCAGTACCACGGCGAGCGCACCGACGGCCCGGCCGGCCAGCGGACCACCGTGGCACAGCGGCTGGCCGCGCACGGCTGGAAGGTCGTCACGGTCGCCGGCAGGTACCTCGTGCCGCTGGCCCAGCCCGAACGCGGGCTCATTCCGCTGCTGCTCGACGGGCAGGCGGTGGAGAAGCTGGTCGACGCCGAGCGGGTCTACCCGACGGTGACCGGCCGGCACACCGGCCCGCTGGTGGTCTCCGGCGTCACCTGCCTGCGGGACGCCACGGTGGCCGGCCCGGTCCGGGTGCGGCCGGGCGGCACGCTGGTCGCCACCGGCTCGTCGATCACCGGCCCGGTGGACGCCACCGGCGCGGCCGGGGTTTTCCTGACCGACAGCACGGTCACCGGCCCGGTCCGGGTGGCGCAGGGCACCGGCCCGGTGGTGGTCGTCGACACGAAGGTCACCGGCCCGGTCGAGGTGTCGGACAACCGCGGCGAGGCGCCGCTGGTCGCGGCCAACACCGTGACCGGCCCCCTGCGCTGCGGCGGCAACAGCCCGGCACCGGTCGACCTCGGGCTGGGCAACTCGGTGCTCGGCCCGAAGAGCGGCCAGTGCGCGAGCCTCTGACCCGTTGACCGTCGTACCGGCAGGTCCGGCCTCCCGGGCCTGCCGGTACGACCCGACTCGACCGGAGAATGCCGTGGAACCGCCCGTCATCCCCCCGCGATCCCGATCTCTCCCCCGGCTCCGGTGGCCGGCCCGCCGGCGGCGGACCGCCGCGCTCGCCGCGGGCGCGCTGGCCCTGATGCTCACCGGCACGGGCTGCTCCGGCCCCGGCGCCGCTTCGCCGGCTGCGGCCGGCGGCGCCGCACCGACCGCGGCGCCTCTCGTGAGCGGCCCGCTGTGCGACCTGCTGCCCTCCGGCAGCGACCCGGGCAACCCGGCGGCGCTGGCCGGTCAGCCGGCCGAGGCGGCCCTGCAGTGGCTGCCCGTCCTCACCACCTTCGAGGCGGCGGTGCGGGCGTCCGGCATGTCCGCCGACCTGCACGGCGGCCCGGGGGTGACCATCCTGGCCCCGACCGACGACGCCTTCGCCGCCAAGTTCTCCGAGGACGACCTGGACCACCTGTTGCTGGCCGAGAAGGACAAGCTCCGCGGCCTGCTCCGCGAACACCTCGTCGCCGGGTCGCTGTCGCTGGCCGACCTGGTGGCCGCGGGCACGGTCACCACGCTCGCCGGCACCACGGTGACGGTCACCGGGGGCGGGGGGACGGCCCGCCTGGCCGGTCAGGCCGACACCGTGTGCGCCGACTACCGGGCCGCCGGCGCGCGGATCCACATCATCAACCACGTGCTCGGCAGCCTGCCCACCACCGGCGGCGAGGGCGGGCACCGCGCCCACTGACTCTTGCTCCAGGAAACCGCAGCTCATACGTTCGATCCAGCTCGCTCGATCTGCCCCCGAGTGAAACGAGGCATCCGATGCGCCTGTCGAAGCGCCCGCACAGGGCGGTCCCCACGAGAAGAACGGCCGGCGTCGCCGCGCTGCTCCTGCTCGCCGGCCTGACGCCGTTGCTCGGAGGCGCGCCGGCCGTTCTTCTCGTGGGGACCGCCCTGTGCGGG
>NZ_WBKT01000025.1 GCF_008868175.1 Micromonospora sp. AMSO31t
TCCGCTCGACTTGCATGTGTTAAGCACGCCGCCAGCGTTCGTCCTGAGCCAGGATCAAACTCTCCAACAAAAATCTTTGCTGAACAATCATCCTGACAACAAAAGTGTTGCCAAAGGAATCCCAACCGAATCAGACCAAAGCCTGACCAGTCCGGGGTATAAATCAATTTGGCACTGGCTTATCAAGCACCCTGTTGAGTTCTCAAAGAACAACCACACACCAACCGGAACCCCGCACCAGCAGGACCCCGTCCGGGGCAACCTCTCTAACTTACCCGGCCCGACTCTCGCTGTCAACCTCGTCTTCGAGGTGATCAACTTGGTTCGGTCCAACCCACGCTGACGCACGCCATATCCGGCGGTCGTTGCTGTCGTGGGTTCCGGCGGACCGGCCGATCGCCGCTTTCGCGGCCACCCGCCCGGCTCCCTGCCGGCTTTCGAACTCTACCCGGTCGGCTTCGCGACCGCAACCCCGTGTTCTCGGAGTGTCTCGCACCGCCCGGATTCTCAGTCTGGCTCGGCGTCGCCGCCACCAGCCTGGCGCCCGTTCTCGGCCGGTTTGTCCGGCCTCCCGCGTGCAGAGAGAAAGTTACGCCGGAGGCTCCGAGAAGGCAAATCAGTGATCGTCACTGTCCTTGGTGCGGCCGCGGGCACCCGAGCCGGCAGACGGCCCGGTTCGGGCGGGACCACCGCCGGCTCATCCGTGCCAGAGTGGTCGACATGGATGACGTGTCGCGGTTCCCGGCGGAGACGCTCGCCGAGGAAGCCCTGCTCGGGCTCCTGCTGCCGTTCTGGCAGGTGGTCATCGGCGCCTTCGTGCTCGCCGTCGTCCTGGCGTCGGTGGGACGTCTCGTCCGGCGTGGCCCCTCACGGATGACCACGGCGCTGCTCGTCACCGCAGTGGCCATCGCCGGCTTCACGGTCGTCGGGGTGCTCCTGGAGGGCTGACGCGGAGGGCGGGAGAAGTCAGAGCCGCCGGTTGGCGAGGCTCGGCAGCTCGACACGGATCGTCCGCAGCCGGTCCCGGTCCAGGTCGGTGACGGCCACGCCCGGCCCGTCGGCGACCTGGGTGAGCACGGTCCCCCACGGGTCCACCACCATGCTGCGCCCGAAGCAGGTCCGCCCCGGCTCGTGGTCACCGGTCTGGCCGGCGGCCGCCACGAAGCACTGGTTCTCGATGGCCCGGGCCCGGAGCAGCACCTCCCAGTGGTCGCGCCCGGTGTGCATCATGAACGCGGCCGGCACCACGAGCAGCTCCGCGCCGCCGTCGACGGCCAGTTGCCGGTAGAGCTCGGGGAACCGGAGGTCGTAGCAGATCGACAGGCCGACCCGGAGGCCCTCGACGTCGACCACCACGGGCTTCTCGCCCGGCGCCACGGTGGCGGACTCGTGATAGGACACGCGGCCGGGAATCTGCACGTCGTACAGGTGGATCTTCCGGTAGCTGGCGGCGAGCGCGCCGTCGCGGTCGAAGACCAGCGACGTGTTCCAGGTGTGCTCGGGGTCCGGCCCGGCCTCGTGGAACGAGCCGGCGATCACCCACATGCCGAGCCGGCGGGCGGCATCGGCGAAGAACCGGCCCACCACCCCGTCGACCGGTTCGGCCGGCGGCATGTCGGCCGCGGGGCCGAGGTAGTCGACGTACTCCGGGAGAACGGCGAGATCCGCGCCGGCCGCCGCGGCCCTGCCCAGCAGGGCCTCCGCGGCGGCGAGGTTCGCGGTCCGGTCCGCACGGGTGTTGAGCTGACAGACGGCGACGCGCATGAGGCTCAGCGTACGGTCGGACGGCGGGCGGCGACAGGGCTCAGATGCTCGCCAGGACGAGCGCGCCGGCGGCGAAGCCGAGCCCGGCCAGTTGCACCGGGCGGAGCCGTTCCCGGTCGACCGCGAGCGCGAGCAGCACGGTGCTCGCCGGATAGAGCGCGGCGATGGCGGCCACCACGCTGAGGTGCCCCCGGCCGGCGGCGGCGAGGAACAGCGCGTTGGCCGCCGAGTCCAGCAGTCCGGCCGCCGCGGCCCAGCGGAGCACCCGCGGTTCGAGCCGCAGGCGTACGCCGGTGCGCCGGGCGAGCGCCAGGCCGAAGGCGATCGAGCTGACCCGTACCGCGGCCACCGGCCACATGCCGGCGCCCTCGTCCGCCTGACCGAGCAGCGCGAAGAAGATCCCGAAGAGCAGCCCGGCGGCGAGCGCCATGCCGATCAGCCGGCCGGACACCCGGCCGGTGGCACCACCCTCCCCGAAGCTGACCAGCGCGATGGCCACGACGGCGAGCCCGGCGCCGGCCAGCGCGAGAGCGCCCGGCGAGTGGGCGGTGACCAGCCCGGCGACGATCGGCACGACCGCGGCGGTGATCGCGGTGACCGGGGCCACGACCGCCATCACGCCGCCGGCCAGGGCCTTGTAGAGCAGCATGACGCCGGCCGCCCCGGCCACGCCGGCGAGCAGCCCCCACGCCAGGTCGAGCGGGCCGGGCGTGCCCGGCACGATCAGCACGAGAGCGAGCAGCAGCGGGACGCTGAGCAGTTGCGACACCACGGTCACCGCGATCGGGTCGGCGTGCCGGGACGCCTTGCCGCCGGAGAAGTCGGCCGTGCCGAACGCGACCGCGGAGACCGCCGCGAGCACAATGGGGAACATCAGGCAGTCGTACCACAATATTGACCGTGAAGGATAGTGTGATGACCGACGCCGGAGCGCGGGTGGGCGCGGTGACCTCCGCGGTGGCCCGACAGGTACGCGAGCTGCGGGCCGCCCGCGGCTGGTCCTTCGAGGAGCTGGCCGGCCGCTCCGGGGTGAGCAAGGGCATGCTCGTGCAGATCGAGGGGGCGCGGACCAACCCGAGCGTCGGCACCCTCTGCCGGGTGGCCGACGCGTTCGGCGTCAACATCGCCCGGCTGCTGGAGCCGGTCGAGGAGAGCACCGTACGGGTCTCCCGGGCCGGCGACGCACCGGTGATGTGGCGGGGCGAGCACGGCGGCACAGCGCGGCTGCTCAGCGGGCTCGGCGAGCCGGACCTGGTCGAACTCTGGGACTGGCGGTTGGAGCCCGGGGAGGCCCACCACTCCCCCGACCATCCCCGCGGCACCCGGGAGGTGCTGCACGTGCTGGCCGGGACCGTGACGGTCACCGTCGACGGCGTCGACCACGAGGTACGCGCCGGCGAGACCGTCGAGTTCCACGCCGACCGCGAGCACGGCTACCGCGCCGCGGGCGACGAGCCGGCGCGGCTGGTGATGGTGGCGGTCACCCCGTCGGGCGAGTGGGACCGGCGGACCCGGTCACGCGGACCGCGCCCGAGCTGACCCGGGCGCGGTCGCGGTGGCGGTCAGGCCGACTTCTCCTCGCGGTCCCGGCGGGCCCGCCGGCCGGTGAACTCGCGGGGCACGATCGTCGGGTTGACGTTCTCCAGGACGACCTCGCGGGTGATCAGCACCCGGGCGGCGTCGGGGTTGCTCGGCACCTCGTACATCACGGAGAGCAGGACCTCTTCCATGATCGCCCGCAGGCCGCGGGCGCCGGTGCCGCGGAGCATGGCCTGGTCGGCGATGGCCTCCAGCGCGGGCTGCTCGAACTCCAGCTCGACGCCGTCCAGCTCGAAGAGGCGCTGATATTGCCGGACCAGGGCGTTGCGCGGCTCGGTGAGGATGCGGACCAGCGCGCTGCGGTCGAGACTGCGCACGTTGGTGATCACCGGAAGCCGGCCGATGAACTCGGGGATCAGCCCGAACTTGAGCATGTCCTCCGGCATGACCTGGCTGAAGATGTCGTCGGTCGACCGCTCCGACACCGACCGGAGCCGGGCGCCGAAGCCGGTGCCGCCGGAGCCCGTGCGGGCCTCGATGATCTGGTCGAGGCCGGCGAAGGCGCCACCGCAGATGAACAGCACGTTGGTGGTGTCGATCTGGATGAACTCCTGGTGCGGGTGCTTGCGCCCGCCCTGCGGCGGCACGTTGGCCACCGTGCCTTCCAGCATCTTCAACAGCGCCTGCTGCACGCCCTCACCGGAGACGTCCCGCGTGATCGACGGGTTCTCCGACTTCCGGGCGATCTTGTCGACCTCGTCGATGTAGATGATCCCGGTCTCGGCGCGCTTGATGTCGTAGTCGGCGGCCTGGATCAGCTTGAGGAGGATGTTCTCCACGTCCTCGCCGACGTAGCCCGCCTCGGTGAGCGCCGTCGCGTCGGCGATCGCGAACGGGACGTTCAGCATCCGGGCCAGCGTCTGCGCCAGGTGGGTCTTGCCACACCCGGTCGGGCCGAGCAGCAGGATGTTGGACTTGGCCAGCTCGACGCCGTCGCTGCCCGAACCCGGTGCGCCGGCCGCCTCGGCCTGGATCCGCTTGTAGTGGTTGTAGACCGCGACGGCGAGCGCCTTCTTGGCCTGCTCCTGGCCGACGACGTAGTTGTCGAGGAACTGGCAGATCTCCATCGGCTTGGGAAGCTCTTCCCACTTCACCTCGCCGGACTCGGCCAGCTCCTCCTCGATGATCTCGTTGCAGAGATCGATGCACTCGTCGCAGATGTAGACCCCGGGGCCTGCAATGAGCTTCTTGACCTGCTTCTGCGACTTGCCACAGAAGGAGCACTTCAGTAGGTCGCCGCCGTCACCGATCCGTGCCACCTACGTTCTCCCTGCACTCGTCGGCCGGTGCGCCGGCCCCTGACCTGCGGGCGCCGCGCGCCCGTCCGTCCCCTCGTCCCACCTCGCCGGTCCGACCCAACGAAGCGGCACAGACCCGACGTTACCCGCTGTCGGAGGTTTCTCCGACCCCCAAAACGGGTGTGTCAGAGGTCGGCCAGGAACGATATCCCGACCGACCTCCGACCGCACACTGCTCAGCTGGCGGCGTGGGACGCCAGCAGACCCTTCTTGCGGCTGGTCAGGATGGTGTCGACCAGCCCGTACTCCTTGGACTCCTCGGCCGTCATGATCTTGTCACGGTCGATGTCCTTGCGGACCTGCTCGATGGGGCGGTTGCAGTGCCGGGACAGCATGTCCTCCAGCTGCGTCCGCATCCGCAGGATCTCCCGGGCCTGGATCTCGATGTCCGACCCCTGCCCGTAGCCGCCCTCGGTGGCCGGCTGGTGGATGATGATCCGGGAGTTGGGCAGCGCCATCCGCTTGCCCGGGGTGCCCGCCGAGAGCAGCACCGCCGCCGCGCTGGCCGCCTGGCCCAGGCAGACGGTCTGGATGTCCGGGCGGACGTACTGCATGGTGTCGTAGATCGCCGTCATGGCGGTGAACGAACCACCCGGCGAGTTGATGTACATGATGATGTCGCGGTCCGGGTCGGTGCCCTCCAGCGTCAGCAGCTGGGCCATCACGTCGTTGGCCGACGCGTCGTCCACCTGGACGCCGAGGAAGATGATCCGGTCCTCGAAGAGCTTGTTGTACGGGTTGGACTCCTTCATCCCGTACGACGTGCGCTCGACGAACGACGGCAGCACGTAGCGGTTGTGCACGGCCGCGAACTGGGGCGGCAGGCTCAGGTCGGTCATCGTCAGCTCCTCAGCTCAGGGTCCCGGCGCCATCCGGAACCTGGGCGGCCCCGATGATCACCTTGTCGATGAAGCCGTAGTCCATGGCCTCCTGGGCGGTGAACCAGCGGTCCCGGTCCGAGTCCGCCTCGATCTGCGCCTGGCTCTGGCCCGTGTGGTGGGCGACCCGCTCCTGGAACATCCGCTTCGTGTAGAGCATCTGCTCGGCCTGGATCGCGATGTCCGACGCGGTGCCGCCGAGGCCACCGGAGGGCTGGTGCATCATGATCCGCGCGTGCGGCAGGGCGTAGCGCTTGCCCTTGGTGCCCGCGCAGAGCAGGAGCTGGCCCATCGACGCGGCCATGCCCATGGCCACGGTCGACACGTCGTTGTCGATGAACTGCATGGTGTCGTAGATCGCCATGCCGGAGTAGACCGAGCCACCCGGCGAGTTGATCCAGAGGTTGATGTCGCGGTCCGGGTCCTCCGCCGCGAGCAGCAGGAGCTGCGCGCAGATGCGGTTGGCGACCTGGTCGGTCACCTCGCTGCCCAGGAAGATGATCCGCTCCTTGAGCAACCGGTTGTAGACCGAGTCGTCGAGGTTGCCAATGGAGTCGCCACCACGGGCCTCGATCGCCCGGAGCGACTTCTTGGGGATGTGCATGTCGGTCATGGCAGCCCTTCGCTCTCCGTACCGTCCTACCCGACACTAACCGCTCAGCCGGGAGGCGTACTCCCGGTCGGGGCACTGTTCGCTCTCAGCGCAGTCACCCTCTGGGCGTACCCGGAAAAGGGTTTCGGCCGCCGCCCGGCGCACAGCGCGGGACGGCGGCCGACACCGGATGATCAGTGCTGGTGGTCGTGCTCGGCCTCGTTCTGGGCCCGCAGCGCGTCGAGGGTGACCTCGTTGCCCGCCGAGTCCTTGATCTTGATCTTCTCCATCACGGCGGCGAGCGCCTTGCCCCGGCGGACGTCGCCGAAGACGGCCTGCGCGGCGCCGGAGCGGACCAGCTGGTCGTAGTACTGCTGCGGGGCCATCCCGGCACGCTGGGCGCGGTGGACGATCTCGTGACCGAACTCGTCGTCGGAGACCTGGACGTCCTCGGCGTCGGCCAGGGTGTCCAGCAGAAGCTGGATCTTGACGCCCTCGGTCGCGGCCTCGGTCAGCTCGGTGTCGATCTGCTCCTCGGTCTTCTCCTCCGCGGCGAGGTACTCCTCCAGGGAGGCGCCGATGCGCTCGAGCTGGTCGACCATCGCGGCCTTGCGGCTCTCGACCTCCTCCTTGACGACACCCTCGGGCGCCGGCACCTCGGCGGTGGCGACCATCTGCTCCAGGGCCTTGTCCCGGGCGGCGTAGATCTGCTCGACCTGCTTGCCGCGGCTGACCCGCTCCCGCAGGTCGTTCCGCAGCTCCTCGATCGTGTCGAACTCGCTGGCCAGCTGGGCGAAGTCGTCGTTGAGCTCGGGAAGCTCCTTCTCCTTGACCGTGCGCACGGTCACCGCCACGTCGGCGTCCCGGCCGGCGTAGTCGCCGCCGACCAGCTGCGTGGAGAAGGTGGTGCTGTCGCCGGCGGCCAGGCCGACCAGCGCCTCGTCCAGGCCCGGCAGGAGCTGCTTGCTGCCGACCTCGTGCGAGATGTTGCTCGCCTGCCCGCCCGGCACGTCCTCGCCGTCGACGGTCGCGTTCAGGTCGATCTGGACGTAGTCGCCCTCCTGGGCGGCCCGCTCGACGGTCTTCAGCGTGGCGAACCGCTCGCGCAGGCTGTTGACCTGCTCGTCGATCTCGCTGTCGGCGATCTGGACCTCGTCGACGGTCACCTCGATGGTGGCCGGGTCCGGCAGGATGATCTCCGGACGAACGTCGACCTCGGCGGTGAAGTTGAGCGAGTCACCGTCGTTGAACTCGGTGATCTCAACCTCCGGGCGGCCGAGCGTCTTCAGGTCGTGCTCCCGGACCGCGGCCAGGATGTTCTGCGGGATGGCCTCCTGCACCGCCTCGTTGAGGACGGTGCCCCGGCCCACCCGCTGGTCGATCACGGCGGAGGGAACCTTGCCCCGGCGGAAGCCGGGAACCTGGACCTGCTGGCCGATCTCCCGGTACGCCTTCCTGAGGCTCGGCTCGAGCTCGACGAACGGCACCTCGATGGCGAGCCGCACGCGCGTCGGGCTCAGAGTCTCGACGGTGCTCTTCACAGGCGTACTCCTTGACGGATCTCAGTTGAGTCTGGGCGTGTTTGCGCGCATCGAGTGTAGGCGAGCCGGCCTGCGGCATCGGCAGCGCCCGGGTACCGCCCGGAAAAAGTCGGCGGTTCCCGGACGACCCGGTCGCGAACGACAGTCGGGGTGGCGGGATTTGAACCCACGGCCCCTCGCTCCCAAAGCGAGTGCGCTACCAAGCTGCGCCACACCCCGTGGCGACGAAGAGTCTATGCCGTCCGGGCCCACCGGACGGTCACCGGGGCGTGCCACACGCCCAGAACGGCGAGGTGGCGGGGTCCCGGGCGGTGGGAAGCCGCCACCTCGCCGAACTGGTGGGAGCTGCGGGGTCTGGGGCGTGCGGCGCACCCGGGTACGCACTGCGCGTCCGGTTCCGGGATTCGGTAGGCTGTCGGGCGCGTCCCGCGAGAGCGGGGCGGTCGCGGGCGTAGCTCAATGGCAGAGCTTCAGTCTTCCAAACTGACGGTGCGGGTTCGATTCCCGTCGCCCGCTCCACCCACGAAGGCCCAGGCGGACCGCATGATCGCGGCACCTGGGCCGTTCGCTTCTCTCCCTTGTCGGATCTTGCGTGCCATCGCGTGCCGTTCACCGGCGGCGTCTGCTCCTCTGCGAACTGGGGGCGACCGTATTGCCTTACGCGTCGTCGTCGGTCAGGACGGCTGGGAGAACCCGGGGGCACCCGGCCGCGTCAGTGCTGGCATGAAGCTGCGCGCCGCGAGTCTCTTCGCTCTGGCCATCCTCGGCGTCGGCCTCGTCGTGGCCGTCGCACCGGCGCAGCCCGCCTGGGCCTGCTCGTGCGCCCTGCGCGCCGACCAGGAGGACGACCGCGCCGAGCTCACCGTTGTCGGCACCGTCACGGAGGTGACGGACAACGGGGTCACACTCGCGGTCGAGTCCGTCGAGAAGGGCGGCTTCGGGACAGGGGACACGCTCGGGCTGGGCGTGCGCCGCAACGAAGCCAGCTGCGGCTACGACTTCCGCGTCGGCACCCGGTACCGGGTGAATGCGATCGGCGGCACCACCAGACTGTGTACCGGGATCCGCCCGTTGCCGGACACCTCATCCACGGCCGCAGCGGCCCCGATGTCTGCCGCGGCCCCGCTCGCTCCCGCGGGAACGCCGAGCCGTTGGTGGCTCGCGGCCGGTGCGACGCTCGCCGTCCTGGCCGCCGGAGTGGTGGCAGCGGCCCGGCGGCGTCGTCGACCTGATCATGACACCGGCTGAGTGGCAGGGCCTCTGCTGCGGTGCAGCCACTCGGTGAGCCGCTCGATGGCCGCGGTGGCGAGGGCCGGCTCGGTCAGCCGGAGCAGTTCGTTCCGCAACTGCGCGGTCAGCTCCAGCTCCGGGGGCGGCGCCTCCCAGCGGTAGTTCCGCACGCTGGTTGCGGTGACGGCCGGCGGCACCGCCCCGGCCTCGCTGCGGGCTTCGATCATCGAGTCCTGGTGGTCGGTCCGGGCCGGGCGCCGCACCTGGGTTTCCCGCGCTGCCCACCGCGGAACGAGGCGGCGCGGGCTGCGTACGATGCGGGGCCGGACATCCCCTCGTCGGGTGGAGGTAGCGACGGATGTCAGGCCAGCAGGACGGTTTCGCCCTCGGCGTGGACCTCGGCACCTCGAACACCGTGGCCGTGTTGCGCTGGCCGGACGGGCGTACCCGCCCGTTGCTGGTGGAGGGTCAGCCGATCCTGCCGTCCGGTGTGTACGCCGACACCGACGGGCGCCTGCACGTCGGGCGGGACGCGCTGCGGCTGGCCCACGCCGACCCCGACCGGTACGAGCCGAACCCGAAGCGCCGCGTCGACGAGCCGGAGGTGCTGCTCGGCGACCGCCGCCACACGCCGGCCGAGCTGCTCGGCGCGGTGCTGCGCGCGGTGGGTGAGGCGGCCGTCGGCGCGCTCGGTTTCCTGCCGCCCGCCGTGGTCACCTGCCCGGCCACCTGGGACGCGAACCGGCGGCAGGTGCTGGCCGAGGCGCTCGCGCTGGCCGGCTGGCCGTCGGCGGCCGAGCACACCCTGTCCGGCCCCATCCCGCCCGGGACCCGGCTGCTGCGCGAGCCGGTCGCGGCGGCGCGCTACTACACCGAGGTGCTGCGCCGGCCGGTGCCGGTCGGCGAGTCGGTGGCCGTCTTCGACTTCGGCGGCGGGACGCTGGACGTCGCCGTGGTGCGCAACGAGGGCGCGGACCCGTGGGGTGACTCCGGCTTCACGGTGATCTCCTGCGGGGGTCTGGACGACCTGGGCGGGCTGGACCTGGACGCCGCCCTGCTCGCGCTGGTCGGCGAGCGGGTCGCCGCCACGCATCCCGGGCAGTGGGCGCGGCTGCGCGAGCCGGCCGACACCACGCAGTGGCGGGAGCGGCTGCAGTTCGTCGAGCACGTCCGGGGCGCGAAGGAGATGCTGTCCCGCACCACGGCGGCGCCGGTGGCGGTGCCGGGGGTTCCGGCCGCCGTGTCGTTGACCCGCGCCGAGCTGGAGGGTGTGGCCACCCCGCTGCTGCGGCGGGCGGTCGCCGAGACCCGGCGGGTGGTCGGCGCGGCCGGGCTGACCCCGGAGCGGCTGGCCGGGCTGTTCCTGGTGGGCGGCTCGTCCCGGATCCCGCTGGCGGCGCGGCTGCTCCACGCCGAGCTGGGCATCGCACCGACCGTGCTGGAGCAGCCCGAGCTGCCCGTCGCCGAGGGCGCGCTGACCGACCTGCCGCTGCGGCGCGACCGCTCGGCCGCCCCGCCGTTGCCGCTGGCCCCGGTTGGCGCGGCCCCCGCCGGTCGGCCGGCCGCGGCCACCCCGGACGCCGGCCCGGCCGGCACCCTCCTCGACGCCGGCACGCCGCCGCTGCCCGCCGCGGACCGGCCGACCGCGGCCGACATGTCGCTCACCGTGGCGGACCAGCCGGACGGCACCACCGTCGCCGCCGGACAGAACGGCACGGCCGTCGCCCCGCACTCACCCGCCCCGGGTACGCGGGCTCCTGCCCTGCCGCCGTACGGCTCGCCGGCGGGCGTACCCCCGCAGGGGCCCGGGATCCCGCACCAGCCGGGCGGGTGGCCGGGCTGGCCCGGCGTACCCGGGAACGGGACGCCCGGGTCGGTGGCCGCGCCGGCCGGCGGGGGCCGGCGGCGACGGGCCCTGTGGATCTCGGTCGGGGCGGTGGCCGCCCTGGCCGGGGTGCTCACGGCGACCGTCCTCTACCTCACCCGGGACCGCCACCCGGAGCTGGACTTCCAGGCGTTCGGCAAGGGCATCCGGGTCGCGGGTGCCAGCGAGCGGCCGGCGGAGATGTTCACGGCGGTCGCGGGCGACCGGGCCTACCTGGCCTATCCGCGCGAGGACGATCGGCTGGCGGTGGTGGCCGTCGAGGCGGGCACCGGCAAGAAGCTCTGGACCGGGGAGAGCGCCACCACGGCCGATCAGTGGGCCGGAGTGGTCGCGCTGCCCGGCGCCGTGGCGCTGCTCGCGGACGCCGCGGGCAGCAGCACCCCACGCCAGCTCGAGGTGCTCGACGGCGGGTCCGGCAAGCCGCGCTGGCAGCACACCGTGCACGGGGACGACCAGATGTTCGTCGGCAGGGACGTGGTGGCGCTCACCGACCGCGAACGGAAGCGGCTCGTCGGGCTCAAACTGAGCAGCGGCGACGAGAAGTGGTCGCTGAACGACCTCACCGACGAGTACGGCAACAGCCGCACCAGCGTGCACCCGGTGACCAGCGACGAGGCGGTGTCCGGCCCCGGGTACGGCGACGGTTCGCCCCGCGACCCGGAGCAGGGCCCGGTCGAGCAACTCGTGCAGGTGAGCGCCGACAAGTCGGTGCGGCTCATCGACCTCGGCTCCGGCGGTGAGGTCCGCCGCTGGAAGGCCGTGGCCGAGCCGGACGACCTGGTCGCCGCCCACGACGACCGGCTCTACGTGGCGGGCGACGACGGGCGGCTGCTCGCCTACGACCTGGGGAAGCAGGCGCAGCCGAGCGTGCTCTACCGGGCCGAGGACGACGACCGGCGGGCCAAGGCGCTGGCGCCGTGCGGGGAGCACCGGGCCTGCCTGCTGGAGGTGACCGGCTCCGACGACGAGACCGCGCAGGTGGTGGCCGCGCAGGAGGGCCAGGGCGCCAAGAAGTGGGCGGCGCCCGGCATGACGCAGCTCGTGCCGGTGGGCGAGCGGGTGCTGGCCCGGCGGATCTACCCGGAGCCGGCGGCGACGCTCTTCGCGGCGGACGGGAGGCGGGTGCTCGACGCCGAGGACGGGGTGGCCGTCCGGGTCGACGCCGGCAATCTGCTGCTCTTCGCCGACCCGCTGGGCAGCGGGGTGGACGACCGGAGCGTGGCCGGCGTGGGCGCCGAGTCGGGCAAGCTGGTCCAGCTCGGTGAGCTGAAGGACGTCCGGGGCGACTCCTGCTCGTGGAACACCCAGGTCGTCGCCTGCGGCTCCGAGCAGGACTTCGTGCTCCACCGCTTCGTCACGGAGTAGCGCCCAGGTCGCGGAAGACCGCCAGCGCCGACGGGTCCTCGATGGTCGGCGGCACCGGCTCGTCCCGCCCCTCGACCAGCCCGCGCATGGTCCGGCGAAGGATCTTCCCGGAGCGGGTCTTGGGCAGCGCCGGCACCACGGTCACCCGGCGGAACGCGGCCACCGGCCCGATCCGCTGGCGGACCAGGGCGACCAGCTCACCGGCGAGCGCGTCCGGGTCCGCACCGGCGCCGGCCTTGAGCACCACGTACCCGCTGGGCACCTGCCCCTTGAGCGGGTCGGCCACGCCGATCACCGCGCACTCGGCAACCGCCGGGTGCGCCGCCAGCACCTCCTCCATGGCCCCGGTGGAGAGCCGGTGCCCGGCCACGTTGATCACGTCGTCGGTGCGGCCCATCACGTAGAGGTAGCCGTCGTCGTCGAACCGGCCGCCGTCGCCGGTCAGGTAGTAGCCGGGGAAGGCGGTCAGGTAGGAGCGGACGTAGCGCTCGTCGTCGCCCCACAGGGTGGGCAGGCAGCCGGGCGGCAGGGGCAGCCGGATGACGATCGAGCCGTCGGTGCCCGCCGGGACCTCCTCCCGGCCGCCGCCGTCGACCACCCGGACGTCGTACCCGGGGACGGGCACCGACGGGGAGCCGGGCTTGATCGGCAGCGGCTCCAGGCCGCGCGGGTTGGCCGCGACCGGCCAGCCGGTCTCGGTCTGCCACCAGTTGTCCACCACGGGCACGCCGAGCCGCTCCCCCGCCCACGCCCAGGTGTCCGGGTCGAGCCGCTCACCGGCCAGGAACAGGGTGCGCAGGCTGCTCAGGTCGTGCCCGGCCAGGAGGGCGCCGTCCGGGTCCTGCCGGCGGATCGCCCGGATCGCGGTGGGGGCGGTGAACAGGGCGGCCACCCGGTGCTGGGCGACCACCCGCCAGAACGCCCCGGCGTCCGGGGTGCCGACCGGCTTGCCCTCGTAGAGCACCGTGGTCGCGCCGGTGAGCAGCGGCGCGTACACGATGTAGGAGTGGCCGACCACCCAGCCCACGTCGGAGGCGGCCCAGAAGACGTCGCCCGGCTCGATGCCGTAGACGTTCCGCATCGACCAGCGCAGCGCCACGGCGTGCCCGCCGTTGTCCCGGACCACGCCCTTGGGCCGGCCGGTGGTGCCGGAGGTGTAGAGGACGTAGAGCGGGTCGGTGGCGGCCACCGGCACGCACTCCACCGGCTCCGCGCCGGCCATCGCCTCGTCCCAGGTCAGATCGCGGCCGGCGACCAGCGGAGCGGGCTCCTGGGGGCGCTGCACGATCACGCAGTGCGCCGGGGCGTGGGTCGCCTCGTCCAGCGCGGCGGCGAGGATCGGGTGGTACGGCACCACCCGGTCCACCTCGATGCCGCAGGAGGTGGCGACCACCACGGTCGGCCGCGCGTCGTCGATCCGGACGGCCAGCTCGTGGGCGGCGAAGCCGCCGAAGACCACCGAGTGGACCGCGCCGATCCGGGCGCAGGCCAGCATGGCGATCACCGCCTCCGGCACCATGGCCAGGTAGAGCAGCACCCGGTCGCCCCGACCGACGCCGAGCCGGCGCAGCGCACCGGCGAACCGGGCGGTCTCGGCGAGCAGCTCGGCGTAGGTGAGGGTGCGGACCGTGCCGGTGACCGGGCTGTCGTGGATCACCGCGGGCTGGTCGCCCCGGCCGGCGGCCACGTGCCGGTCGAGGGCGTTGTGGCAGGTGTTCAGCTCCCCGTCCGGGAACCACCGGAACAGCGGCGCGGCGCTGTCGTCGAGGATCCGCTCCGGCGCCCGGTGCCAGTCGAGGTCCGCCGCGGCCTCCCGCCAGAAGCCGGTCGGGTCGGCGATGCTCCGCTCGTACGCTGATCGATACGCGCCCATCCCGTCATGCTGGCCGCGCGCCCGGGCCGGCGCAACGGCCCATCGGGTCGGCGCGCCGGAAGGGCGCCCCGGCTCGGTGAACGGCCCGGCCCGCCGGTGCGGTCCCCGTTTCCGCCCGGCCCGCCAGGGGTACGGCTGGCACATGGAGACGAACACGAAGGCGTACCTGGTGGGCGGTCCCCGGGACGGCAGCAGCCAGGACGCGGGTGACCAGGCCCTGTTGGAGATCGAGATCGACGGCATGATCCACCGCTACATCCGCACCACGAAGCAACACGACGGGGGCACCGTCTACAACTACGACGGGATGGTGGCCCCGGGTGGCGGCGAGCCGGGCGTCGAGGACCCGGCGGCGCGGGTCGCCTCCCCGAAGGCCGACGCCGAGGGGCAGTGACCGCTCAGCCCACCGGGCGACGGATGAACCGCGCCCGGCCGGGTAATGCGAGCGCCGTCCTGGTGGAGTGACGACCGGCGTCGCGGCGTTCCGCGACCGGGCGCGCGGGCGGGCGGCGGACAGCCGCCCCGCCCGCGGCCACGGCGGGTCAGTTGCCCGTCACCCAGTTCCAGGCGGAGACCACCCACTCGGTCTGCTGGAGGTAGGCCACCCCCACGCCGGCCAGGAAGAACGCGGTCACCAGGTGCGCGCCGCGGGCGCTGCGCCGCACCCGGCCGAGCTGCCGCTCCAGGACCAGCCGGCCGAGCAGGCGGGCCAGGGCGAACAGGC
The DNA here is from genome assembly GCF_008868175.1 of Micromonospora sp. AMSO31t. Taxonomy (GTDB): domain Bacteria; phylum Actinomycetota; class Actinomycetes; order Mycobacteriales; family Micromonosporaceae; genus Micromonospora. Next base: position 14,750 of record NZ_WBKT01000025.1, read on the forward strand.
CGGTCGCGGTGAGCAGGCTGAGCACGAAGGTGAGCAGCGGGGCGGTCAGGTCGCCCCGGCCGGAGATCGCCCAGACGCCCCAGCAGACGAAGGCGAACAGCGCGCCGGCCGCGCTCCACTCCCCGCCCTTGCGGAGCTGGGCGACATGCCAGCCCATCGGCCGGCGGGGGGCCGACTCGGCCGTCCAGTCGTTCGCGTCGACGGCGGGGAACGGCTCGGTCCGGGGCGTACGGGACTGGCCGACCGCCGCGACGCCGCGCCGGAACGCGTCCCGCTGCGGGGGCACCACGGCGGGCTGCGGCGGCACCTCGACCGTCCGCTCGGCCCACGGTTGTGTCTGGTCCGCCATCTCGTGTCCTCCCCCTCGACCGACGCCGGCCACGGTTCCGAGGGTAGCGAGCCGGCAAATAGGGTGACGACCGCGAACGTGATGGGTTAGACACACCCGATGACGGACGCGCTGGTTCCCCGGGCCGATGACTTCGACGAGATCTCCGCGCTGCTGGCGCTGGCCTTCCACGGCGGCTTCGACCCCGAGCTGGTGGAGGTCGAGCGCGGGATCTTCGAACCGGACCGGTCGCTGCTGGTCCGCGACCGCGGGACCGCCGTCGCACACGCGGCCGCGTTCAGCCGCGAGCTGGCCGTGCCCGGGGCCAGCGTGCCGGCCGCGCACGTGACCATGGTCTCGGTCGCGCCGACCCACCGCCGGCGCGGGCTGCTCACCGGGCTGATGCGCCGGCAGCTCCGGGAGATCCGCGACGCCGGCCGGGAGCCGCTCGCGGTCCTCTGGGCCAGCGAGGGCCGGATCTACCCCCGGTTCGGCTACGGCCTGGCCGCGCAGCGGCTCGTCCTGGCCGGCGACACCGCCGGGCTGCGCCTGCCGGACCCGACGCCCGACGAGGGCACCCTCCGCCTGGACCTACCGGCGCCGCACCGGGCCGAGCTGGCCCGGCTGTACGAGCGGGTGCGCGCCGACCGCCCCGGCTGGTCGGGCCGGGACGAGCGCTGGTGGGACTACGTGCTGGCCGACGTGAAGGGGCTGCGGGGCGGCGCCACCGAGCGCCGGGTGCTGCTGCACGAGGGGCCCGACGGCCTCGACGGGTACGCGCTCTACCGGACGAAGGAGGAGTGGGCCAACGCCGGTCCGCGCGCCGAGGTCCAGGTCGGCGAGGTGGTGGCGGCGCGGCCGGAGGCGTACCTGGCGCTGTGGCGGTTGCTGCTCTCCATCGACCTGACCCGCCGGGTGTCCTTCCCGATCGCCGCCGTGGACGAGCCGCTGTTCCGGCTGGTGGACGAGCCGCGGCAGCTCGGCGCCCGGCTCGCCGACGCCCTCTGGGTCCGCGTCGTGGACGTGCCGGCCGCGCTGGCCGCCCGCCGGTACGCCACCGACGTCGACGTCGTGGTCGAGGTCACCGACGACCTGCTGCCGGAGAACAGCGGCCGGTGGCGGCTGGTCGGCGGCCCGTCCGGGGCGGAGTGCACGGCCACTTCGGCCCCGGCCGCGCTGGCGTGCGACGTCCGCGCCCTCGGCGAGCTCTACCTGGGCGGCACCGGCCTGGCCGCGCTCACCGCCGCCGGCCGGGTGCGGGAACTGGTCCCGGGAACGGCGGCGGCGACGGCCCCCGCGCTCGGCTGGCACCGCGCGCCCGCTCCCATGGAGGTTTTCTGACGTCCGGCACCTGCCGCGTGCTGCGCCGCGCCGGTACGGTCGGGTGATGGGTGATGCGGAGCGCCGCCGGCGGCGGCTGCGGCACCACGGCGACGCCGGGACGCCGGACGCCGAGGGTGCGAGCGCGAGCACGGCCGGGGTGCACGACGGCGAGGGCTCCGGGCCACCGCGCGGCGGCAGACGCGCCGAGTCGGACGACGGCTCCAGGTCGCCGCGCGGCCCCAGACGCGCCGAGCCGGAGTCGTCGGACGACGGCTCCAGGTCGCCGCGCGGCCCCAGACGCGCCGAGCCGGAGTCGTCGGACGACGGCTCCAGGTCGCCGCGCGGCGCCAGACGCGCCGAGCTGGAGTCGTCGGACCGGGGCCGGCGGGCGGGCCCGCCCGGCGAGGAGGGCGAGCGGGGGCTGCGCGGCCTGGTCGGCTCGGGTTCCTCGCAGGTGAGCGTGACGGCCGCCCTACGGGCGCGGGACGCCGCCCGGCCGAGCGACGAGGACCTGGCCGAGGCCGAGGCCCGGGTGATGGTCGTCCGGCGCAACTGGGTGCCCCGCGAGGAACTCCCCCGCACCGGGCGGTGACGGGCGGTGCCGCCGGTCGGCGACGCGTCAGGCGGGCAGGTCGGGAAGCTCGCGGCTCTGCTCGTAGTCGGCGACCTGGGCGATCCGGCGGGCGTGCCGCGGGTTGCCGGAGAACGCGGTGGCGAGGAACGCCTCGACCAGGGCGGTGGCCTCGTCCAGGGTGTGCTGCCGGGCGCCGACCGCGATGATGTTCGCGTCGTTGTGCTCGCGGGCCAGCTGGGCGGTGTCGATGTTCCAGGCGAGCGCCGCCCGGACCCCGGTGATCTTGTTGGCGGCGATCTGCTCGCCGTTGCCGGATCCGCCGATGACGACCCCGAGGCTGCCCGGGTCGCTCACCACGCGCTCCCCGGTGTGCAGGCAGAAGGCCGGGTAGTCGTCATCCGGGTCGTAGGCGTGCGGGCCGACGTCGACCACCTCGTACCCCTGCTTGGCCAGGTGGTTGGCGAGGTGCACCTTCAGCTCGAAGCCGGCGTGATCGGATCCCAGGTAGACGCGCATACCGCGCAGTCTGACAGGCCCGCCCCCGTGCCGGCGCGCGGGCGGCGGCACGGAGGCGGATTCGTCACACGGCTCAGCGCGGCAGTTCGGCGACGACCAGCCCGGCCCGCGCCTTCGGGGTGAACCAGGTGCTCTTGCGCGGCATCTTCTCGCGGGCCAGGTTCACCGCGACGAAGTCGTCCACCGTCACCGGCGCCACGAGGACGGCCAGCTCGGCCCGGCCCGCGTCGACCTCGCCGGTGAGCCAGCTCGCCGGGTAGTCGCCGCCCACGTAGGTGATCCGCTTGTCACCCGGGTCGAGGCCGAGCGCGTCGCGCAGCACCAGCCGCTCCACCAGGGCGTGGTCGAGGTTCTCCAGCCGGCCGCCGCCGACGTGCGGCAGGCGCACCGCGTACCCCTGGCCGGCGAGGTGGAGGTGCACGGCACCGCCGGTCGCCGGGACGCCGACCGGGCCGGCGACCGGGGTGATCTCCGCACCGGCGGCGCGGAGCCGGTCGAGCAGCTCGTCCGGGGTGGTGGTCAGCTCGCTGACCAGCCGGTTGTAGGGCTGGATGGCAACCGAGGCCGGCGTGGTGATCACCGACAGGAAGCGCGGGAAGCCGCCGGTCTGCGCGGCCAGGCTGCGGTGGTTGCCGTCGGCGACCACCAGCTCGCCGCCGCCCGCCAGGGCGGTCAGCTCGTCCTGCGCCGGGCCCGGGCCGAGCAGCCAGATGGCGTGCGTGCGGCCGGCCTGGTCCACGTCGGTGGCGGCGGGGACGCCGGCCGACTCGGTCGCCGCCGTGAGCGCCGCGTGCAGCTCGTCGCCGCGGCCGGTCTGAAGCAGGAGTACGGGTGAGAGCAGGTGACCCAGCGCCTCGGCCAGGGCGACCCGCTCCCGCACCTTGGCGATGAACACGTCCTCGTTGCGGATCACCAGGCCGGGCTCGTCGGCCCGGGTGGAGATCTGGTCGGTGTCGACCATGGCGAACAGCCCGTACGCGCTCTCCTCGCCCGGCGCGCTGATCCGGTAGAGGACCACGACGTGCTCGGCCGGCGTGTAGCTGCCGTCCGCCTTGGCCTCGGCGAGGCGGGCCACCGCGTCGGGGAGCGCGTCGAGGAAGGACTTCCCGAGGCTTCCCGGCGCCCGGTGGGGCATCTCGATGCCCAGGGCACTGTGCGGGTTCGCCTCGACGATGGCGGTGATCTCCGCGTCGTCGGCGAACTCGTCGTAGTTCTGCGCGCCGGTGCCGCCAGTGGTGATCCAGGCCCGGGCGATCGGATGCACGACCGTCATGCCCGCTGACGCTACCCGCGCCGCCGGGACCGCCGGTGCGGGACCCGCGCGCCGTCCACCAGATGAAAGGCGACCCCGGTCAGCCGGTGCGGTGCCGGCCGGGGGCCGGGCGGCGGCCCGACGCCGGTGCGGCCGGGCGGGAGCCGCCGGACGTGGTGAGCCGGACCGTCGTCGTCCCGGTCGGGGCGGGGCGGCCGGCCGCGGCGCTGCTGCGGACCGCGCCGGGGGCGCACGCCGGCAGGCCGGCGTCGGCGGGCGGGGTCATCCGCGAGGTCGCCACCACCCGGGCGACGCCGACCACGATCGGCGGGGCCAGCAGGTCGGCCATCTCGGCCGGGACCTCCGGCCAGTCGCCCTCGGCCACCGACCAGTACGTCGCACCGGAGTCCTCGGTCGCCGTCTCCGGCGCCTCGTCGGACAGGTGGCGGTGCTTACCCATGGGAACGCCTCCAGGAGCTGCCGGGCTGCGGCCCCGGGCGGGCCGCCGGCTGGGACACCCGGTGAAACGAGCCCCGCACCGGCCCGGTGACGGGGCGGTGCGGGGCTCGTCGGGCACGGCTCAGTCGAAGACCGGGCCGACCTCCCGGGTGCGCTTCAGCTCGTAGAAGCCGGGCGTGCCGGCCACCAGCAGGACGCCGTCCCAGAGCCGGCCGGCCGCCTCGCCCTTCGGCGCCGGGGTGATCACCGGGCCGAAGAAGGCGACCTGGCGGCCGTCGGGGCCCGGGGCGTGGATCACCGGAGTGCCCACGTCGGTGCCGACCGGCCGCATGCCCGCCTCGTGGCTGGCCCGCAGCGCCTCGTCGTACTCGGTCGACTCGGCGGCGTCGGCGAGGGCCGGGTCGAGGCCGACGTCGGTGAGGGCGCCGGCCAGCATCTCCCGGCCCAGCTCCTCCTTGCCGAGGTGGATCCGGGTGCCCATCGCGGTGTAGAGCCTGCCCAGCGTCTCCCCGCCGTGCGCCTGCTCGACGGCGATGCAGACCCGCACCGGGCCCCAGCCCTTCTTCATCAGATCCTGGTACTGCTCCGGCAGGTCCCGGCCCTCGTTGAGCACGGACAGGCTCATCACGTGGAACCGGATGTCCACGTCCCGGACCTGCTCGACCTCCAGCAGCCAGCGGGAGGTGATCCACGCCCACGGGCACAGCGGGTCGAACCACATGTCCACGGCGACACGTTCGGTCACGGTGTCATCCCTTCACGACTCCACGCGCCGGAGCTCCGGCGCCTTCCCCTCCGATCCTCACCCCCCCGCGGCATCGACCGGTAGCGGAATGAGAGCGTGACCTCGGCCACCGAAGCGTGTCCGTGCATGGAAGACTCGGTTTCGGACCGGCCGTCACGAGCGGGCCGGGGAGGCCGGTGCCGCGGGGCGCGGCGAGACGAGTGGGATGGAGACGAACAGTGCCGGGAGTGCGCAACCTGACCCAGGTCGAGGCCACCGAGCGGGCCCGCCTGCTCGACGTCACCGGGTATGACATCAACCTTGACCTGTCGACCGCGGTGCAGGCCGACGGCCGCACGTTCCGGTCGGTGACCGAGGTCCGGTTCCGCTGTGCCGAGCCGGGAGCGAGCACCTTCATCGAGACGGCCGCCGAGTCGGTGCGGTCGGCGACGTTGAACGGCACGCCGGTCGACCTCTCCGGCTGGTCCGCGGAGAAGGGTCTCACCCTCACCGGCCTGGCGGCCGACAACGTCCTCGTGGTCGACGCCGACTTCGGCTACTCCAACAGCGGGCAGGGCCTGCACCGCACGGTCGACCCGGAGGACGGCGAGACCTACCTCTACAGCCAGTTCGAGACGGCCGACGCGCAGAAGGTGTTCGCGTGCTTCGACCAGCCCGACCTGAAGAGCGTCTACACCTGGCACGCGACCGTCCCGGAGCACTGGCGGGTGGTGTCCAACATGCCGGTGGAGCGCGAGGAGCCGGCCGGCGAGGCGCTCAAGACCGTCCACTTCGCCGAGTCGGCGCGGATGAGCACCTACATCACCGCGCTCTGCGCCGGCCCGTACCACGAGGTGCGGGACAGCCACGACGGCATCGACCTGGGCGTCTACTGCCGGGCCTCGATGGCGCAGTACCTGGACGCGGACGACCTGTTCCTCATCACCAAGCAGGGCTTCGACTTCTTCCACGAGCAGTTCCAGGTGCGCTACCCGCTGCCCAAGTACGACCAGCTCTGGGTGCCGGACTTCAACGCCGGCGCCATGGAGAACTTCGGCTGCGTCACGCACGCCGAGTCGCACTACATCTTCCGCTCGCAGGTCACCGACTTCGAGTACGAGCAGCGGGCCAACACGATCCTGCACGAGCTAGCCCACATGTGGTTCGGTGACCTGGTCACCATGCGCTGGTGGAACGACCTGTGGTTGAACGAGTCGTTCGCCGAGTGGGCCAGCCACTGGTGCAACACCCACGCCACCCGCTTCTCCGACGCCTGGACGACCTTCCTGTCCATCCGGAAGAACTGGGGCTACCGGCAGGACCAGCTCTCCTCCACCCACCCGGTCTACTGCGAGATGCCGGACCTGGAGGCGGTCGAGGTCAACTTCGACGGCATCACCTACGCCAAGGGCGCCAGCGTGCTCAAGCAGCTCGTCGCGTACGTGGGCGAGGAGCCGTTCGTGGCCGGCCTGCGGGCCTACTTCGGCAAGCACGCCTGGGGCAACGCCACCTTCGACGACCTGCTCTCCGAGCTGGAGACGGCCTCGGGCCGGGAGCTGCGCAAGTTCGCCGCCCAGTGGCTGGAGACCGCGCAGGTCAACACCCTGCGGCCCGAGGTGGCCATCGGCGCCGACGGCGCGTATGAGCAGGTGCTGGTGCGGCAGGAGGCGCCGGCCGGGCACCCGACGCTGCGGACCCACCGCATCGGGGTGGGCCTCTACGACCTGACCGACGGGCGGCTGGTCCGCCGGGAGCGGGTCGAGGTCGACGTGACCGGCGAGCTGACCGAGCTGTCCGTGCTGCACGGCAAGCCCGCCGCGGACGTGCTGCTGCTCAACGACGACGACCTGACCTACACCAAGCTGCGGCTGGACGAGCGGTCGATGGCCACCGTGGTGCAGCACATCGCCGGCTTCGACTCGTCCCTGGCCCGGGCGCTCTGCTGGACCGCCGCCTGGGACATGACCCGCGACGCCGAACTGTCGGCCCGCGACTACGTGGCGCTGGTGCTGGCCGGGCTGCCGGCGGAGACCGACATCAACCTGGTCACCGCCACCCTGCGCCAGGCGACCACCACGCTCACCTTCTACGCCGACCCGGCCTGGGCGCCGACCGGCTGGGCCGACCTGGCCCGGGCCGCCCGCACGGCGCTCGCCGCGGCCGAGCCGGGCAGCGGCTTCCAGCTCGCCTGGGCCCGGGCGTACGCCTCCGCGGCCCGCTCCGGGGAGGACCTGGCCACGCTGCGCGGCTGGCTGAACGGCGGCGAGGTGCCGGCCGGGCTGACCGTGGACACCGAGCTGCGCTGGACCGTCCTCCAGTCGCTGGTGGCCAACGGCGCGGCCGGGGCCGCCGAGGTGGAGGCCGAGCTGGCCCGCGACCGGACCGCCAGCGGTGAGCGGGAGGCCGCCTACGCGCACGCGCTGGTGCCGACCGCCGAGAACAAGGCGGCGGTGTGGGCGCAGCTCACCGGCCCCGAGGCGCTGCCGAACTGGCGCAACCGGGCGCTGCTGCAGGGCTTCACCCACCCGGCGCAGGTGGAGCTCACCGCGCCGTACCGGGAGAAGTACTTCGGCACGGTGGCGCAGGTGTGGGCGCAGCGGGACAGCGAGCCGGCGCAGGAGTTCGTCCAGCTCGCCTACCCGGCGTACCTGGTCGAGGACGACACGGTGGCCGCCACCGACGCGTGGCTGACCCAGGAGGGTCAGCCGGCGCCGCTGCGCCGCCTGGTGGCCGAGGGCCGCGACGGCGTGGCCCGGGCCCTCAAGGCCCGCGCCCGGGACGCCCAGACCGCCTGACCGGGAGGGCGGCCTGGGTCTGCCCCGGGCCGCCCTCCGGCAGACACGAGAAAGCCCGGCCCGCGAGACGCGGGCCGGGCTTTCGTCGTATCGGTTGGGCTCAGCCCTTGCCGGCGTGGCTGGCGAGCTGGTCGAGGCCCTGGATGACGCCGCCGGCCAGGTCGCCGCCGCCGAAGGAGGCCACCATGGAGAGCGCGGCCAGCTTGGCGTACGTGTCCGGGATGCGCTTGCGCGCGTAGCGGCCGGTGACGATCTCGAGCTGCCGCTGGTTGGGCGACACGGCGATCAGCACCGACTTGTCCGGCTCGGCGAGCTGGCGGTGCAGCCGCTCGGCGTGCTCCCGGATCGGCTCGTCGAGGCCGCCCACGTAGACCGAGAAGACCAGGCCGGTGCCCTGGTCGGCCAGGCGGAGCGCCTCGTCGATGCGGAGCAGCTGACGGGTCGAGAACGGCCCGTCCAGGACCTCGGGCGGGTTACCGCTCCCCGTCGCGGCCTGCTTCTCACCAACGGTCACTTGCGCCTCCGGTTCCACCGGCCGGTGCCTCCCGGCCGGCCTGCTCCTGCTTGCGGCTGGTCAGCGCCGGCGCCTGCGCGCCGGCGGCCAGTGCGGTGCCGGCCGAGTCGGCCAGCTGCTCCGGACGGCCCAGGAACCAGACCGGAGTGAAGTCGAAGGGCCGGCCCGGCCGGTAGCGCTTGGCGCCGCCACCGCCACCGCCGCGACTACCGGCGGCCGCCAGTCCGGCGATCACCAGCACGGCGGCCGCCGGGATGCCGACGAAGACCAGCAACGTCTCGGTAACAGACAATCCCAACGCCCCCAGGCGGAAAGAGAGACCAGGAATGTTCCGGGTCGGGTGGACGGTCATGACGACGCGCGCCCGACTCCGCTTGTGCTGTTCACGTTAGCGGAGTCGACGGCCCGCCAGATTGCGGGGTGCTGATCCCATCCGCCACAGCCGTGCTCCAGTTGCGCGGCAGTGGCTATCAATGTCGCGTCGTCGCCGTAGCGGCCGGTCAGCAGCACGCCGACCGGCATCCCGTCGCCGGTGCGGCCCACCGGTAGCGAAACGGACGGGTCGCCGGTGACGTTGAAGATGGCGCAGTACGGCGAAAACCGCCGCTGACGGTCGAAATCCTCGGCGGGATGGAGGCTCGCGAACGCCCCGACCGACGCCTGCGGGGCGGCCAGGGTCGGGCAGAGCAGCAGGTCGCAGCCGGCGGTACGGCGCACGCCACGGCGTACCTGCGCCTGGAGTTCGCCGAGCGCGGCCATCAGCGGGCCGGCGCCGACGGCCGCGCCCCGGGCCCGCAGGAACCGGGTCAGCGGCAGCAGGTCGCTCTCCCGTTCGGACGGCACGGGGGCGAGCGCCAGCACGTACCAGACGGTCTCGAAGAGCGGCCACGCGTCGGGGCCGAGCGGCGCGGGGACGTCGACCACCTCGTGGCCGGCCTCGGTGAGCAGCGCGGCGGCCCGGTCGACGGCGGCCACGCAGTCCGGGTGGACCGGCTCGTCGGCGAGCATCGGGGCGGTGAACCGGCCGATCCGCAGCCGGCCCGGCGCGGCGGCCCGGGCGGCGCCCAGGTAGCCGCCGGTGGGCGCGGCCGGCGGCAGGTAGGGCTCGCCGGGCACCGGTTGCGCCAGGACGTCCAGCAGCGCGGCCACGTCGGTCACGGTGCGGCCGAGCGGGCCGCTGATGGGCAGCCCGAAGGCACCGAAGCCGAGCGGGCCGCCGGAGACCAGGCCCCGGCTGGGCTTGTAGCCGACCAGGCCGCAGAGCGCCGCCGGGATGCGGAGGGAGCCGCCGCCGTCGGAGCCCTGCGCCACCGGCACGAGCCCGCCGGCCACGGCGGCCGCCGCCCCGCCGCTGGACCCGCCCGCCGTGTACGCGAGGCCCCACGGGTTGCGGGCCGGCGGCGCGACGAGGCCCTCGGAGTAGAGCGAGCAGCCCAGCTCGGACGTGGTGGTCTTGCCGAGGCTGACCAGCCCGGCGTCCGCCATGAACCGGACCACGTCGGCGTCGACGGGTGGCACGAAATCGGCGAAGGCCGCCGAGCCGAAGGTGGTGCGGACCCCGGCCGTGAGCGTGAGGTCCTTGATGGCGGTCGGCACCCCGTGCAGCGGGCCGCGCCGGTCGGCCGGCACCGCGTCGGCGGCGGCCGCCGCCGCCCGGGCGCGGTCCGGGGTGACGGTGACGAACGCGCCGAGGGTGTCACCGAGGGCGTCCACCCGGCGCAGGTGGTGCTCGACCAGCTCCACGCTGGACAGCTCGCCGCGGCGGATCGCGGCGGCCTGCTCCAGCGCGGTCAGGTCATGCGGCTCGGCCATGCCCCCATCCTGCCTGGTCACCGCGGCCCTCGCACTCATCACCCGCCGCGCGCCGGCCGGCGGCGGTCAGCCGTGCAGGAAGCGCAGGGCGTTGCGGGAGAGCAGCTTGTCGCGCTGGTCGGCGGTGAGGAAGTCGGCCTTGCGGACCACCTGGCCGACCGGGCGCTCTCCCAGCGGGTACGGGTAGTCGCTGCCGACCAGCACCCGGTCCTCGCCCATCGTGTCGACAAGCAGCCGCAGCGCGGCCGGTTCGAAGACGACGGAGTCGACGCTGAACCGGTCGACGTAGGCGCTCGGCGGGGCGCTGGACGCGCCGCGGACCAGGTCGCCGCGGCGGTGCCAGGCGTTGTCGGCGCGGCCCAGCCAGAACGGGAAGCTGCCGCCGCCGTGCGCGAAGCAGATCCGCAGCGACTCCGGCACCCGGTCGAAGACCCCGCCGAGGATCAGCGCCAGCACCGACAGGTGCGTCTCGGCCGGCATCCCGGTCAGCCAGCGGGCCATCCACCGGTCCAGCCGGGGCCCGCCCGGCATGTCCCAGGGGTGCACGAAGACCGGCGCGCCCACCTCGGCGCAGTGGGTCAGGAACTGCATGATGCCGGCGTCGTCGAGGTCGCGGTCGCCGACGTGGTTGCCGATCTCCACGCCGGCGTGCCCGGCGGCCAGGCAGCGGTCCAGTTCGGCGCAGGCGGCGTCCGGGTCCTGCAACGGCACCTGGCAGAACGGCACCAGGCGGTCACCGCCGGCCGCGGTGACCGTCAGGGTGAGGTCGTTGAAGATCCGGGCCACCTTCACGGCCTGGTCGGCCGGGCGGTCGTAGCTGAAGAAGACCGGGGTGGGCGAGACGACCTGCACGTCGACGCCGTCGGCGGCCATGTCGGCGAGCCGCGTTTCCGCGTCCCAGCACTCCGCGCCGACCGGCCGGAACTCCGTCTCCCCCACCATGATCATGGCGGCGCGTTCGGAGTCCACCCGGAGCCAGGGCCAGCCGGACCCGCCGCACGCCGCCGCGAGGTCCGGCCACCCCTTGGGTACGACGTGCGTGTGCACGTCGACGACGCGTGGACGCATCAGCCCTTGCCCGGGTGCAGCGCGCCGCAGTTGGTGCAGGTGCGGGCCTTCTCGTCGCCATAGAAGGCCGCGAAGACCGGCGGCAGGTCGGCGGCGATGTCGCGGACCTGGAGCTCCACCTCGTGCACCTGGTGGCTGCACTCGGTGCAGTACCACTGGAACTTCTCCAGCGTGCCCTCCTCGCGCACCCGCTCGATCACCATGCCGATCGAGCCGGCCTCGGGGCGCTGCGGCGAGTGCGGGGTGTTGCGCGGCAGCATCCACATCTGACCCTCGCGCACGTGCACCGTACGCGGGCCCTCGGGCAGCATGAGGTTGATGTGCATGTTGCCCTTGACCTGGTAGAAGAACTCCTCGTACGGGTCGACGTGGAAGTCGGTCCGCTGGTTCGGGCCGCCGACCACCATGACGATGAAGTCGTCGCTGCCCGGCAGCATCTCCTTGTTGCCCACCGGCGGCTTGAGCAGGTGCTGGTTCTCCCCGATCCAGCCGGAGAAGCTGAACGGCTCGGCGATCTCACTCATGACGGACCTCCCGACGGAAGTAGGGCCACGGCCTGCATCTCGATGAGCAGGTGCGGGTGCGGAAGCTGGTGCACGGCCACCGTGGTCCGGGTCGGCCCGGTGGCGTCGAAGAACTCCGCCCACACCTCGTTGTAGCCACCGAAGTCGTTCATGTTGACCAGGTAGCTGGTGACCTGCACCAGGTCGGCCAGGTCGGCGCCGACCGAGCGGAGCAGGTCGCGGATGTTCCCGATCACCGCCCGGGTCTGCGCCCGGATGTCCAGGTCGGTGGTGCCGAACTCGTCCACCACCACACCGGCGAAGGTGTTGTCCGGCCGGCGCGATGACGTACCGGAGACGAACACGAACCCGCCGGCGACCTTGACGTGCGGGAAGGCGCCGCGCGGCACGGCCTTCCCTTCCACCACCCGGGCCGTCTGAGCCTTCTCTGTTCGCGACTGCGGGGCTCGCAAACCCGGCTCACTCCTCGCGCTCACGCCGACGCCTTCAACGACGCCGCGCCGAGCTTCTCCACGACGGCCCGGACGTGCGCGCCGGGGCGCAGCGGCACGGCGGCGGTGGCCGCGCCGGCCAGGAAGACCCAGCCCTCGCGGAGCCGCACGCCGTGCCGGCCGGCCAGGCGGATGCCCTCGTCCAGCGCGCGGCGCGGGTCGCCGAGGATGGCGGCGGTCGAGCCGACCTGGGCCACCCGACCGTCGATCTCCAGCAGCACGCCGAGGTTGTCCAGCCCGTCCGGCACCGGCGACCAGGGCCCGACCACGAACGCGGCGGCCGAGGTGTTGTCGGCCACGACGTCCGGCAGGGAGAAGGTGAAGTTGGCGTACCGGGAGTCGATCAGTTCCAACGCGGGGGCGACCGCGCGGACCGCCTCGGTGAACGCGCCGACCGGCTCACCGGGCTCGGGGAGGCGGTCCAGCAGGAACGCCACCTCCGGCTCGACCCGGGGGTGGATGAAGCCCGCCACGTCGACGCTGCCGCCGTCGGGCACCCGCATGGCGTCGGTGAGCCGGCCCCAGATCACCTCGTCGACGCCGACCTGGGCCATCTTCGCCTTGCTGGTCAGGCCCATCTTCAGCCCGACCAGCCGCTCACCCCGGTCGAGGCGGCGCTGCAGCAGCGCGGCCTGCACGGCGTACGCGGTGTCCACGTCGAGGCCGGTCTCGGCGGCGAGCTGCGGGATGGCGGTGGCCGTGTCGGCGGCCGCGCCCAGCTTCTCGGCGATCCCCGCGATGTCCGGTCCGATCATGAGTGGTTCTCCTTGCCGGCCAGGTCCAGTGCCACGTCCACGATCATGTCCTCCTGGCCGCCGACCATGCGGCGCCGGCCCAGCTCGACCAGGATCGAGCGGACGTCCACCCCGTACTTCGCGGAGGCCCGCTCGGCGTGGCGGAGGAAGCTGGAGTAGACCCCCGCGTACCCGAGGGAGAGCGTCTCCCGGTCGACCTGGACCGGCCGGTCCTGCAGCGGGCGGACCAGGTCGTCGGCCGCGTCCATCAGCGCGAACACGTCGCAGCCGTGCTTCCAGCCGTGCAGCTCGGCGACCGCGACGAAGACCTCCAGCGGGGCGTTGCCGGCGCCCGCGCCCATGCCGGCCAGCGACGCGTCCACCCGGACGGTCCGGCCGTGCGGGGCGTCCGCGCCGGCCGGCCCGGGGCCGGGGATGCGGCCGTGCTCGACGGCCAGCACGCTGTTGGCCACGCCGAGGGACAGGTTGTGGTGGGCGTGGATGCCGATCTGCGTCTCCGGGTCGAGCACCTGCCGGTACGCGTCGACCCGCGCGGCCACGTCGGACATGAGCAGCCGGCCACCGGAGTCGGTGACGTAGACGCAGTGCGCCCCGTACGACTCCATGAGCTTGGCCTGGGCGGCCAGCCCGGCCGGGTCGTTCATGTGCGACATCATGAGGAACCCGGAGACGTCCATGCCGTTCTCGCGGGCCCAGGAGATGTGCTGGGCGGAGATGTCCGCCTCGGTGCAGTGGGTGGCGATCCGCACGCTGGTGACGCCGAGCGCCCTGGCCGCCTTCAGGTCGGCGATGGTGCCGATGCCGGGCAGCAGCAGGGTGGTGAGCCGCGCGCTGGTCAGCACCTCGGCGGCGGCGGCGATCCAGTCGGCGTCGCCGGCCGCGCCGTGGCCGTAGTTGACGCTGGAGCCGGCCAGGCCGTCGCCGTGGGCCACCTCGATGGCGGCCACCCCGGCCGCGTCGAGCCCGGCGGCGATCGTCCGCACCTGGTCCACGGTGTACCGGTGGGCGATGGCGTGCATGCCGTCGCGCAGCGTCACGTCCTGGATGTAGAGGTCGGTCATCGCGCGTCCACCTTCCGCAGCGTGACCAGCCGCTCCGCGGTGCGCAGCGCGGCCGAGGTCATGATGTCCAGGTTCCCGGCGTACGCGGGCAGGTAGTGCCCCGCGCCGGACACCTCCAGGAAGACCGACACCTGGAGCCCGGTGAAGTGCCGGCCCAGCACCGGCGCGTACGTGTCCACCCGGTCGAACTGCACGTCCTGCTTGAGCCGGTAACCCGGGACGTACTCCTGCACCGACTTCACCATGTCGGCGACCGAGGCGGCGATCGCGGCCCGGTCGGCGTCGGCGTCCGGGCAGAGGCAGTAGACGGTGTCCCGCATGAGCAGCGGCGGGTCGGCCGGGTTCAGCACGATGATGGCCTTGCCGCGCTCGGCGCCGCCGACCACCTCGATGGCCCGGGCCGTGGTCTCGGTGAACTCGTCGATGTTGGCCCGGGTGCCCGGCCCGGCCGACTTCGAGGCGATCGAGGCGACGATCTCGCCGTACGCGACCGGGGTGACCCGGCCGACCGCGTGCACGATCGGCACGGTGGCCTGCCCGCCGCAGGTCACCATGTTCACGTTGGGCTCGCGCAGGTGCTCGTCGAGGTTGACCGGCGGCACCACGTACGGGCCGATCGCGGCCGGCGTCAGGTCGACGACGGTCCGGCCGTGCGCCCGCAGGACCGCGTCGTGGCGCCGGTGCGCGCCGGCCGAGGTGGCGTCGAAGACCAGCTCGACGTCGGCGAACTCCGGCATGGCGACCAGGCCGTCCACGCCCTCGGCGGTGGTCGCCACGCCGAGCCGGCGGGCCCGGGCGAGACCGTCGGAAGCCGGGTCGATGCCGGCCATCGCGACCATGCGCAGGCTGTCACTCAGCCGCAACACCTTGATCATCAGGTCAGTGCCGATGTTGCCCGACCCGAGCACCGCCACGCCGACGGTCATGAGGCCTCCTTGGAGAAACAGGTCCGCACCGAGCCGAGCCCGGAGATCCGCGCCTCGTACGCCGCGCCCGGAGTCACGGGCACCATGGGGCCGAGCGCCCCGGAGAGCACCACGTCCCCGGCCTTCAGCGGGTCACCGGCGCGGGCCATGGTGCCGGCCAGCCACTCCAGGGCGTGCAGCGGATTGCCGAGGCAGGCCGCCCCGGCGCCGACCGAGACCGGCTCGCCGGCGTGCTCCAGCACCATGCCGCAGAGCCGCAGGTCCACGTCGGCCAGCCGGCGGGGCGCCGTGCCGAGCACGAACATCCCGCTGGAGGCGTTGTCCGCCACGGTGTCCACGATGGAGATGTCCCAGCCGGCGATCCGGGAGTCGACGATCTCGATGGCCGGCAGCACGTGGTCGACGGCCCGGATGAGGTCGACGGTGGTGACCCGCTCGTCACGCAGGTCGGCGCCGAGCACGAAGGCGATCTCCGCCTCCACCCGGGGCTGGAGCAGCCGACTCATCGGCACCTCGACGCCGTCGCCGACGGCCATGTCGTCGAAGAGCACCCCGAAGTCGGGCTGGAAGACGCCGAAGTTCTCCTGCACGGCGCGGGAGGTGAGGCCGATCTTCGCGCCCACCCGGCGGTGGCCCTTGCCGAGCCGCTGCCGGGTGTAGACCTGCTGCACCTGGTAGGCCGCCTCGATGTCGCCCTCCGGCAGCAGCCGCCCGCGCAGCGGCGGGCACGGCTTCTCCTCCTGCCGGGCCACGGCCAGTTCCCGGTTGGCGGCTTCGATGTCGACGGTCATCCCGGCTCCTCGCTGCGTTCGCTTGAGACGCCGGCCATTCTGCCCGTCCCGCGCACTCATGTGAGGTCCACGCAGACGTTGGTGAGTTCGGAGTAGAAGTCGAGCGAGTGCACCCCGCCCTCCCGGCCGATGCCCGACGCCTTCACCCCGCCGAACGGGGTGCGCAGGTCGCGCAGGAACCAGGTGTTCACCCAGACGATGCCGGCGTCCAGCCGGGCGCCGGCCCGGTGCGCCCGGCCCACGTCCCGGGTCCAGACCGTCGCCGCCAGGCCGTAGTCGGTGCCGTTGGCCAGGGTGTACGCCTCGTCCTCGTCGTCGAACGGCGCCACGTGCACCACCGGGCCGAAGATCTCCTCGGTGTTGGTGCGGGCGTCCGGGCCCAGCCCGGTGAGCACGGTCGGCTGCACGTACGCGCCGCCGTCGCGGGCGTCGCCGAAGCGCGGCGTCCCGCCCCCGGCGCGCACCTCGGCGCCCTCGGTGCGGGCCAGCTCGTAGTGGCCGAGCACCTTGTCCCGGTGGCCGTGCGAGATCAGCGGCATGTTCGCCGTGGCCTCGTCGGCCGGCCACCCGTACGCCAGCTCGTCGGCGCGCTTGGCCAGCCGGGCGGTGAACTCCTCGAAGACCGGCCGCTGCACGTAGATCCGCTCGGTGCAGAGGCAGACCTGGCCGCCGTTGGTGAAGCTGGACCGGACCGAGCCGGCGACCGCCGCGTCCAGGTCGGCGTCGGCGAAGACCAGGCCGGCGTTCTTGCCGCCCAGCTCGAAGCTGACCGCCTTCACCCCGTCGGCGGCGGCGCGCATGATGGCGCTGCCGGTGGCCGACTCCCCGGTGAAGGTGATCGCGTCGACGCCCGGGTGCCGGGTGAGGTGCTCGCCGGCCGAGCCGGGGCCGAAGCCGTGCACCAGGTTGAACACGCCCTCGGGCACGCCCGCCGCGGCCATCACCTCGGCGAGCAGGGTGGCCGACGCCGGGGTCTCCTCGCTGGGCTTGACCACCACGGCGTTGCCGCAGGCCAGGGCCGGGGCGACCTTCCAGGTGAGCAGGAGCAGCGGCAGGTTCCACGGCACGATGATCGCGACCACGCCGACCGGCTTGCGGACCGCGTAGTTCAGCGCCCGGCCGCCGGTCGGGGTGACCGTGGTGAACGACTCGGTCGGCGCGGTCGCCACGATCTCGGCGAACGCCCGGAAGTTGGCCGCCCCGCGCGGGATGTCCAGCGTGCGGGCCTGGGAGATGGCCTTGCCGGTGTCGGCGACCTCGGCGGCGACGAGGTCGTCGAAGCGGCGTTCCAGCTCGTCGGCGACCCGGCGGAGCACCTCGGCGCGCTCCCGCTCCCCCATCCGGCCCCACGGCCCGCGCAGCGCCGCCCGGGCGGCGGTCACCGCGTCGTCCACGACGGACTCGCCCGCCTCGACCACCTCGAAGACCGGCTCACCGGTGACCGGGCTGCGCTTGGTGAACCGCGGGCCGGCGTCCACGAAGGACCCGCCGACGAAGTTGCGCAGCAGGCCGGGGCCGTCCGGCGCGTGCCCGGCCATCAGCCGGGGATCCCAGAGGGTCATCCTCGCCTCCCTCGGCCGAGCGCCACCGCCGCCCCGGCCAGCGCCGCCACCGCGCCGGCGGCCACCGCCCCCACCACTCCGTACTGGCGGCGCACCCGGCGGCGCACCTCGGCGTACGGGGTGGTGGAGAACGAGACCAGCTCGTACTGCGAGACGTAGCGGCCGGGCAGGGCGCGCTCCAGCGCGTGCTCGATCTTCTTGCGGGTCTGGAACACCGGCGAGGCGACCTTGTCCCGCATCTCCACGAAGTTGGTCAGCGCCATCCGGGCGATCGCCTCGGCGTTGGCCTGCCGGCGGTGTTGGAACAGCGGCAGCGCCGACGCCCACTGGTCGCCGCACTCGTCCAGGCAGCGGTCCAGTTCGACCACGTCCTCGAAGGCGCAGTTGGCGCCCTGGCCGTAGAACGGCACGATGGCGTGCGCCGCGTCGCCGAGCAGGCCGACCCTGCCGGCCACCTGCCACGGCGTGCAGCGGACCGTGCCGAGCACCCCGACCGGGTTGTGCTGGTAGTCGTCGACCAGGTTCGGGGCGAGCGGGACCAGGTCCGGGTAGTGGGTGGCGAAGTACGTCTCGATGGCGGCCGGGCTGCCCAGCGAGGCGAAGCTCTGCGTGCCGTGGGTCGGCCAGAACAGCGTGCAGGTGAAGGAGCGGTCCGGGTTGGGCAGCGCGATCATCATCGAGGTGCCGCGCGGCCAGATGTGCAGCGCGCCCGGGTCCAGGGCGAACTCGCCGCCGATCGGCGGGATGGTGAGTTCCTTGTAGCCGTAGTCGAGGAAGTCGAGGCTCTCGCTCACCGCCCCGTACGCCAGCAGTTGCCCGCGCACGGCGGAGCCGGCGCCGTCGGCGCCGAGCACCACCGACGCGGACTCGCCGACCTTGCCCTGCGGGGTCTCGAAGGTCATCTCGCCGGTGACCGGGTCGAGCCCGACGAGCCGGTGGTCGAAGGCGATCCGCACGCCGGGCAGCGCGCTGGCGGCGTCGAGCAGCGCGTTGTTCAGCGCGCCCCGGCTGATCGAGTTGATCGCCCGGTCGCCGGAGACGCTGTACGACTGGAACTGCGGCTCGCCCTCCACCGGGTGGATCATCCGGCCGCGCATCGGCAGCGCGTCGGTCATCACCTGGTGGTCCAGGCCGATCCGGCGCAGCGCGTCCAGGCCGCGCTCGGAGAGCGCCAGGTTGATCGAGCGGCCCCGCTCGACCGTCCCGGTGCGCGGGTCCGGCCGCCGCTCGTAGAGGGCGACCGGGTAGCCGCGCCGGGCCAGGAAGCAGGCCAGCAGGCAGCCGGCCAGGCCCGCGCCGACCACCGCGATCTCGTCGCGTTCCGTCGTCACCGGTTCACCTCCACGGTCGCGGCCAGCGCGTCGGCGACCCGCCAGCAGTCGTGGTACGTCGAGTAGAGCGGCACCGGCGCGAACCGCACGATGTCGGGCTCCCGGGCGTCGGCGATCACGCCGTGCTCGTGCCGCAGCCGCTTGGTCAGCTCGTTGGCGCTGCCCCCGCCGATCCGCACGGAGAGCTGGCATCCCCGCCGTGCCGGGTCGCGCGGGGTGACCACGGTCAGCGGCCGGTCGGCGGTCACCTCGTCGAGCAGCCGCTCCAGGTAGCCGGTGAGCCGGAGGCTGCGCTCGCGCAGCGCGGGCATGCCGACCGAGTCGAACAGCTCCAGCGAGGTGCGCACCGGACCCATCGCGAAGATCGGCGGGTTGGAGATCTGCCACGCGTCGACGGTGGCCGGCGGCCGGGACACCGGCGTCATCTCGAACCGGGTGGCCGCGTCGGTGCTCCACCAGCCCTCGAAGCGCGGCAGTGCGGGATCGCCGAGGTGCCGCTCATGGACGAAGACGCCGCCCAGGGCGCCGGGCCCGGAGTTCAGGTACTTGTAGGAGCACCAGGCGGCGAAGTCGACATCCCAGTCGTGCAGGGCGAGGGGCACGTTGCCGGCGGCGTGCGCCAGGTCCCAGCCGACGACCGCGCCGGCGGCCCGCCCGGCGGCGGTGATCGCCGGGATGTCCATCAGCTCGCCGGTCAGGTAGTTGACCCCGCCGAGCAGCAGCAGCGCCACGGTGTGCCCCTCGGCGGCCAGGAAGTCCAGGACGTCCTGCGTCCGCAGGGTGTCCTCGCCGGGGCGCGGCCTGAGGCGGACGACGGCGGTGTCCGGGTCGAGCCCGTGGAACCGGGCCTGGCTGCGCACCGCGTAGCTGTCCGAGGGGAAGGCGCTGTCCTCGATGACGATCCGGGTCCGCTCCCCCGCCGGCCGGTAGAAGCTCACCATCAGCAGGTGCAGGTTGACCGTGAGGGAGTTCATCACCACGGTCTCCGCGGGGCGGGCGCCGACCAGTCGCGCGGCCGGCGCGGTCAGGAGCTCGTGGTACGGCAGCCAGGGCCGCTCCGCCTCCAGGTGCCCCTCCACGCCCAGCCGGCGCCAGGCGTCCAGGTCGGCGAGGAGTTCCTCCCGGGTGGCCCGCGGCTGCAGGCCCAGCGAGTTGCCCGCCAGGTACGCCACCTCGGGGTAACGCCCGCCCTCGGCCGGCGGCACGAGGAACAGGTGCCGGTGGCCGGGGTCGGCGGCGTCGAGCGTCCGGGCTTCGGCTTCGGCTTCGGCACCGCCGAAGCCCGGCGACTGAGTGTCAATGTTCCGCACGATTCCTCCGGTCACATCGCGGTCCGGGCCGACCACAGCTCCGGGAAGACCACCCGGGCCATGCTCCGCTGCAACCAGGCCAGCCCGGCGGAGCCGCCGCTGCCGACCTTGGCGCCCATCGAGCGCTGCACCGCCTTGATGTGGTTCCAGCGCCAGTCGCCGAACCCTTCGGCCACCTCGCTCAGCGCCTCGCCGAGCAGGCGCAGGTGGTTGTCGGGGCCACCGTCGGCGTAGATCCGCACCCAGGCCGCCTCGACGGCGGGGTGCGACTCGTGCTCGGCCGCCACGTCCCGCTCCAGCATCTCGGCGGGCAGCTCGAAGCCGCGCCGGGCGAGCAGCGCCACCACGTCGTCCCAGAGGCTCGGCGTGGCCAGCGCGGCGGTCAGCTCGGCGTGCACCTCGGCCTGCCGGCGGAACGGGCGGATCAGCGCCGGGTCGCGCAGGCCGAGCAGGAACTCCAGCTGGCGGTACATGGCCGACTGGAAGCCGGAGCCCTCGCCGAGCCGGTCGCGGAAGCGGTTGAAGTCGGCCGGGGTCATCCAGCGCAGGCCCTGCCAGGCGGCGTTGAGCCCCTCCAGGTGCAGGGCGGCCCGGCGCAGCGGGGGCAGCGCGTCCCAGATCCGGTTGGCCCGAAGCTCACGCTGGGCGTGCCGCAGCTCGTGGCAGGTCAGCTTGAAGTACAGCTCCATGATCTGGCTGACCATCAAAAAGGACATCTCGCCCGGGTCGTCGCTGAGCGGCTGCTGGAGCTGGTGCAGCGTGCTCGCGTGCACGTACGCGTCGTAGGGCACCCGGTCGGCGAACTCCAGGGTGGGTTTGCCACCGTTGCGCGCCGCCCGGGCCGCCCGCTGCTGCGGGGTGGCCGGCCGCACCGCCGTCGTCTGTTCCACCGTCATCTCCCTCCGTACGCCGGGGTAGACGACATGATGCCGCTGGTTGATCCGCAGATGGAATGCCTGTTCGACGGCGCTACGGTGGTGTCACCTGTCGCGTCGAAGGCGTCTTCGGCCTTCGACTTCACGGAAGAAAGGTCACCGCGTGGACGACATGGACTGGGCGCTGCTGCGCGAGCTCCAGGCCGACGCCCGGCTCTCGTACAGCGAGCTGTCCCGCCGGGTGCACCTGTCCCCGCCCGCCGTGGCCGAGCGGGTGCGCCGGCTGGAGGAGTCCGGGGTGATCACGGGCTACCACGCGCACGTGGACCTGACCCGGGCCGGCCGTACCGTGCTCGCGCTGATCCGGATGTCCTGCTACGGGTCCCGGTGCATCCTCAACGACCCCACCGTCGCGGACTGGCCGGAGATCATGGAGATCCACCGGATCACCGGCGACGCGTGCAGCATGCTCAAGGTGGCCGCGGGCACGATGGGCGAGTTCGAGGGCGTCATCGACCGGCTCGCCCCGTACGGCCAGCCGTCCAGCACCATGGTGCTCTCCACCCCGCTGGAGTGGCACCCGGTCACCCCGCTTCCGCCGCCCGGCGCGTCCCCTACCGGCCGGCGCCGCTGATCCGCCCCGGGTTTGCCCCCACGTCAGCGGGAATGCAGCCCGCGCTGCCCGTCAGCAGGATTCCGGTGCGCCGCACCGGAAGGGGGGAATCATGCGAGGGCTCCTGTCACACCGCGCGCTCTGGGCCGTTCTGGGCCTGCTCGGCCTGGTTGCGGCGTTCGTCCTGACCACCGCCTCACCGGCCCGCGCCGGGGAGAACGTCTTCGTCGAGGTCACGCCGAACAGCGTCCAGGCCGGCTCCCGGGTGAGCATCCGGGCCAGCTGCGACGGCAACAACGACCGGCAGGCCCAGGTCACCTCGGACGCCTTCGGGCGGGTGATGCTCCGGCCGGACAACGGCTTCCTCACCGGGGCGGTCACCGTTCCCGGCAACAAGGCGCCGGGCGACTACCCGGTCAACCTGGACTGCTCCAACGGGAAGACCGCCTCCACCATGCTCACCGTCCTGAACATGGCGCAGCCGAGCAAGGGCCCGGCGACCGGCGGCGGGGGCACGGCGGGCGGCCGGGGCGCCGGCTCGCTGCTGCTGATCGGCGGCCTGGTCGTGGTGGCCGTGGTGGCCGGAGTGGGTGCCCGCCGCAAGACCGGTAGCCGCTTCTGACGAGGTGCGTCCATGGCCCGCTCACCGCGCCGCCACGATCGCACGTCCCGGGTCGGGGCCGGCCTGCGCCTGGTGTCCCGCGCCTCGCGCCGGTTCGCCCACGCCGCCGGCCACGCCTTCTCGGCCAGCGTCACCACGGCGGACCCGCAGGCCCGCCCGGTGCCGCAGGCACGGCAGGCCCGGGCCGCCGGCCGCTGGCGGTACGCCGCCCAGCGCGGCCCCGGCGCCCCGGTGCTGGTCGTCGCGGCGCTCATGGCGCTGATCGTGGCGATGCTCGGGGTGGAACGGCTGACCGGGATCAGCGTGCTGCCGGAGCAGCTCACCGCGGGGCTGCGCCCACCGCCGAAGAAGTTCCCGGTGCTGTCCGGCAGCCCGCCCACGGACCTGACGATCGGCAAGATCGACCTGCGGGCGCCGGTGCACCGGGTCGGCATCGCCCCGGACGGCAGCATCGCGGTGCCGGACGTCGGCCGGGCCGGCGAGGTCGGCTGGTACGACCAGGGGCCGACGCCCGGGCAGTACGGGCCGGCGGTCATCGTCGGGCACGTCGACACCACCACCGGGCCGGCGGTCTTCCACGACCTCAAGGACCTCGACGACGGCGACCGGATCGAGGTGGCCCGGCAGGACCACTCGGTGGCCGTGTTCGAGGTGACCTCGATCGAGCGGTACGGCAAGGAGCAGTTGCCCGTGCGGGAGGTCTACGGCGACTTCAGCCGGCCCAACCTGAGGCTGATCACCTGCGGCGGCCGCTGGGTCGGCGGGGAGACCGGGTACGCGGACAACCTCGTGGTCTACGCCTCGTTGGTGAAGGCGCGGTGAGCGCCGCTCAGGCCGCCTCGGGCTCCGGCTCGCGCAGGTCGAGCCAGTCCGCCCAGCGCGGGTCGGGCGCCCGGTGGCCGAGCACCCGCCAGGCCGTGCCCTTCGGGGCCGCCGGCAGGTTGTGCAGCCGCCAGCCCAGCTCGGCCGGCGTCTTGTCGCCCTTGGTGTGGTTGCAGCGGGCGCAGGCGGCGACCACGTTCTCCCAGGCGTGCCGGCCGCCCCGGCTGCGCGGGAAGACGTGGTCGATGGTCTCCGCCGGGCCGCGGCAGTAGGCGCAGCGCCAGCCGTCCCGGGCGAAGATCGCCCGGCGGGAGAGCCCGACGTGGGTGCGGTAGGGGACCCGGACGTAGCGGGTCAGCCGGACCACCGAGGGGACCGGGAGCGCGTTGCGCGCGCTGTGCAGGATGCCCTCGCCGTCGGCCACGCAGACGGCCTTGGCGGAGAGCACGAGGATCGCCGCGCGACGCACCGACACGACACACAGGGGCTCGTAGGTGGCGTTGAGAACGAGTGCACCCGAGCCCACCGCGGGTCGTATGTCAGGCATCGCGCTCACCCTCCCGGTCCAGCCGCTCCGGCCACCATGGCGCCGGGCGCGCCCCGCGGGCAGCGGGGAACGACACCGACGCCGGCCGGATCACCGACGTCCGTTGCGCCAATAGTCCCTGATCGCGCCCCGGATTGCACGCACTAATCCGGGGTACCCTCGTGAAGCTCTCTCCGCCCGTGCCAGGATGACCGGTTCCGCCCCGCGTGATCGGTTGACCGCCCCTCCGGCGGGAGCCGGGCGGGTCGCCAGCAGGCGTCCAGCGGCGTTGCGGTACGAAAGCAGGGTGAGTCCCGCCAACCTGCTGCTCCACGCGCTGTCCGCCGTCGAGCCGAGTCCGTCCCCGTCCCCGTCCGTCGACTGCCGCACCGATCCTTGGTGCAAGAACGTCTGGGACATCACCGGCTCGGCCTGGTTCGCCGAGGGCAGCTACTGGATCGTCCTGAAGCCGCTGCGGATCGTGCTGATCCTGCTGCTGGCCGTGGCCGCCCGGTGGGCCCTGCACCGCACCATCAACCGGCTGGTCCGGACCACCACCGAGGGCGCGGTGCCCACCATGCTCCGCCCGCTGCGCGAGCGGATCCCCAGCGCCACGCTCGACCCGGAGCAGTTCGTGCCGGAGCGGCGGCGGCAGCGCGCCGAGGCGATCGGCTCGGTGCTGCGCAGCATGGTCACCGCGTTCATCTTCGGCATCGCCCTGCTCATGGTGCTCAAGGAGTTCAGCTTCGACCTGGCCCCGCTGCTGGCCAGCGCCGGCATCGCCGGCGTGGCCCTCGGCTTCGGCGCGCAGAGCCTGGTCAAGGACCTGATCGCCGGCCTGTTCATGCTCATCGAGGATCAGTACGGCGTCGGCGACACCGTCGACCTGGGCGAGGCGACCGGCGTGGTGGAGGCGGTGGGCCTGCGGGTCACCACGGTCCGGGACGGCCGCGGCGTGCTCTGGTACATCCGCAACGGCGAGATCGTCCGGGTGGGCAACAAGAGCCAGGGCTGGGCGCTGGTCGTGGTCGACCTGCCGATCGGCTTCGCCGGCACCGAGGAGGCCACCGCGGTGCTGCGTACGGCGGCCGCCTCGGTCGCGCTGGACCCGGAGCTGTCGCCGCAGATCGTCGAGGAGCCGGAAGTGCTCGGCGTCGAGCAGATGACGGTCGACGGCGCGGTGATCCGTACGGTGGTGAAGACCACCGCCGACGGGCAGTTCGCGGTCGGCCGCGAGTTGCGCCGCCGGCTCGCCGAGGCACTGGAGAACTCGGGCATCACGGCGCGGATCGCGGCGGCCCGGCTCTATCCCGGCCTGCCGACCCGCGCTCCGAGCGGCGGCGAGACGGGCACCGGCGGGGCCACCTGACCCGCGTCGCCGGTCGGCTCGACGGGCCCGACGATTTTCGGGGGTCGCGCGCCGCGCGGCCCCTCGGGTATCGTCCGTTCGTTCAGTCGGAGATGTGACGATCAATCCGTTCGCCCTAGCCAGTTGTCAGACGATCGGGCAGAATCCGGTGAACATGCTCCCCAAGGGAGCGTGCTGGTGTCCTCGCTGATCCGTAGATCTGACGACGGTTTCCAGGTCGGACCATCACGAGTGGTCGACCCGGAAACGATGGAGGCGACGGTGTCCGACGAGCGACCCGCCCAGGAGGGGCCGGCCACCTTCCGCGACGTGTTCAGCCTCGCGGAGTTCCGCGTCCTCTTCACGGCAAGCGCTCTGTCCTGGATCGGCGACTACGTCGCGAAGGCCGCGGTAACCGTCCTCGTCTACCGGCAGACCGACTCGGTGGCGCTCTCCGCCGCCGCGTTCGCGGCCAGCTACCTGCCCTGGCTGGTCGGCGGCCCGCTGCTCTCCGCGCTCGCCGAGCGCTACCGGTACCGGCAGGTCATGGTGGCCTGCGACGTGGTCCGGATGTTCCTCATGGTGCTGGTCGCCCTGCCCGGGGTGCCGCCCTGGGCGGTCCTCGCCCTGATCTTCGCCGCCACGCTGGCCAACCCGCCGAGCCAGGCCGCCCGGTCCGCGCTGATGCCCCAGATCCTCGCGGGCGACCGGCTGGTGGTCGGCCTGTCGGTGTCGGTGAGCAGCGGACAGGCCGCCCAGGTGCTCGGCTACCTGCTGGGCGCGGCGGTGGCCGCGGTCAACCCGGCCGCCGCGCTGCTGATCAACGCGGCCACCTTCGGCGTCTCCGCGGCGCTGGTCCGTTTCGGCCTGCGGGACCGGCCGCCGGCCATGACCGAGGCGCACCGCAGCCACCTGCTGCGGGAGACCGCGGAGGGGTTCCGGCTCGTCTTCGGCCGCCCGGTGCTGCGTGCCATCGCCGTGCTGGTGTTCAGCGCGATGGTCTTCTCGATCGTCCCCGAGGGGCTCGCCGCGGCCTGGGCCAACGAGCGCGCCGGGGACGGCATGGACACCGGCACGGCCCAGGCGGTCATCATGGCCGCCAACCCGGTCGGGTACGTGCTCGGCGGGCTCGCCGTCGGGCGGCTCGTCGCCCCGGCCCGCCGGCTGACCCTGATGCGCCCGCTGGCGGTGATCGCGCCGGCGGTGCTGGTACCCGCGCTGCTCGACCCGCCGCCGGTCGTGGTGGCGCTCCTCGCCGCCGCGTGCGGCTTCGCGGTGGCGGGGCTCATCCCGGTCGCCAACGGGCTCTTCGTCCAGGCGCTGCCGGAGGGCTACCGGGCCCGGGCGTTCGGCGTGATGGCCAGCGGGACCCAGATCATCCAGGGCGCCGCCGTGCTGGCCACCGGGGCGCTCGCCGAGCGGTTCGCCATTCCCTCGGTGGTCGGTGCGTGGAGCGCGGCCGGCGTGCTGCTGATGCTTCTCGCGGTGCTCACCTGGCCCCGCCCGGCGACCATCCAGGCGGCCGTCGAGGCCGCCCGGGCGGAATCCGCCGCCACGGCCGCCCCGGACGGGCGCGGCGGGCACACCCCCGGCCGCGGGGTGGCGGCGGGCGACCGGGGCGGCGAGCGCGGCCGGCGCCGGCACGCCGTGACCTGACTCCCGCTCCGAAGGTGGGCGTGGGCGGCCTCCGGGCGGCGCCTGGCAGGATGGGTGGCGTGACTTCCCCAGGCGAGTCGATGCCCCTCTTCGAGGCGATCGGCGGCGAACCCACCTTCCGCAAGCTGGTGGACGAGTTCTACGCCGGTGTCGCCACCGACCCGCTGCTGCGGCCCATGTACCCGGAGGAGGACCTCGGCCCCGCGGCCGACCGGCTGACGCTCTTCCTCATCCAGTACTGGGGTGGCCCGCACACCTACTCGGAGCAGCGCGGCCACCCGCGGCTGCGGATGCGGCACGCCCCGTTCCGGATCGGCGCGGTCGAGCGGGACGCCTGGCTGCGCCACATGCGCCGGGCCGTGGACCGACTGGACCTGCCGCCGCAGCTCGCCGCCGCGCTCTGGGACTACCTGGAGCGGGCCGCCTATTTCATGGTGAACGTGATGGAGGACCCGGCGGCCGAGGGCTGACCGGGCCCGGCGGGCGGGCCGTGGCACCGCCCGGCGGACTCAGAGCAGGGCGCCCTCGTCGTGCAGCCAGTCGACGAACGTGGTGGCCACCGCCGCGCCGCAGTCGAGCATCTCGACCAGCAGCGCGTCGTGGGTGCCGGCACCGAGCGGGACCTGGAGCTCCGCGTAGATGGGCAGCTGGCCGCGCTCGGTCGGGTCGCCGATGTAGGCCTTGCAGAACCGCCGGGTGTGGTTCCACTCGTTGACCACGCGGTAGGCGCGGTCGGCCCAGTCCGGCGGGACGGTCGCGTGCGGCCGGGCCCGCATCACGAGGAT
Source organism: Micromonospora sp. AMSO31t (assembly GCF_008868175.1). GTDB lineage: Bacteria > Actinomycetota > Actinomycetes > Mycobacteriales > Micromonosporaceae > Micromonospora. The sequence goes on from NZ_WBKT01000025.1 coordinate 42,113, forward strand.
CTCGTCCTCGGGGCCCTCCAGGGTGACCAGCACGGCGTGGCGCTCCCACATGGCCAGCAGGTTGCCGTCGCCGTCGGCCAGGTAGCGCACGTCGAGCAGGTCGAGCGCGTCGCAGACCCGGCGGAGGGTGACCGGGGCGACGGTTGCCGGCATGTCGGCGATCACGGGCCGCTCGGCGGCCGCCGCGTCGTCCGCCGGCTGACGGGGGGTCGGTGGCCCGACCCGGACGGTGTCCTCCACTGTGATCCCGCTTCGAGTTTCCGGGTCACCGCCACTGGCGGGACCTGGGCGCCATGACCACCACGGCATCGCTCGCGCACCTCACTCCCCAGCGGATCCAGCCGCCTACGGTGCGTTGGATCCGAGGATGGACGGTACCCGGACAGCCGGCAGGAGGCATCCCCCCAACGGTCGCCCCAAACCGGAAGAACGATGAGGGGTCATCCGTTCGGATGAACTCGGATGGGCGTCAGTGCGAGGTCGGCGACCTTCCGCGACCAGGCCGCTCCGTACGGTCCGACGAGCCCGACCCAACGGCCGGCCACGCGTACCTGGACGTCGCCGGCGCCGAGGAAGCCCATCCGGACCAGCCCCTGCACCAGCCGCTGCGGCACCTCCACCGGAACGCCCGGCGCCTCGTCCGGGGTCACCACCACCGCGACGTGGTCCAGCAGCGCGTCCCGCAGCGCCCGCTGCCCCACCGCCCGGCCCGCCACGCCGTGGGTGGCCGCCTCGCGCAGCGTCCCCGCCGCCGCGGCGGCGATCCGCCGGACCTCGGCGGCGGGCAGCGCCTCCACCGCCCGGCTGGCCGCCGGCGGCAGCGGCCAGCGCCACCCGTCGTCCCGGCGCCGGGGCAGCGCGTCGCCACCCGCCGACAGCTCCGCCAGCAACTCCCCCGCCGCCACCGTGGCGTCGCCCGGCGCCGTGCCGGACACGGTCCGAACCACGAGCACGTCCCACGGCAGCCGGGCCCACAGGGCGGTGCGCCCGGCCCCCGGCACCGGCCGGAGCCGGACCAGGGTGCCCGGGTCGAGCCGGACCAGGCGGGCCAGGAACGCGCCCGCGTCGGCCACGTCGTCGAGCCCGTGCCCGGTGGCCGGCGTGGTCATCCGGACAGCCCGGGCGCGTACCGGAGCAGGAAGGCCCGCTCGTCGGCGGAGATCCGGCGGGGCCGCTGCGCGGCCAGGTCGAACGGGACCAGGACCGAGCGGGCCCGGCTGGCCAGCACGTCGCGGTCGTAGAGCTCGTAGGCGACGGTGAACGACGCCGCCCGGATCTCCTCCACCCACAGCTCGATCCGGACCGTGGGTGCCGCCTCCGCGGTGGCCCGGCCCAGCGCGTAGTCGACCGGGCGCAGGTAGTCGACCTCGTGCCGGCGGATGACCACCCCGTCGGCGAACGAGCCCACTCCCCACGCCCGGCCGCCGGCGAACATCATCGCCACCCGCGCCTCCTCGTAGAGCGTGAGGAAGCGGGAGTTGTTGACGTGGCCGTACGCGTCCAGGTCGGACCAGCGCAGCGCGCAGTCGTAGACGAACCGGTCAGTCACGGGTGAGCTTGCGGTACGTCACCCGGTGCGGCCGGGCGGCCTCCGCGCCGAGTCGGTCGATCTTGTTCTTCTCGTAGGCCTCGAAGTTGCCCTCGAACCAGAACCAGCGGGCCGGGTTCTGGTCGTCGCCCTCCCAGGCGAGGATGTGCGTGGCGACCCGGTCCAGGAACATCCGGTCGTGGGAGATGACCACGGCGCAGCCGGGGAACTCCAGCAGCGCGTTCTCCAGGCTGCCGAGCGTCTCGACGTCGAGGTCGTTGGTCGGCTCGTCCAGCAGGATCACGTTGCCGCCGATCTTGAGGGTCAGCGCCAGGTTGAGCCGGTTGCGCTCGCCGCCGGAGAGCACCTTGGTCGGCTTCTGCTGGTCCGGGCCCTTGAAGCCGAACGCCGCGATGTACGCCCGCGACGGCATCTCGACCTTGCCCACGAGCAGGTGGTCCAGCCCGTCGGAAACCGTCTCCCAGACCGTCTTGTCCCCGGCCAGGCCGGCCCGGCTCTGGTCGACGTACGACAGGGAGACCGTCTCGCCCACCCGGACCGAGCCGCCGGTCGGCTCCTCCAGGCCCACGATGGTCTTGAACAGGGTGGTCTTGCCGACGCCGTTCGGGCCGATCACGCCGACGATGCCGTTGCGCGGCAGGGAGAAGCTGAGGTCGTCGATCAGCACCCGGTCGCCGAAGGCCTTGACCAGGCTCTTGGCCTCGATCACGGTGCTGCCCAGGCGCGGGCCCGGCGGGATCTGGATCTCCTCGAAGTCCAGCTTGCGGGTCTGCTCGGCCGCGGTGGCCATCTCCTCGTAGCGGTCGAGGCGGGCCTTGGACTTGGTCTGCCGGGCCTTGGCGTTCGAGCGGACCCATTCGAGCTCGTCGTCGAGGCGCTTCTTCATCTTGGCGTCGCGCCGGCCCTCGACCGCCATGCGGGCGGCCTTCTTCTCCAGGTAGGTGGAGTAGTTGCCCTCGTACGGGTAGGCCCGGCCGCGGTCCAGCTCCAGGATCCAGTTGGCCACGTTGTCGAGGAAGTACCGGTCGTGGGTGATGGCGATCACCGTGCCGGCGTACTTGGCCAGGTGCTGCTCCAGCCACTGCACGCTCTCCGCGTCCAGGTGGTTGGTGGGCTCGTCGAGCAGCAGCAGGTCGGGCGCCTCCAGCAGCAGCTTGCACAGCGCCACCCGGCGGCGCTCACCGCCGGAGAGCTGGAGCACGTCGGCGTCCGGCGGGGGGCAGCGCAGCGCGTCCATGGCCAGTTCGAGCTTGGAGTCGACGTCCCAGGCGTCGGCGTGGTCGAGCTCCTCCTGGAGCTTGCCCATCTCCTCCATCAGCTCGTCGGTGTAGTCGGTCGCCATCTGCTCGGCGATCTTGTTGAACCGCTCCAGCTTGGCCTTGGTCTCGGCGACCGCCTCCTCGATGTTGCCGAGGACGGTCTTGGCGTCGTTGAGCGCCGGCTCCTGCGCCAGCATGCCGACGGTGTAGCCGGGCATGAGCCGGGCCTCGCCGTTGCTCGGCTGGTCCCAACCTGCCATGATCTTGAGGAGGCTGGACTTACCGGCGCCGTTCGGGCCGACCACACCGATCTTGGCCCCCGGCAGGAAGTTCAGCGTCACGTTGTCGAGCACGACCTTGTCGCCGTGCGCCTTGCGCGCCTTTTCCAGGACGTAGATGAACTGGGCCACGGTGCGGGCTACCTCCGTCGGTTGCGATCGCGAGCTGCGGGCGCGGGCGCGGGCTTCGAGGTCCGCCCGCCGCCGCCGGCCGGGGCCGGCCACGCGCACGCCGTCGTCAATCCTGACAGGTACGCCCCGCTCCGCCCACATCACCCCGCCCCCGAGTGCGCGGCGCGCCGCCGCTGTCGACAAGATCACGGTGTGGGTTCGGCGCTTCCGGGACGGGTAGGGAACTCCGGCACGGGGCAACAGAGGCCGCAGCTACGCTCAGTACGCTCAGCGCGGTGGACCCGTCAGCAACCGGAGGTGGCCGATCGTGACCGTCCGTAGCTCCTTTGTCGTTGTGGCGAACCGACTGCCGGTCGACGAGGTGAGCACACCCGAAGGGCGGCAGTGGCGACGCAGCCCGGGCGGCCTGGTGACCGCGCTGCATCCGGTCCTCGCCGAGCACCAGGGCACCTGGGTGGGCTGGGCCGGTGGCACCGGCGCCGCCCCCGAGCCGTTCGACCTGGAGGGGATCCGGCTGCACCCGGTGCCGCTGAGCGCCGAGGAGCTGGAGCGCTACTACGAGGGGCAGTCGAACGCGACCATCTGGCCGCTCTACCACGACGCGGTCGAGACCCCGGCCTACAAGCGGCGCTGGCGCGAGGCGTACCGGTTGGTCAATGCCCGGTTCGCGGAGGCCGCGGCGGACGTGGCGGCCGAGGGCGCCACGGTCTGGGTGCAGGACTACCAGCTCCAGCTCGTGCCGGCGATGCTCCGGGAGCTGCGGCCGGACCTGCGGATCGGGTTCTTCCTGCACATCCCGTTCCCGCCGATCGAGCTGTTCATGCAGATGCCGTTCCGCACCGAGATCCTGCGTGGCCTGCTCGGCGCCGACCTGGTCGGCTTCCAGCAGCGGCTGGCGGCACAGAACTTCGTCCGGCTGGCCCGGCACCTGCTCGGCCTCCGCTACGAGGGGCAGATGATCCAGGTCGACGGGCGGCAGGTGAAGGCCGGCGCGTTCCCCATCTCGATCGACACCCGGGAGATGGAGCGGCTGGCCGAGGACCCGGCGATCCAGGCCCGTGCCAAGCAGATCCGCGAGGAGCTGGGCAACCCGAAGACGATCATCCTGGGCGTCGACCGGCTCGACTACACCAAGGGCATCGAACTCCGGCTGAAGGCCTTCCGCGAACTCCTCGCTGACGGAAAGTTGACAGTCCCCGACGCGGTCATGGTGCAGGTAGCCACGCCGAGCCGCGAGCGCGTGGAGCACTACCAGGCACTTCGGGTGAAGGTCGAACGCGAGGTCGGCCGGATTAATGGCGAATTCGGACGGGTCGGCGTGCCGGCGGTGCATTATCTGCATCAGTCGTACAGTCGCTCCGAACTCGCCGCGATGTACGTCGCGGCAGACGTGATGATGGTGACCCCGCTGCGAGACGGAATGAATCTGGTGGCCAAGGAGTACGTCGCATCGCGCGCCGACCAGGGCGGCGCGCTCGTGCTCAGTGAGTTCGCCGGCGCCGCCACCGAGCTGCGCCAGGCGTTCCTGTGCAACCCGCACGACCCCGACGCGGTCAAGGACGCGCTGCTGCGCGCCGTGCACGTCGAGAAACCCGAGGCCCGCCGCCGGATGCGGATAATGCAACGCCACCTGCGCAGCCACGACGTCGGCCACTGGGCCAAGTCCTTCCTGACCGAACTCGGCGTGCCCGATGCGGAGGCTGCGTGAGCACGAGCACCCCCACCACTCCGCCCGGCGGGGTGATGGATCCCGAGCTGCGCGCCGCCATCGGCCGGATCGCCCGGGTCCCCCAGCTCCTGGTCGCCTGCGACTACGACGGCACCCTGGCGCCGATCGTCGAGGACCCGAGCAAGGCCGTGCCGCTGCCGGAGTCGGTGGCCGCGGTCCGCGCCCTGGCGTCCCTGCCGCAGACCAGCGTCGCGGTGGTCTCCGGCCGCGCGCTGCGCGACCTGGCCACGCTGTCCCGGCTGCCCAGCGAGGTGCACCTGGTGGGCAGCCACGGGTCCGAGTTCGACATCGGCTTCGTCGAGCGGCTCACCCCGGAACTGATCGCGGTCCGGCACCGGCTCCGCAGCGAGCTGCGCGAGATCGCCGCGGCCCACCCGGGCGTACGCCTGGAACGCAAGCCGGCCAGCGTCGCGGTGCACACCCGCGGGGTCGACCCGCAGATCGCCGCCGCGGCCATCGAGGCGGTCCGCAGCGGCCCCGCCACCTGGGAGGACGTCACCGTCACCCAGGGCAAGGAGGTCATCGAGCTGTCCGTGGTGGCGACCCACAAGGGCACCGCGGTCGACCAGCTCCGCACCCAGCTCGCGGCCAGCGCGGTGCTGTTCATCGGCGACGACGTCACCGACGAGAACGCCTTCGGCAACCTGCACGGGCCGGACGTCGGCATCAAGATCGGCCCGGGCGACACCCGGGCCGACTACCGGGTGGCCGAGCCGATCGAGGCGGCCCGGGCGCTGGGCCTGCTGCTGGAGACCCGGCGGCACTGGCTCTTCGGCGAGCGGGCGGTGCCGATCGAACGGCACTCGATGCTGGCCAACGGCCGCACGGTCGCGCTGGTCACCCCCGAAGCCAAGATCACCTGGCTGTGCCACCCGAAGCCGGACTCGGCGGCGATCTTCGCGGACCTGGTCGGCGGCAGCCCGGCCGGGCACTTCACGGTCGGCCCGCAGCGGGGCGGCATCCCGCTGGGCCAGCGCTACCGCAGCAACACCATGACGGTGGAGACCCGCTGGTCCGGCCTGACCGTGACCGACTGGCTGGACCTGCCGGCCAAGGAGACCACGCCGGACGGCCCGGTGGTCGTCACCGGCGACTCGACGCTGGTCCGGGTGCTCAGCGGCACCGGGCGGGCCCGGGTCGACTTCGCCCCGCGCCCCGAGTTCGGCCAGGTCGCCGTGCAGCTCCAGCCGCTGGACGACGGTCTGCTGGTGCTCGGCTCCAACGAGCCGGTGGCCCTCTACTCGCCAGGCGTCGAGTGGGAGGTCACCAACGACGCCGGCTACGAGACGGCCAAGGCCGTGGTGGACCTGTCGGCAGCCGGCGGCCAGGTGGTGCTGGAGCTGCGCTTCGGCACGCAGAGCCTGGAACACCACCGGGTGCCGATCCACGAGCGGCAGGCCGCCGCCGAGCAGCCCTGGAAGGACTGGGTGGCCTCGCTGCGGCTGCCCGGCACCGCCCGGGACCTGGTGGCCCGCAGCGCGCTCACCCTGCGCGGGCTCTGCCACGAGCCGACCGGATCGATCCTCGCCGCGGCGACCACCTCGCTCCCCGAGGAGCTGGGCGGCGTCCGCAACTGGGACTACCGCTACTGCTGGCTGCGGGACGCGGCCATGACCGCCCGCGCGCTTGTCGACCTCGGTTCCACCGAGGAGGCGGAGGGCCTGCTGCGCTGGGTCGACGGCGTCATCGACCGCACCGGCGGGCACCCGGAGCGGCTGCACCCGCTCTACACGGTCGACGGCTACGAGCTGGGCGCCGAGGCGGTCATCGACACCCTGCCCGGCTACGCCGGCTCCCGGCCGGTCCGGGTCGGCAACCTCGCCAACCACCAGCTTCAGCTCGACGTCTTCGGGCCGGTCGCGGACCTGATCGCCGCGGTGGCCGACGCCCGGGGCTCGGTGCGCGACGACGAGTGGCGGGTGCTGGAGAACATGGTCGAGGCGGTCCGCCGCCGCTGGCACGAGCCCGACCACGGCATCTGGGAGGCCCGCCTCCCGCCCCGGCACCACGTCTTCTCCAAGGTCATGCTCTGGATGACCGTCGACCGGGCCCTGCACGTGGTGCGGCAGCACGGCGGCGAGGACCGGCCGGAGTGGGTCGAGCTGCGCGACCGGATCGCCGACAACGTGCTGGAACACGGGTGGCACCCGGAGGCCGAGGCCTACAGCGTCGCCTACGGCTACGAGGAGATGGACGCCTCGTCGCTGTGGATCGGCATCTCGGGGCTGCTCGCCGGGGACGACCCGCGCTTCCTGTCCACGGTGCTGAAGATCGAGGCCGAGCTGCGCAGCGGCCCGGTCGTCTACCGCTACCACTGGGACGACGGCCTGCCCGGCCGGGAGGGCGGCTTCCACATCTGCACGGCGTGGCTGATCGAGGCGTACCTGCGCACCGGCCGGCGCACCGACGCGGAGGAGCTGTTCGTCCAGATGGTCGACACGGCCGGGCCGACCGGGCTGCTCCCCGAGCAGTACGACCCGCTGGCCGAGCGCGGGCTGGGCAACCACCCGCAGGCCTACAGCCACCTCGGGCTGATCCGCTGTGCCCTGATGCTCGACAACATGCTCAAGCAGTGACCTGACCGCCACGACGGCGGCCCGGGACCATCAGGTCCCGGGCCGCTCGTCTGGTCCGCTCCGGCGCGGCGTCGTGGCGGTGCGCGGGCCCGTCAGGTGTCGAGGGCGCCGACGACGTCGCCGACGACCACGATGGCGGGTGGGCGCAGTCCGGCGGCCGTCACGTCGGCGGCCACCGTGCCGAGGGTCGAGCGGAGGGTCCGCTGCCCGCTCGTGGTGCCCTCCTGGATCACCGCGGCCGGGGTGTGCGCCGCCCGGCCGTGCGCCACGAGGGTGGCGCTGATCGCCGCGAGGTTCTTCAGGCCCATGAGGATCACCAGGGTGCCGCGCAGGCCGGCGAGGGACTCCCACCGGACCAGGGAGTCGGGCGAGTCGGGCGCGACGTGTCCGGAGACCACCGTGAACTCGTGTGCCACGGCGCGGTGGGTGACCGGCACCCCGGCCGCCGCGGGCACCGAGATGGCGCTGGTCACCCCGGGCACCACGGTCACCGGCACGCCCGCTTCGGCGCAGGCCAGCAACTCCTCACCGCCCCGGCCGAAGACGTACGGGTCGCCGCCCTTGAGCCGCACCACGGCCTTCCCCGCCCGGGCGCGGTCCACCAGGATCCGGTTGATCTCCTCCTGGGCCCGCGCCGGCCCGTACGGGATCTTGGAGGCGTCGACCAGCTCGACGTCGGAGCGCAACTCGTCGAGGAGCAGCCCGGGGACGAGCCGGTCGGCGACCACCACGTCCGCCTCGGTGAGCAGCCGCCAGCCCTTCACGGTGATCAGCTCCGGGTCCCCCGGCCCGGCGCCCACGAGCGCCACCCGCCCGCCCGCGCCAGCACGGGACCCCTGCTCCGCCGCAGGCGTCGACAGGGGGCCCTTGCGTGCACCCAGCAGGTCGCGGACCGCGTCGCGGACGCTCATGGCGCGGCGGGGGTCGCCGCCGCCCAGCACGGCCACCGTCACCGGGCCGTGCCGGGTCACCGCCGGGGTCCACGCGGTGGCGGCGGTCCGATCGTCGGCGCGGACGCAGAAGATGCGCCGCTCGGCGGCGGCGGCGCTGACCGCGGCCGCGGCGATCCGGTCGTCCACGGCCACCTGGACCAGCCAGGCGCCGTCCAGGTCGTCCGGTGCGAACCGGCGCGGCTCCCAGCGCAGCCGGCCGGCGTCCACGTGCGCCCGCAGCGCCGGGGTCAGCTCCGGCGCCACGAGCAGGACGTCCGCTCCGGCGTCGAGCAGCGCGGGCACCCGCCGGGTGGCCACCGCTCCCCCGCCGACCACGACCACCCGCCGGCTGGCCAGCCGCAACCCGAGCGGGTACGGGTTGCCGCTCACCTGGCCGCCTCCCCGACGGACCGGGCCGGCACGCTGAGCCGAGGGCCTCGCCCGCTCACTTCTCGGCCACTCCCGCCGAGTCGAAGGTGGCGACCTCGTGCAGCACCCGGACCGCGCCCGTGACGACGGGGAGCGCGAGCAGCGCGCCGGTGCCCTCGCCGAGGCGCAGCCCGAGGTCGATCAGTGGGTCCAGGCCGAGGTGCCGCAGGGCGGCCGTGGCGCCCGGCTCGGCCGAGCGGTGCCCGGCGACCATGGCACCGACGGCGTCCGGCGCGAACGCGGCGGCCGCCAGCGCGGCGCTGACCGCGATGACGCCGTCCAGCAGCACCGGCACGCGGCGCGCGGCGGCGCCGAGGACCAGCCCGGCCAGCGCGGCGTGCTCCAGGCCGCCGACCGTGGCCAGCACCCCCAGCGGGTCGGCCGGGTCGGGCGCGTGCCGGTCCAGCGCGGCTCGCACCACGCCGACCTTGCGGGCGTACGTCTCGTCGTCGACCCCGGTGCCCCGCCCGGTCGCCGCGGCCGGGTCGACCCCGGTGAACGCGGCGATCAGCGCGGCGGCCGGGGTGGTGTTGCCGATGCCCATGTCCCCGGTGAGCAGGATGCCCGCCCCGGCGTCGACCAGTTCCCCGGCGATCCGGATGCCGGTCTCCATGGCCGCGCGGGCCTCGTCGCGGGTGAGCGCGGCGGCGACCGTCATGTCCCGGGTGCCGGGCCGCACGTTCGCCGCGACCAGGCGGGGGCCGGCACCCGGGACC
>NZ_WBKT01000026.1 GCF_008868175.1 Micromonospora sp. AMSO31t
GCGCGGACCTGCGCGGGGCCGACCTCGGCGCGGCCGACCTCACGGGGGCCGACCTGCGCGGGGCGGACCTGCGCGGCGCCGACCTGGGCGACTGCCTGTTCGTGCACCAGTCCCAGCTCGACGCGGCCCGCGGCGACCACCGCACGGTCCTGCCGCGCGGCCTGCGCCGACCGGCGCACTGGTCGCTGACCGTCACCCCGGCCGGGTCGCCCGGGGCCACGCCACCGTCCGGCGGGCGGTCGGGAGGTGGGCGCCCGACGGGCGGCCGCTCCGCGGGCCGGCGCCGCCGCTGACGACACCGCGGGCGGCGGAAGAGCACGGCCGGGTTTCGCGGCGACCGCCCCGGGTAGGCGGCGTCACCGCGCGACGGATGGGAGGCGGACCGGTGAAGCACGAGACACGGCCGGTGAAATACGAGACACGGCAGGGCAGGCAGCCGGTCGATCCGGCGCACGCCGAGGACGAGGTCGGCCAGGCCCGGCTGGTCCAGGTGGAGGCGGACACCGACGTGCCGGCGCCGGAGCCGGGCGCGCCGAAACCGGACGAGGTGACCGAGGACGACGGTTCCGGCGTGGCCGGTGGGGCGTCGGGCAGCAGCTCCGGCGGCTCCTCGATGCCGACCCACCCGGACGCGGCCCGCTGAGCGTTTGTCCCCGCCCCCGATGGGCAGGAGTGCCACATGACGAGTGAAGAGTCCTTCGGCCGCGCCGCCACCGACGAGCCCGACGGCGCGACCGCGTACGAGGCGTCGTTGCGCCCGCCGGGCGAGTCCCTGCACAGCACCGACGACACCGGCGACGACTTCGCCGACCTGCCGGCCGAGGATCGTCGCTCCGCCCGGGAGGTCAGCCGCGCCGGCTACGACGTGGCCGACGTCTCCGGCACCGCCGACCCGGCGAACGAGCCGGAGGAGATCGAGGAGGGCCGCCCGGAGCGCTGAGCGGACCGGCGCCTCACGATGTCGAGGAGCGCTCCGGCACCGGCCGGGGCGCCACGCTGATCGCCCCGGCCGGGCAGAGCTCCACGGCGAGGCGCACCCGGTCGGCCGCGTCGGCGGGCGGTTCGGCCCGGCGCAGCAGCACGAGGCCGTCCGCGTCATCCTGGTCGAACACCTCCGGCGCGGTCACCACGCAGTTGCCGGCCCCGCAACACCGGTCCCGGTCCACCCGGACCCGCACGGCCCCGCTCACCAGGTCACCGGCAGCGCGTCGAGGCCGTAGACGACCGAGCTGTCCCGGGTCGGCAGCCGCCCGGCGGTGGCGGCCGGCCGCAGCCGCGGGAACCGGCGGGCCAGCTCCACGAGCGCGATCCGCAGCTCCGCGCGGGCGAGGGGCTGGCCGATGCACTGGTGCACCCCGAAGCCGAACGCGACGTGCTGCTGCGCCGCCCGGTAGGGGTCGAACTCGTCCGGCCGGTCGAAGGCGGTCCGATCCCGGTTGGCCAGGGACAGCACCGCGATCGCGCCCTCCCCGGCCCGGATCAGCCGCCCGCCGATCTCGACGTCCTCGGTGGCCAGGCGGGGCAGGCCGGTGCGCACGATGCTGAGGTAGCGCAGCAGCTCGTCGACCAGGCCCTCGGCGTGCCCGGTGTCGTCCCGCAGCGCGGCGTACCGGGCGGGGTGGCGCAGCAGCAGCAGGGTGCTCAGGCCGATCATGTTGGCGGTCGTCTCGTGGCCGGCGATGAGCAGCAGCACCGCCATGCCGACCAGTTCGTCGAGGGCCAGCTCCCCGGTGTCGACCCGGTCCCGGGCCAGCCGGCTGAGCAGGTCGTCGGCGCGCTCCCCGGTGGCCACCTTCGCCTCGACCAGCCGGTGCAGGTAGTCGCGCAGCTCCCGCACGTGTCGCTGGACCCGTTCCGGCGGGGCGTCCCGGTCGATGAGCGTCCGGCTGCGCTCCTGGAAGAAGTCGTGGTCGGCGTAGGGGACGCCGAGCAGGTGGCAGATCACCATCGACGGCACCGGCAGGGCGACGTGCGTGACCAGGTCGGCGGGCGGGCCGGCGGCGTGCAGGCCGTCCAGCGCCCGGTCGACGGTCTGCCGGATCAGCGGCTCGATCCGCCGCACGTTCCTGATCATGAATTCGGCGGTGAGCATCCGGCGCAGCCGGGTGTGCTCGACGCCGTCCATCCGGATGAACCCGCCCCGGCGGTCGCCGAACGCGCCGGGCGGGATCCGGCGCAGCAGCGGGAAGCCGGGCCGGGTCAGGTCCGCGCTGAAGCCGGGGTGGCGCAGCATCTGCCTGACGTCGGCGTGCCGGGTCACCAGCCAGGCCGTGGCGTCGGTGGGAAGCCGCACCCGGGTGACCGGACCGGCGAACCGCCGACGCTCCCCCGCGTCCAGCGGGACGAGCGGATCACGGTCGAGGTTGATCGGCGGCCAGAGCGGCAGGTCGGTGAGGGCGGCAACGGTCACGCGGACACCTCCGGGAGGGCGACTGTCCGTGATGGCATCGATCCGCTACGTTACCCATCGACCGGGGTCGACACAACCCGCCCGGGTCAGCGGGCGGCCACCGCCGTGGCCCGCGCCTCGGTCATCCCCCGGTTCGCCAGCGCGTCGGCACGCTCGTTCTCCGGGTGCCCGTTGTGGCCCTTCACCCAGAGCCAGGTCACGTCGTGCCGGGCGCAGGCCGCCTCCAGGCGCTGCCACAGGTCGGCGTTCTTCACCGGCTGCTTCGCGGCGGTCAGCCAGCCGTTGCGTTTCCAGGAGGCCAGCCAGCTCGTGATGCCGTTGCGCACGTACGTGCTGTCGGTGTGCAGGCGCACGGTGACCGGGCGGGTGAGGCTCTCCAGCGCCTGGATCGCGGCGGTCAGCTCCATCCGGTTGTTGGTGGTCGGGGTGGCCTCGCCGCCGCACAGCTCGCGCTCGTGCCCGCCCCAGCGCAGCAGCACACCCCACCCGCCGGGGCCCGGGTTGCCGCTGCACGCACCGTCGGTCCAGATCTCCACGACCCCGCCGGTCGCCGCCTCCACCATGCCGGCAACCTACCCGGTACGTCCCGGCGCGGGACCACCCGACCCGCCGGCCGGCCGCCGACCGGCGGCGGAAAACCGCACGACACCCGCGCGGCGGTCTGGCAGGGTCGCTGATCATGGACGGGCGCTGGGACGGCCTGCGGGCCGAGGTACGCGAGGCAGTCGACGACCTGGTCACCTCCGGGCGGGAGGCGGGCGTGCAGGTGGCCGCGTACCTGGCCGGCGCGCCGATCGTCGAGGAGCAGGCCGGGCTGGCCGACACCACCACCGGCCGGCCGCTGACCGCCGACACCCCGGTGCACGCCGTGTCCACCGGCAAGGGGCTCACCGCCACCGTCGTGCACGTGCTCGCCGAGCGGGGTCGGCTCGACTACGACCTGCGCATCGCCGAGGTGTGGCCGGAGTTCGCCCGGCACGACAAGGACGGCATCACGCTGCGGCACGCCCTCACCCACACCGCCGGGCTGCCCACCCTTCCCCCCGACATCACCCCGGCGGACTTCACCGACTGGGACCGGATGTGCGGGCTGCTCGCCGACGCGCAGCCCCGGTGGGCGCCCGGCGAACGGCTGGCGTACCACGCCTGGACGTGGGGCTGGCTGGTCGGCGAGGTGGTCCGGCGGGTCACCGGCACGCCGGTCTCGCAGGTGCTGGCCGAGGAGGTGGCCGGGCCGCTCGGGGTGACCGGCGAGCTGTTCCTCGGCGTGCCGGAGGCCGACCTGCCCCGGCTGGCCCGGCTGGAGGACGCCGGCCTGGCCGCCCTCATGACCTGGGCGGGCGCCAACCTGCCCCACTTCGACGCGGTGGCCCCACCGCACGTCCGCCCGGACGCCACGACCGGCAGCCGCCCCGACGTGCTGCGCGCCGACGTGCCCGCGGTCGGCACGATGTCGGCCCGCGCGGTCGCCCGGATGTACGCGGCGCTGCTCGGCCCGGTCGACGGGGTCCGGCTCATCGCACCGGAACGCCTCCGGGAGGTCTCCGCCGTGGCGGTCCGCGCCGAGGAGTGGGTCTTCGGGCAGGAGACGACGTTCGGCCTCGGCTACGCGGTCGACGCCGACGGGTCGTTCGGCACGGCCGGCAGCGGCGGCAGCCTGGCGTTCGCGTACCCGGAGCTGGGGTTGACCGTGGTGGCGGTGCGCAACCGGCTCGGCGCCGGCGACGGCGACCCCATGGAGCGGCTGCGGGTGCTGGTTCGCGACCGGGTCGCCGCGGAACTCCGCCGCTGACCGCTGTCGACACCGGCGGTCGCCGTTCGTGTGCGGGTGCAGGGCCGGGCAGCGGGCCGGCCGCTACGAGCCGGCCTGACCGGCGCCCCGCGGTCCGGCCGCCGGCCCGGGGGTGGCGGCCGGGCCGCGGCCCCACCGGGCGCGCAGCCGGCCGGCCGCGTCGCCGAGCACCGCGCCGGTCATCGGCAGCAGCGGGCTGGACCGCATCACCGCCAGGTCCTCGGCCGGCGAGGTGGCCCCGTCGAGGAAACGCAGCACCCGCTCCGGCGGGTTCCGGTCGAACAGCCGCTCGAAGAACGCCACCCCGCCGACGTGCCCCCGGTCCAGGGCGCGCAGCGCCACCGCGTCCATCCACCGGTGCCGCCCCGGGTAGGCGGGCGCCGGCACCGGCGGCCGGCCCGCCGCCAGGGCCCCGGCCACCTGCTCGGCCTGCCGGAGCATCGCGGAGAACGTGAAGCCCGTGGACGGGCGGGTGGCGCCGCCCGCGGTGCCGAGCCGGACCACCCGCGGCGAGGGACGGGGCACGAACGGGCCGTCCGTCATCGGGATCACCCCGTTCTCCACCTCCCGCACCCGCAGCGCGGACAGGTCCAGGCCGAGCAGGCCGGCGTACCCGCGCAGCGCCGCGTCGTAGCCCGCGTCGGTGAGCACGGCCGGGCCGAACTCGGTGTACTCGACCAGGGCATACCGGTCGTCGACCGGCAGCACGTAGCCGAAGGAGACGCCGCGGGCGGGCTGCGGGGTGCGGAAGTCCATGAGCACCGCCCGGCCCGGGTCGAAGGTGGGCCCGTCGGCCGCCAGCCACCACCCGCGGAAGTGCTGCAACCAGCTCGTCCGACCGGGCCGGGCCGGCGGGCGGGGCCGGGAGTCGAGCACCCAACCGGCCCGGACCAGCGGCCGCCCCTCCGGATCGTGGACGGTCACCCGGTGACCGTCGTCGGCCAGCGCCCCGGCCGGCGCGCCGATCCGCACGGCGTCCAGCCGCCGCTCGGCCGCGGCAGCCCGGTCGTAGACCGGGGCGGAGCGGAGCATGGCGTACCTCAGCGGGGTGAGCGGCAGGACCCGGCGGCCGGCGGGCGTGACCACGTCGACCCGCGACCAGCTCGCGCTCAGCAGCGGGTCCAGGTCGCCGCCCGGGGCGCCCCAGAACGCCCAGGTGCGGTCCTGGCCGCGCTTGCGCACCGGGTCGACCACGGCGACCCGCAGGCCGGTCACGTCGTGGCGGGCCAGGGCGGCCAGCACCAGGGAGGCGGCGCCGCCGCCGCCGACCAGCGCGACGTCGACCTCGACCGGCGTTGGGTGCACCCGCCCACGCTGCCACACCCGCAGGTGGGCCGCCGCCCGGGACCCGCCGTCCCGGGCCGGACGCGCCGCGTAGATTCGCAGGGGATCATCGAGGACGGGGGACGGCATGGCGCAGGCGCCGCTGCGGGTGGGGTTGCTGGGGTACGGGATCGCCGGGCGGGTGTTCCACGCCCCGCTGGTCGCCGCCACACCCGGCCTACGGCTGGACGCGGTGGTGACGCGGGACCCGGAGCGCCGCGCGCAGGTAAAGGCCGAGCACCCGGACGCCCGGGTCCTCGACGACACCGACCAGCTCTGGCAGGGCGACACGGTCGACCTCATCGTGGTGGCCACGCCGAACCGGCAGCACGTGCCGATGGCCCGGGCCGCCGTGGCGGCCGGGCTGCCGGTGGTGGTGGACAAGCCGCTCGCGCCGACCGCCGCCGAGGGGCGGGCGCTGGTCGCGGAGGCGGCCGCCGCCGGGGTGCCGCTGACCGCGTTCCAGAACCGCCGCTGGGACGGTGACTTCCTGACCGTGCGGCGGCTCGTCGAGGCCGGCGAGCTGGGCCGGGTGACCCGCTTCGAGTCCCGGTTCGAGCGGTGGCGGCCGGCCATCAAGCCCGGCTGGCGGGAGAGCGCCGCGCCCGGCGAGGCCGGTGGCGCCCTGTTCGACCTCGGCGCCCACCTGGTCGACCAGGCGGTGCGGCTGTTCGGCCCGGTGCGGCGGGTCTACGCCGAGGTGGACCGGCGCCGACCGGGCGCCGAGGTGGACGACGACGCGTTCGTCGCGCTCACCCACACCAACGGCGTCCACTCCCACCTGTGGATGAGCGCGCTGACCGCCCAGCTCGGCCCGCGCTTCCGGGTGCTCGGCGACCGGGCCGCGTACACCACGTACGGGCTGGACCCGCAGGAGGCGGCGCTGCGCGACGGCGGCCGGCCCGGCACGCCGGGCTGGGGCGAGGTCGACCCCGAGGCGTACGGCCGGCTCGGCGCCGACGGCGACCTGCGGGCGGTGCCCACCGAGGCGGGCCGCTACCAGGACTTCTACACGCAGCTGGCGGCGGCATTGCGGGACGGCGCGCCGCTGCCGGTGGACCCGGCGGACTCGGTCGGGGTGGTCGAGCTGATCGAGCTGGCGCACCAGGCGGCGGCGCAGGGCGTCACCCTCCCGGTGCCGCCGCTGCCCTGAGCGCGGACCCTCACGCGACGGTCGCCGGGGTGTCCCGGCCCTCCGGGGCCGGGTCGGCGTAGGCGGCGGCCACCGTGGCCCGGTCGAACACCCGCCAGGTCGCGGCGATCACCCCGACGGCGACCACGAGCCCCACCCAGTAGGGCGCCGTGATCCCGTACCGGTCGGCGACCACCCCGCCGAGCAACGCGCCGACGCAGTTGCCGCCCGCCGCGATGAACAGCGTGGTGCTGCCCACCCGGCCCATCAGCGCGGGCGGGGTGAGTCGCTGGCGCAGCGAGTTGGCCACGATGTTCCACAGCGCGCCGTGCACCCCGAAGGCGAACAGCGCCACCCCGACCACCACGGCGCTGCGCGAGGCCGCCAGGGCCAGGTGCAGGCCCGCCTCGATCAGCAGGCCCACCCGGACGGTCCAGGTGGCCGTGATGGCGGCGACCAGCCGGTCGCCGACGGCCGAGCCGAGCAGCCCGCCCACCGCCATGCAGGTGAACAGCGCGCCGTAGCCGACCGAGCCGAGGCCGAGCCGGTCGGTGGCGAGCAGCACGAGCACCGCCAGGGCGGCCGTCAGAGTGACGTTGAGCAGCCCGATGAGCAGGGTCATGGTGCGCAGCAGGCGGTGGGACAGCAACCAGCGGAAGCCCTCGGCGACCTCCGCGCGGACCGAGCGGCGCCCGCCCGCCCCCGGCGAGCCCCGGTACGACCCGGCGAGCAGGCCGACGAGGACGGCGCTGAGCGCGTACGTGCCGGCGTTCACGGCGAACGGGATGGCCGCGGCCACCACGAAGAGGAAGCCGCCGAGCGGCCCGGCGACCATGTTCTGCATGATCTGGGTGCCCCCGCCCAGCCAGCCGTTGGCCCGCTCCAGGCGGGACCGGGGCACCACCGCCGGCACGACCGCCTGGGCGGCGGTGCGGAACACCACCTCACCGGTGTTGACCACGAACAGCACCGCGTAGAGCAGCGGCACCCCGGCCCGATCGGTGACCAGCGCGGCGGCCAGCACGGCCAGCACGGCGACGCGCACCCAGTCGATGACCACCATGAGCCGGCGCCGGTCCACCCGGTCGACCAGCACCCCGCCCGGCAGCGCGAACAGCAGCCACGGCAGCCAGGCCACCGCGGCGCCGGCCGAGACGGTCAGCGGATCGTCGGTCCGCGAGGCCACGTAGAGCGGGGCGGCCACCGTGGCCATGCCGCTGCCCAGCGCCGACATGGTGCTGGCCGTCCAGAGCCGGGCGAAGCGCCCGTCCAGCCGATCCCCCGCGATGCCCGTCACGGCGAGCGAACCTACCAGCCCCCGGAGCGTCACCCCGACCGGATTTTCCCGGTCGTGGTCGGGATGAAAAGATCAACCATGCCCGTCACGAACCCCTTCGCCGCGATCGGGATCGGCGCCCTGGTGCCGGCGGCGATCATGTCGATCGCGGGGGCGAACCTGTTCACCCGCAACATCTACAAGGAATATCTGCGGCGCGACGCCTCCCCGGCGCAGGAGGCGAACGTCTCGAAGATCACCTCGCTGGTGGTAAAGGTCGGCGCGGTGGCCTGCATCGTCTTCCTCGACCCGCAGTTCTCCATCGACCTCCAGCTCATCGGCGGGGTCATCATCCTGCAGACGCTGCCCGCAGTGGCGCTGGGCCTCTACACCCGCTGGTTCCACCGGGGCGCGCTGATCGCCGGGTGGGTCGCCGGGATGGGCCTGGGCATGTGGATGCTCTATCAGATCCCGGGTGCGAACGGCCGGCAGCACTTCGGCGGCTCGGCTTTCTCCCTCGGCGGTCTACGTCGGCTTTGTGGCCGTACTGGTGAACCTGCTGGTCGCGATGCTGGGCACGCTGATTCTCCGGGCCGCGAAGGTGACCGACGGCACCGACGGCACGACCGCCGACGACTACCACGCCGACGCGGGCGACAGCCGGCTCGTCCCCGCAGCCCGTACCGAGACCGGCGCGGGCGCCGCCCCCGAACCGGTCGCCTGACCAGATGGCGGGCCCCCTCCCCGACCGCCACCGCCGGTCGGGCGGGGGGCCCCGCCCTGCATCCGGGCACCACGTCATGCGTCAACGTCAGTGCAACGGCGTAGCCGGCCGACCACTGCACACCTTCTAGGGCGTCCTAGGAGGCTAGCTCCTTGGTCAGCGCTGGACAGGCAACCATGGGGCTGCGTATTCTGACGACAGGCAGCCGGACGGTTGCCTGTCGCGGAAAGGACGACGGATGGACGACGTGTTCCGGGCGCTGGCCGATACGAGCCGGCGCCGGTTGCTCGACCGCCTCAACGCCCGCAACGGACAGAGCCTGCGCGAGCTGTGCGCCGGGCTCGACATGACCCGACAGTCGGTGAGCAAGCACCTCGCGGTGCTGGAGGCGGCCGGCCTCGTCACCACCACGCGACGCGGCCGGGAGAAGCTGCACCACCTCAACGCCGCCCCGATCAACGCCGTCGCGGACCGGTGGATCGGCCGGTACGACCGCGCCCGGGCACAGGCCCTCGCCGACCTGCAGACAGCATTGGAGGGGCAGCCCATGACGCGCCCGACGTTCGTCTACACCACCTACATCCGCACCACACCGGAGCGGCTCTGGACGGCGCTCACCGCGCCCGAGTTCACCCGCCGCTACTGGGGCGGCGTCACCCTGGTCTCCGACTGGCGGCCCGGCTCGCCGCTGCTCTGGCAGGACTCCCCCGACGCCGAGCCCAGGGACCTCGGGCAGCGGGTGCTGGAGGCCGAGCCCTACCGGCGGCTCGCGTACACCTGGCACGGCTTCCAGCCGGAGCACGCCGCGCACTTCGGCTGGTCCGACGAGGAGTTGGCCGCCCGGCTCGGCGAGCGTCGCTCGAAGGTCGCCTTCGACCTCGCCCCGCACGGCGAGACGGTCCGGCTGACCGTGACGCACGACGACTTCTCGCCCGACAGCGAGATGCACCGGGCCATCAGCGGCCAGCTCGACGGCAGCGGCGGCTGGCCGGAGCTGCTGGCCAGCCTCAAGAGCCTGCTGGAGACCGGCGCGCCGCTGCCGGAGCCGGTCGCGGCCGACTGAGCGGGCCGGAGCCGCCCACCCCCGTGGCGGCGGCTCCGGCCCGGCACCTCAGCGCCGGGCGGTGCGCCGCAGCAGCGGCACGAGCACGGCGGCGGCCACCAGGTGCAGGGCGACCAGGGTCAGGGTCGCGGCGGCGCCCACTCCCCCGCCCAGCGGGCCGAGCAGCGACAGCAGCAGCACCAGCCCGGCCGCGCCCGTCCAGACGGCCCGCGCCCGGGCGGTGAACCGCTCCAGCAGAGCCAGCAGCGCCCACGCCGCCAGGCCGGCGAGCAGGGTGCTGGCCCCGACCGCGACGGCGGTCACGGACTGCTCGGTCCCGCCGTTGCTTACGACGGGGTCCACCCCGGCAACGGGGACGGCGGCGACCCACACCACCAGGGTGGCGGCGGTGGCGGCGAGCACCGCCAGGGCCCGGTCGCGGCGGCGCGCCGGAAGGGCGGCGGTGACGGCGGGGGTGGTCGTGGTGTCCATGGGTGTACCTCCATCAGCGGGATCGGTCACCAGGGACGCTAGGCCCGCACCGGGCTCCCGCGGATCGCGCCGCGGACCGGTTCGCCCCTCCCTCCCGGGGACCAGATCCGGCTCGGTTCTCCGTCTGGCGACCGATGATTCCGAGCGGGTGCGCGGCCTAGCATCCGGGGCGTGAACTGCCCGCCCCGCTCCCGTTCCCTGCTGCTGCTCGACGGCGGCATCGCCGCCGTGATGCTCGCCGTCGCCCTGACCGTCCTGCTCGCCCCGGGCACCCCCCCGACCTCGGCGGGCGGGACCGCCGCCGCGGTCGGCCTCGCCGCCACGCAGGCCAGCTGTCTGCTGTGGATCCGCCGGCGACCGGGGTACGCGCTCGCGGTGGCCGCCCTCGCCGGTGTCGGGTTGTGGGCGCTCTGCCCTCCGCTCGGCTGGCTCGGCCTGGTCACCGTGCCGCTGGCGTATGTCGCCCGGCTCCGCCCACCCCGGTTCTCGCTGGTCGCGCTGGGGCTGCTGCTCCTCCCGACGCCGTGGCAGCTGCTCACCGGGGGCTGGCGGGACCTGCTGTTCGCGGTGACCGCGCTGGGTCTCGGCTGGGCCCTCGGCGAGCTGCAGCGGGGGCACTTCCACCGCCGCCGCGACCGGCAGCGGGAGGTGCTCACCCGGGAGCGGGAACGGATCTCCCGCGAGCTGCACGACGTGGTGGCCCACCACGTGGCGGTCATCGCCGTGCAGGCCGCCGCGGCCGAGGACGTCTTCGACACGCACCCGGAGCGGGCCCGCGCCGCGCTCGGCGCGATCAACGCGGCGGCCCGGTCCGCGCTCACCGAGTTGCGGGCGATGCTGCACGCGCTGGCCGCCGACGACGGCGCTGATCCGGACGGGCCGCAGCCCGGGCTGGCGCAGCTCGACGCCCTCGCCGACGCCGTCCGGGCGGTGGGCTTGGAGGTGACGATGGACCGGGACGCCGGCGCCGAGGACCTGCCCGGCGGGGTGCAGCTGTCGGCGTACCGGATCGTGCAGGAGTCGCTGACCAACGCGTTGCGGCACAGCCACGCCACCCGGGCCGACGTCAGCGTCCGCTACGGCGACGGTGTGCTGAGCCTGGCGGTGGTCGACGACGGCACGGTGCCGCCGCGTCGCCCCGGCGCGGGCGGGGGCCGGGGCATCGTCGGCATGCGCGAGCGGGCCCGGCTGCTGGGCGGCACGCTGGAGGCCGGGCCGCTGCCCGCCGGCGGGTTCCGCGTCGCGGCCCGGCTGCCGGTGGGAGCAACGCGATGAACGTCCGCGTGGTCGTCGCCGACGACCAGGACCTGATCCGCGCCGGGCTCGCGATGGTCCTCGACGCCCGGCCCGACCTGACCGTGGTCGGCGAGGCCGCCGACGGGGTCGAGGCGGTGGCGGTGGCCAACCGGACCCGGCCCGACGTGGTGCTCATGGACGTGCGGATGCCGCGGCAGGACGGCATCGCCGCCACCCGCGAGCTGGTGTCCGGCGGCAACCCGGCGCGGGTGGTCATGCTCACCACCTTCGACCTCGACGAGCACGTGTACGCCGCGCTGCGCGCCGGCGCGAGCGCCTTCCTGCTCAAGGACACCCGCCCGGCCGATCTGGCCGAGGCGGTGCGGGTGGTGGCCCGGGGCGAGGCGCTGCTGGCGCCCACGGTGACCCGCCGTCTGCTCGACCGGTTCGCCGACCGGCTGCCCGGCGCGCCCGCCGACCGGGGGCGGCTCGCCGCGCTCACCGCCCGCGAGGTGGAGGTGCTGACGCTCGCCGCGCGCGCACTGTCCAATGCGGAGATCGCCGAACGGTTGTTCCTGAGCACCGCCACCGTGAAGACGCACGTCTCCGCCGTCCTCACCAAACTCGGCCTGCGCGACCGGATCCAGGCGGTGGTCTTCGCCTACGACGTGGGCCTGGTCCGCCCCGAGCCACCGACCCGCTGACGTCGCCCCAGGCCGGGCCGAAGCACCGCAGGCGGGGTCGAACCGGACAGACGCGGCGGCGCCGTCGGGACGGGACGTTCCACGCAGGCCGGGACGAGCCGCGTCGCCCGGTTGCCCGTGCTGGGCGGGCATGTCCGTCGCACCGGGGAGCGACCGGGAACACGTGACGGCAGCGAAGATTTCTCAATTACGCCGAGTGACCGCCGCAACCCTCCTAGTGTTGGCCACACCGGTGCTAGTCACGGAGTTGGCCACCCGAACGACGTCCCACGCAGACAGCGGACGAAAAGTGAGGGAAGACGCGGATGAAGGCAAAGACAGTTCTCGGATCGGCGGCGGTCGGCGTGGGCCTCGGCACACTGCTGCTCCCGGCCGCCGCCCTCGCGGACACCACCGTCTCACCGGCCACCACCCCGGTCGGCGGGACCGTCGTGCTCACCACGACGTGCAACCCGAAGGCGGGCGACGCGCTCTTCCGCGTCACCGGTCCGAACCGGGACCAGAACGTCAGATCCACGACCGCCGCGGCGGGCGGCGGGCTGAGCGCCGAACTCTTCACCGCCGGGTTCACCCTCGGCACGTACACGGTCACCGCCACCTGCGGCGACGGCAGCAACGGCGGCACGGCCACCTTCACCGTCACCCCGATCGGCGGCGCGCAGGCCGGGGCCGGCGGCCGGGACGGCGACACCGGCGTGCTGGCCGCGGGCGGCGCGCTGGCCGCCGCAGCGGTCGCCGGCGGGACGTACGTGCTGGTGCGCCGCCGCCGGCGCGCGACCACCGTCGCCTGACGGCCCGCCACACCATCCCTGAGCGGGTGCCCGCGCCGGTCTGACCGGCGCGGGCACCGCGTCCACCCCGGACGGAGGTGGGACCCTGTCGTCGCAGCGCCACCGGACGGGCGGACCGTCGAGAGCCCGCACCGCCGTCATCGTCGCCGCCGTCACCCTCGCCGGCGCCACCGGCGCCGGGCTGGTCGCCGCCGGCCTCGGCACCACCTCGCACCCGCCGCCCCAGCCGGGCGCCTCGGCCGCGCCGACCGCCGAGCGCTCCGGGGCGGCCGGCCCGGTGCTCCCCCGCTCGGAGCCGCTCCGCGTCGCCATTCCCGGCATCGGCGTCGACGCCGACATCGTTCCGGTCGCCACGGACTCCAACGGCGCGCTGGAGGTGCCGCCGCTGGAACATCCGGAGATCGCCGGCTGGTACCGCCGCGGCCCCACGCCCGGCGAGGCCGGTAACGCCGTGCTGGTCGGGCACGTCGACTCGCTGCGCGGCCCGGCGGTCTTCTTCGACCTCGGCCGGCTGCGCCCCGGCGACACCGTCGAGGTCACCCGGGCCGACGGGCGGGTCGCGGTGTTCACCGTGGACGGCGTCGGGGCGTACCCGAAGGAGCGCTTCCCCACCGAGCGGGTGTACGGCGGCGGCGCCGAGGCCCGGCTGCGGCTCATCACCTGCGGCGGCCGGTTCGACCCGCGCACCGGCAGCTACCCGGACAACATCGTGGTCTTCGCCACCGCCGCCCGCTGACGCGGGCCGGACACCGCCGCGGGGCCGGCAGGCCGTACGGTAGGCCGTCAGTTCCTCGGCGGGCGGAGGTGCGCGGTGGGCCGGTCGGCGACACGGACCCGGTGGGGCGGGCGGCTGCTGCCCGGCCTCCTGACCCGCCTGCTCGGCCGCGCCGACGAGGCGGCCGGGCCGGCGCCGCGCCGCGCCAACCCGGACGCGGTGGTGGACTGCGCGATCTACGTGGCCGGCCGGCGGGAGCCGGGCCGGCCGCACTACGCCGACGCGTACGACCGGGCTCGCGGCACCCGGCGGGCGTTCGTCTGGCTGGGGCTGCACGAGCCGGGCGCGGCCGTGATGGCCGCGGTCGGGCGGACCTTCGGGCTGGACGAGCTGGCCGTGGCGCAGGCGCTCGCCGACGGGCACCGGCCCACCGTCCAGCGGCACGGCGACGTGACGCTGCTGGTGCTGCGCACGGCCGGCTATGTGGAGCACGCCGAGCTGACCGCCACCTCCGAGGTGATCGACACCGGCGACGTGATGGTGTTCCTCGGCGACCGGTTCGCGGTCACCGTCCGGCACGGCGCGACGGGCGCGCTGACCCCGGTGCGGGAGGACGTGCAGCGCCGGCCGGGGCTGCTCGCCGAGGGACCGTGGGCGGTGGCCTACGCGGTCTGCGCCCGGATGGTCGACCTCTACCTGGAGGTCGCCGGGCACCTGGAACGGGACCTGGAACGCGTCGAGGAGAGCGTCTTCGCCCCCGACCGGGACGCCGACATCCAGCACATCTACCAGCTCAAGCGGGAGGTGGTGGAGTTCAAGCGGGCGGTGCTGCCGTTGCAGGCGCCGCTGCGCGCGCTGCTGGAGCAGCGGGGCGAGGGCCCGCCGCCGGCGCTGCACCGCTGGTTCGCCGACGTGGAGAGCCGGCTCACCCGGGCGGTGGACCGCATCGGCTCGTACGACGAGCTGCTCAACTCGATCCTCCAGTCCCGGCTGGCGCAGCTCGCCGTCGAGCAGAACAACGACATGCGCAAGATCGCGGCATGGGCGGCGATCGCCGCGACGCAGACCGCGGTGGCCGGCGTCTACGGGATGAACTTCGCGCACATGCCGGAGCTGGGCTGGCGCTACGGCTACGCGGGGGCGCTGCTGCTCATGGCGACGGCCGCGGTCACCCTGCACCGGCTGTTCCGGCGCTCCGGCTGGCTCTGAGGAGGATCAGGGCCCGTCCAGGTCGGACAGTTCGGCGTCGACAAGCTCGGCGAGGCGAGCCACCCGCCACGGGTCGGACTCGGCCGTGATGCCCCGGCTGGGCATCTCCACGGTCATCAGCAGGTAGAGGTGCAGCCGGTAGAGCCCGAGCCGGCGGCGCGCCCCGGCGTCCAGCGGGAACGGCGCGGCCGCCCGGTAGGCGCGCACGAGCGGGTCGTCCGGCTCGTCCTCGGCGCGCCGGAACAGCAGCGGCGACACGAGGTCCAGCAGCGGGTCGCCCCAGAGGTGGCGCTCACCGTCGACCAGCCCGCTGAGCCGGGGTGTCCCGTCGGGGCCGTCCAGGGCGAGGACGTTGCCGGCCCAGCCGTCGAAGTGCAGCAGCGCCGGGCGGCGTACCGCGTCCAGGACGTCGGCGTGCCGGTCGACCAGCTCGCGGATGCGGGACGCCGGGACGGGCAACGGCACCGCCCAGTCGGCCGCGTCGGCCAGCAGGTCGTCGAGCATGGCCGTGTACGCGCCGCGCCAGGTGGGCGCGGCGGCCCGGCCACCGTCGTAGCCGAAATGGTCGCCGGTGACGGCGTGCAGGGCGGCGAGGGCGCGGCCGAACTCGGCCCGGACCGGGGCCACCTCGGCGCCGGCCTGCGTCAGGTCCCACAGGGTGCGGCCGGGCAGCAGGCCGGTGAGCAGCCAGTCGCCGAGCACCGGATCGCAGCCGTGGTGCAGCAGGGGCGGCACGGGCACGGCGGGCGCCCGCGCGGCGACCAGCCGCAGGTAGCGCGCCTCCGCCCCGATCATGTCCCGCTCGTAGCGCAGCAGCGGGACGTGCGGCGGCGGCCCGACCTTGAGCACCACGGCCCGCCCGTCGTCCAGATGCACCCACCAGACGGCCGCGAACCCGCCGCCGGTCAGCGGCCCGCAGCCGGTCACGCCGGCCGCGGAGCCGAGGGAGGCGGCCACGTAACGCCGGACCTGATCCGGGTCGAGGCGGCGCTGGGTCGGGCTCATGTCCCGCACCACGCTAGCGGCCGCGGCCTGCCGACGCTGTCCCCGGAACCGCCCGCCGCGGGTTTCGTAGGCTGGCGCGCATGATGTGGCGGCGGTACGTGGCGATCGGCGACAGCACCACCGAGGGCCTGGACGACCCGGACGGGGCGGGCGGCTACCGGGGCTGGGCCGACCGGTTCGCCCTGGCGGTGGCGCGCGCGCAGGGCGGCCTCGAATACGCCAACCTCGCCATCCGCGGCCGCACCACCGCGCTGATCCGGAGCGAGCAGCTGCCGGTGGCGCTGGAGCTGGCGCCCGACCTGGCGACCGTGGTGGCCGGCATGAACGACGTGCTGCGACCGTCGTTCGACGCCGACCGGGTGGTCGAGGACGTGCGCGCCATGCAACGGGCGCTGGTTGGCCAGGGCGCCACGGTGCTCACCTTCACCCTGCCCGACCCGGCGCCCGTGATGCCGCTGGCCCGCCCGCTGCGCGGTCGGGTGCTGGCGCTCAACGAGGCGGTCCGGGCGGCCACCGCGGAGACCGGCGCCACCCTGCTCGACCTGGGCGCGCACGCGGTGGCCTCGGATCCCCGGCTGTGGAGCGACGACCGGCTGCACGCCAACACGGCCGGCCACGAGCGGATCGCCGCGGCGCTCGCGCACACGGCCGGCCTGCCCGGGTACGACGACTCGTGGTCGCACCCGCTGCCGGTCGCCGCCCGCCTGCCCCGGCACCAGGCGGTCCGCGCCGAGCTGGCCTGGACCCGCCGGCACCTGCTGCCCTGGCTGGGCCGGCACCTGCGCGGGCGCTCCTCCGGCGACGACCGGGTGGCGAAGCGGCCGGTGCCGCTGCCGGTGGAGCTGCCGGCGTCCTGAGCAGCCCGGCCGCGCCGAGCTGCGGTCCTGAACCGCGCCCCGGCGGCCGTGCCGGAGGTTGCCATGCGGTGATCAGGTGACGAGGATTACTTCGAGGATCGGTCCCCGGCCTCGATGGACGCGGACCTGGCGACAAAGGAGTCCCCCGATGCCTGATCTCCACCGGCGCACCCTGCTGCGCGGCGCCGCCGCCGCGGCGGGCGGCGCCGTCCTCGGCGGCCCGTTCATCGGGTTCGTGGCACGCGGCGAGGCCGGCGCGGCCGGCCGGCGTCCGGCACCCGAACCGACCCTGGGGCCGGTGCCGGACCTGCGCGACGGCAAGGTCCGCCTGCACCTGCCCGACGGCTTCCAGTACCGCTCGTTCCACGACACCGAGTTCCCGGTCACGCTGGACGACGGCACGCGGCTGCCCGGCCGGCACGACGGCATGGGCGCCTTCCGCGGGCCGGACGGCACCGTCCGGTTGGTCCGCAACCACGAGGTGAACAATGCCGGCCCCGCCTTCGGCGACGCCGCCGCGGCGTACGACCCGATGGCGCAGGGCGGCACCACCACGGTCGAGGTCACCCGCCACGGCGAGGTCCGGCGCTCGTGGACCAGCCTGAACGGCACCATGATGAACTGCTCCGGCGGCCGGATGCCCTGGGGCAGCTGGATCACCTGCGAGGAGACGGTCAACGGGCCGGACGTCGGCCCGGACTTCACCGGCGCCTCCAACGTGCCGCTCACCCAGCCGCACGGCTTCATCTACGAGGTACCCGCGGGCGGGCAGTCGGACCGGGCGCCGATCACCGCCGCCGGCCGGTTCGCGCACGAGTCGGTGGCCTACGACCCGCGCGGCGGGCACCTCTACCTGACCGAGGACAACTTCGGTTTCCCGTCCGGGTTCTACCGGTACACGCCCCCGATGGACCCGATGAGGTCCGGCCGGCTGGCCGACGGGGGCCGGCTGCAGATGCTCGCGGTGCGCGGCCGCCGGAATCTGGACCTGGCCGCCGCACAGCGGCCGCACGCGACGTACCCGGTGCAGTGGGTGGACATCGACGACCCGGCGCCGCGGTTCCCGTACACCCCGGGCCAGGTCGCGCCGACGACGAACGACCAGGCGCTGACGTACGTGTCGCGGCAGGGCTGGGACCGGGGCGCCGCCTACTTCTCCCGGCTGGAGGGGTCGGCGTACGACGACGGCGTCGTCTACTTCACCGCCACCCAGGGCGGTGGCCCCGCGGAGACGTCGACCGGCCCCGTCGCCGACGGCTACGGCAATGGGCACGGCCAGGTGTGGGCGTACGACTGCCGGGCGCAGGTGCTGCGGTTGGTGTACGAGTCGCCCGGGCCCGATGTGCTGGACTTCCCGGACAACGTGACCACCAGCCCTCGCGGCACGCTGGTGGTCTGCGAGGACAACGTGGACGACAACTACGTGCGCGGCCTCACCCCGCGCGGCGAGTTGTTCGACATCGCGTTGAACCGGTTGGTCAGCAGCACCGGAGCGGACCGGTCCAACGACGAGTTCGCCGGCTCCACCTTCAGCCCGGACGGACACACCCTGTTCGTCAACATCCAGGCGAGCCGGGGCATGACGTTCGCGATCTGGGGTGACTGGTGCCGGATCGGGGTCTGAGACACCGGCCGCGGCGGGTGGGGTGTCCCGACCCGCCGCGGCCGGTCAGGCCGAGGCGCCACCGTCCTCAGCGCTCGATCGGCGGGCGGGTCCGCGCCCGCTTCAACTCGAAGAACCCGTCGGTGCCGGAGACCAGCAGCACCCCGTCCCAGAGCCGGCCGGCGTCCTCCCCGCGCGGGATGGGCGCCACCACCGGCCCGAAGAACGCGTTCACCCGCCCGTCGGCGCCGGTGACGTGGATGGTCGGCGTGCCGAGATCCTCGCCGACCGGGGTCAGCCCGGCCTGGTGGCTGGCCAGCAGGGCCGCGTCGTGCTCGGCGGTGTCCGCGGCGTCGGCCAGGTCGACGGGCAGGCCGACCTCGGTCAGCGCGGCCGCGTACAGCTCCCGGCCGATGGGGGCGCGCTCGTGGTGGATCCGCTCCCCCAGCGCCGTGTAGAGGTCGCGCAGCACCTCCGGGCCGCACTTCTGCGCGGCCGCGACGCAGACCCGGACCGGGCCGAGGCCCGGCTTCAGCCACTCCCGGTACCACTCCTCCAGATCCTCGCGTCCCTCGTTGAGCAGGGACAGGCTCATCACGTGGAAGCGGAGCCGGACGTCGCGGACCCGCTCCACCTCCAGAAGCCAGCGGGAGGCGTTCCAGGCCCACGGGCAGCGCGGGTCGAACCACATGTCGGCGGTGGTCATCGTCGTCTCGGTCCCTTCGCGGGTGTCGGTTGCCGAGTCGACGGTAGGCCGCGAAATGGCCCATCAGCAGAGCCAATCCACGTCCTGGTTCTTGGGCCGATCGATGTCCCCGCTGCCGCTGCCCAGCCGGGCGTGTTCCCGGGTTTGACCACCCGGCGCGGCGGGAAGACACGCGCGCCGCGCGGGCCGGCCGGCCCGGCGTCGTCGGACTGCAGCACGCGTCCGGGCCGCGGCGGACCGCGAGGAGGACAGATGGCCCAGGCGGCCACCAGACCGAGCAGCGCCAGGAAGGCCACCGGGGCCCGCAAGGCCCCGATGCCGAACAAGGCCGCGGCGAAGAAGGTCGCGACCGCCAGCAAGCGGGCGACCGGCGCCACCGCCGCCAAGACCCCCGGCGGCAAGCCGACCCCGACCACCGCGCGGGTGGCGCGGAAGAAGGCCACCTCGGCCAGCACCGCCACGCCCACCCGCAGGCCCACCGCCAAGGCGGTCGCCGCGAAGAAGGCCACCACGGCGGCGAAGAAGGCTCCGGCCACCAAGGCCGCCGCCAAGAAGGCGCCCGCCACGAAGGCCGCGGCGAAGAAGGCACCGGCCACGCGGACCACGGCGAAGAAGGCACCGGCCGCCAAGGGCACGGCCCGCGCGGCCACCGCCAGGAAGACCGCCGCCGGCGCCAAGGCCCGCCGGGTCGCCGCGACGCGCACGCCGGCGAAGAAGGCGACCACCATGGAGTCGTTCGGCAACCGGCGGGCGGCCCGGACGAGCGGCCGGTGAGCCGTCGGCGAGAATGACCGGGTGGCGAAACGCGGTGACCGCCGGAGCGCGGCCGACCCCACCGGTGGTCCCTGCCCGTGCGGCTCCGGCCTGCCGTACGCCGACTGCTGCGGCCCGGTCCACCGGGGCGTCGCCGCGGCGGCGACCGCCGAGGCGCTGATGCGCTCCCGGTACAGCGCCTTCGCGGTGGGCGACGCCGCGCACCTGTCGCGTACCTGGCACTCCACCACCCGGCCGGCCCGGCTGCGGCTGGGCCCGGGGACGCGGTGGACCCGGCTGGAGGTGCTCGACACCGACCGGGGCGGGTTGTTCGACACCGAGGGGACGGTCCGGTTCCGGGCGCACTACCGGGAGGCCGGCCGGCCCGGCACGGTGGCCGAGCACAGCCGGTTCGTCCGCGAGGACGGCCGCTGGGTCTACCTGGACGCCCTCCCCGACTGACCGACAGCCGGCGGGCCCGGCCCCGCCGGCCCGCGGACGCCCGTCAGGGGCCGGCGACCGCGGCCCGCACCGGCAGGCCCAGCCGGGTGACCGCCGCCCGGACCAGTTCGTCCGGCGGCGCCGCCACCTCCAGCACCACGCCGGACTCGTCCGGCCCCAGGGGCTCCAGGATGGCCCGCTGCGAGTCCAGCAGGCTGGCCGGCATGTAGTGCCCCACCCGCCGGTCCAGCCGGTCCCGGATCAGCTCGGCGGCCCCGTCCAGGTGCAGGAACTCCACGTCCGCCGGCCCCTGCCGCAGCACGTCCCGGTAGGCGCGCTTCAGCGCCGAGCAGGTCAGCACGGTCGAGACCCCCTCGGCGTGCCGGTCCGCCATCCACCCGGCCAGGGCGCGCAACCAGGGCCAGCGGTCCGCGTCGTCGAGCGGTACGCCGGCGCGCATCCGCGCCACGTTGGCGGCCGGGTGGAACTCGTCGGCCTCGGCGAACCGCAGGCCGGTCAGCTCGCTGATGCCCCGGGCCACCGTCGTCTTGCCCGCGCCGGACACGCCCATCACCACGACGTGCCGGGTGGGCGGCCGGTCACCAGTCATGGACGGTGCCGTCCTTGAGCCGGTTGAACGGCAGGTACGCCGGCTGGTACGGGAAGCGGGCCGCCGCCTCGGTGTCCAGCTCCACGCCGAGGCCGGGCTGGTCGCCCGGGTGCAGGTACCCGTCGGCGAAGCTGAACGACTGCCGGAACACCTCGTTGGTGAGCGGACCGTGCTGCATGTACTCCTGGATGCCGAAGTTGTGGATGGCCAGGTCCAGGTGCAGCGCGGCGGCCATGCCGACCGGCGAGATGTCGGTCGGGCCGTGGATGCCGGACTTGATCTGGTACTGGGCGGCGTAGTCGAGCAGCCGCCGCATCGCCGTGATGCCCCCGGTGTGGGTGACCGCGGACCGGACGTAGTCGATGAGCTGTTCGCGGATCAGCGTCTGGTAGTCCCACACCGTGTTGAAGACCTCGCCGATGGCCAGCGGGGTGGTGGTGTGCTGGCGGACCAGCCGCAGCGCCTCCTGGTTCTCCGCCGGGGTGCAGTCCTCCAGCCAGAACAGGTCGTACGGTTCGAGCGCCTTGCCCAGTTTAGCGGCCTGGATGGGGGTCATCCGGTGGTGGCCGTCGTGCAGCAGCGGCAGCTCCGGGCCGAACTCGTTGCGGACCGCCTCGAACACGGCGGGCAGGTGGCGCAGGTACGCGCGCGTGTCCCAGTCCTCCTCGGCGGGCAGCGGGATGCGCTGTGCGGGCTCGTAGTCGTACCGCTTGCCGTCGACGCTGGGCTGGGCGGCGACGCCGTACACGGCGTTGATGCCGGGCACCGCGGTCTGCACCCGGATGGACCGGAAGCCCAGCTCCAGGTGCGCGCGGATGGAGTCGAACAGCTCGGGCAGGTCCCGGCCGGACGCGTGCCCGTACGCCATGATCCCGGTCCGGGAGGCGCCGCCGAGGAGCTGGTAGAGCGGCATCCCGGCGGCCTTGGCCTTGATGTCCCAGAGCGCCACGTCGACGGCGGCGATGGCGGCCATGGTGACCGGCCCGCGCCGCCAGTAGGCCGACCGGTACAGGAACTGCCAGGTGTCCTCGATGCGGTGGGGGTCGCGCCCGATCAGCAGCGGGACGACGTGGTCGGCCAGGTAGGACGCGACGGCCAGTTCCCGGCCGTTGAGGGTGCCGTCGCCCAGCCCGGTGAACCCCTCGTCGGTGGTGATCCGGAGGGTGACGAAGTTGCGGTCGGGGCTGGAGACGATCACGTCCGCTGCGACGATCTTCACAGGGGTGCCTTTCTCGGGGTGGGTCAGCGAAGGGTGTCGCCGGTGTGCCGGGAGTCGAGGAGGGACAGCTCGTCCCGGCGCGGCAGGCTCTCCCAGTCGCCGGTTCCGGCGACGGCGAAGGCGCCGAGGGTGACCGCGCGGCGCAGCCGTCCGGCCAGGTCGAGGCCGTCGAGGTGGCCGGAGAGGTAGCCGGCCGTGAAGGCGTCCCCCGCGCCGACGGTGTCGACCGCCGTGACGGGCAGCGCCGCCGCGTCCCGGCGGCCGTCGGGGGTGTACGCCCGGGCGCCGTCGCCGCCGAGCTTCACGAGCACGGTCGACACGCCCCGCGCCAGCAGCCCGGCGACCACGGTCTCCTCGTCCGCGCCGGGCGCGCCGACCAGGTCCAGTTCGTCGGCCGAGGCGACGACGACCGAGGCGTGCCCGGCGAGCGGGGTGAGCACGGCCCGCGCGGCGTCCCGGGACCACAGCTTCGCCCGGTGGTTGACGTCCAGGCAGACCAGCGTCCCGGCCCGCGCGGCGGTCCCGGCCGCCCAGCCGGCGGCCTCCCGGGCGCTCGCGGACAGCGCCGGGGTGATCCCGGTCAGGTGCAGCACCCGGGCGCCGGCCGCCAGGGCGGGCCGCAGGTCGTCGACGCGCAGCGCCGACCCGGCCGAGCCGGCCCGCTGATAGAGCACCCGGGTCAGGTCGGCGGTGCGCCGCTCCAGGAACATGAGCCCGGCGGGGTGCTCGGGGTCGCGGACCACGTGGGTCACGTCGACGCCCTCGGCGCGGAGTTGGCGCAGCAGGAAGCCGCCCAGCTCGTCGTCGCTGACCCGGCCGGCGAAGGCGGCGCGGTGGCCGAGCCGGGCCAGCCCGATCGCCACGTTGGCCTCGGCGCCGGCCAGGTGCGGGGTGAGTGGGCCACCGGTCGTGAGCGGCCCGGCCGACCGCAGCGAGACCAGCGCCTCGCCGAGGGTGAGCACGTCCAGGCCGGTCATGGAAGCGCCGCCGGGGTGTCCGGCGCCGGTCATGCGACGGCGGCCAGGTAGGAGCGGGCGCGGGCGCGGAGGGCGTCCAGGTCGCCGCCGGAGGCGGCGTCACCGACCAGCGGGCCGCCGACGCCCACGGCGATCGCCCCGGCGGCGAGGTAGCCGGGCAGCTCGGCCAGCCCCACCCCGCCGACCGCGACGAACGGGATGTCCGGGAACGGGTCGCGCAGCGCCTTGAGGTACGCGGGCCCGCCCAGCGAGGCCGGGAACAGCTTCACGGCGGCGGCTCCCGCCCGGACCGCCGCGTACGCCTCGGTCGGGGTGAGCGCGCCGGCGGCCACCGGCAGCCCGCGGCGGGCGGCCTCGCCGATCGAGTCGACGACGGCCGGGGTGACGACGAACTGGGCGCCGGCCGCGGCCACGTCGGCGACGGCGGCCGGGGTGAGCACGGTGCCCGCGCCGACCAGGGAGCCGGGCGGGGCGGCGGTCCGGATCGCGGCGATGGCGTCGAGCGCGCCGGGCGTGGTCAGGGCCACCTCGACCATGCGGACGCCCTCGGCGAGCAGGGCGGTGCCGGTGGCGATGGCGGCGGCCGGGTCGGTGCCGCGGATGACCGCCAGCAGGCGGGTGGCGGCGAGTTCGGCGGTGAGGTCGAGGATCATGGTCACCATTCCGCGTAGGAGCCGTCCCGGTGCCGCCACATGGGGCTGCGCCAGGCGTGGCCGCGCTTGTCGGCGGCGCGCACCGCCGCCTCGTCGATCTCAATACCCAGCCCGGGCGCGGTGAGCCGCTCGACGTACCCGTCCACGAAGGTCAGTGGCGTCTTGTCGAGGCAGTAGTCGAGCACCTCGGCGCCGAGGTTGTAGTGGATGCCGATGCTCTGCTCCTGGATCAGGTAGTTCGGCGTGGCGAAGCCCACCTGGAGGCAGGCCGCCAGGGCGATCGGGCCGAGCGGGCAGTGCGGGGCGAGCTGGACGTCGTACACCTCGGCCAGCGCGGCGATCTTGCGCACCTCGGTGATGCCGCCGGCGTGCGAGAGGTCCGGCTGGGCGACCGCGATGCCGGCCTGGAGGACGGGCAGGAACTCCTGCCGGCTGTAGAGCCGCTCCCCCGTGGACACCGGGGTGGTGGTGGAGCGGACGAACTCGCCGATGAGGTGTGAGTTCTCCGGCACCACCGGCTCCTCGAGGAAGAACGGCCGGTAGGGCTCCAGCAGCGGGGCGACCCGGCGGGCGCTGGCCAGGCTGAACCGGCCGTGGAAGTCGACCGCGACGTCCCGGTGGTCACCGAGCACCTCGCGGGCGGCGGCCACCCGCTGGACCACGGCGTCGAGTTCGGCCACCGAGGCCACCGCGCTCATCCGGCCGGAGGCGTTCATCTTGACCGCGGTCAGGCCGGTGTCGAGGGCGGCGGCGATCTGGTCGCGGACCTCGCCGGGCTCGTCGCCGCCGACCCAGCCGTACACCCGGATCCGGTCCCGAACCGGGCCGCCGAGCAACTGGTGCACGGGCGCGCCCCAGTGCTTGCCGGCGATGTCCCAGAGCGCCTGGTCGAGGCCGGCCACGGCGCTGGCCAGGATCGGCCCGCCCCGGTAGAACGACCCCTTGGTCAGCACCTGCCAGTGGTCCTCGATGCGCAGCGCGTCCCGGCCGACCAGCAGTTCGGCGAGCTGGTCGACGGCGGCGCGGACGGTCTCGGAGCGGCCCTCGCAGGTGGCCTCGCCCCAGCCGACGATCCCGGAGTCGGTCTCCACCCGGACGAAGAGCCAGCGGGGCGCGACCAGGAAGGTCTCGATGCGCGCGATGGTGGTCACGGTGCTCAGCCCTTCGTCGCGCCGGCGGTCAGGCCGGAGACCACGTACTTCTGCACGAACAGGGCGATCACCATGATCGGCAGGGTGACCACGGTGGCCGCCGCCATGAGGCCGCCCCAGTCGATGCTGGCGTAGCCGACGAAGTCGAAGATCGCCACGGGCAGCGTCTTGGTGTCCGCGCCGGAGAGGACCAGGGCGAACATGAAGTTGTTCCAGGAGAAGATGAAGGACAGGATCCCGGCGGTGGCGATGCCCGGCACGGACAGCGGCAGGGTGACCCGGCGGAACGCGCCGATGTGGGTGAGCCCGTCGACCAGCGCCGCCTCCTCCAGCTCCTCGGGCAGGCCGTCGAAGAAGCCCATCATGATGTAGACGATCAACGGCAGCGAGACGAACATGTGGCTGAGGATCAGCACGGTGAAGCCGCCGACGAGCTGCAGGTTCGAGAAGACGTAGTACCAGGGCACGAGCAGCGAGACGCCGGGGATGACCCGGGCCATCAGCACCACGAGGGCCGACTTCTTCATGTTGAACCGGCTCATCGAGTACGCGGCCGGCACGCCGAGGATCAGCGACAGCACGGTGGCGGCGAACGCCACCCAGAGGCTGTTGCCGATGAACTGGACGTAGTGCGACTGCTGGAGCACCGTCGCGTAGTTGTCCAGGGTGGGCGAGAAGACCAGCGCCTTGCCGGTGTCGTAGATGTCGACGTTGGTCTTGAACGACGCGGCGATCATCCAGAGCAGCGGCGTGACGAGCGACAGCACCACGACGACGAGGGCCACCACCCGGAACACCCGGTACGACGGACTGGCCTTCATCGCCTGGCCCCCTTGCGCCGTGCGGTCAGGGCCCACATCGCCCCGATGATGATCAGGAAGAAAAGGATGAGGACGGTGGAGGAGACGCCGTACTCGTTGTAGTCGAAGCTCAGCCCGTAGGCGTACACGTTGAGGGTCTCCACCTCGTGGAAGGAGCCGCCGCCGCGACCCTTGGTGGCGTAGAGGATGTCGAAGGTCTTCAGCGCGTCGATGCCGCGCAGCAGGATCGCGACGATCACCGTGGGCATCAACAGCGGCAGGGTGACGTGCCGGAACCGCTGCCAGGCGCTGGCGCCGTCGATCCGGGCCGCCTCCTGCGGCTCGTCCGACAGCGAGGTCAGACCGGCGAGCAGGATCAGCACCACCATGGGCGTCCACTGCCACACGTCGATGAAGATCGTGGTGGGCAGCGCGGAGTGCTGGCCGGCGAGCCACGGCTGCGGGCCGATGCCGACCCAGCCGAGCACCTGGTTGGCCAGGCCGATGTTCGGGTCGAAGATGAGCCGCCACATCATGCCGACCGCGACCGGGGTGGCGACCAGCGGCATGAGGATGGCCACCCGTACCCACTTCTGGCCCTTGAACGGCCGCCACAGCAGCAGCGCGACGGCCATCCCGAGGACCACCTCGAACAGCAGCGCGACGACGGTGAAGGCGGCGGTCCGACCGACGGCCGGCCAGAACCGGTCGGTGTCCGACAGCACGTCGAGGTAGTTCTGGAAGCCCACGAACTCGCTCTCGGCGCGGACGGACCCCTCGGCGTCGGTGAGGCTGAGCCAGGCGGTCCAGCCCAGCGGGATCACGATCAGGGCGGCGACGAAGACCATCGCGGGCGCGGCGAAGAGCCACTTGCGGTGCTCGTTGGCCCAGCGCGCCCAGCCGGGCGTGTCGGGCATGACGCCGACGCCGCCGGGGGCGCGGCGGGTGGTGGTGACGGTTGCCATGGGATCTCCGGGGTGGGCGGACCGACAGGGGTACGCGGGTGGTGGGGCAAGGGGCCCCACCACCCGCGCGCGTGCTACTTGGCCTCGTCGTCCAGGAACTTCTGGAAGGCCTCGTTGGCGGTGTCGGCCGCGGCCGCCGGGTCCTTGCCGGTGATCGCGTCGACGATCGGCTGGCCGACGAGCTCGCGGGCCTGGCCGACCTTCACGACCACGGGCCGGTCGTGGGCGACGCCGCCCTGCGTGCTGGCGTTGATGGCCTCGACCAGGTCCTTCGGGTAGTTCGCGGTGCCCTCCGGGTTGGCCCAGACCGAGGTACGCGCGCCCGGCACGCCGGCCTTCTGCTGCGCGAGGGTCTGCTCCTTGCCGGTGGCCCACTCGACGAACTTCCAGGCGTTGCTCTTGTTCTTCGAGGCGTCGTTGATGCCCAGCGCCCACGACGGGATGTTGTACGGCTTGGAGCCGGCCGGGCCGGCCGGGAACGGCGCGAAGCCGACGGTGTCCGACACCTTGGACTTGGCCGGGTCGGTGGCGTTCTTGTAGAGCGAGTTGGCCTCGGTGTAGAAGGCGGCCTTGCCCTGGGTGAAGATGGCCATCGCCTCGGGCCAGCTCATGTCGGTGCTGACGTTGGCCGGGCCGGAGTCCTTGATGAGCCCGCCGTAGAAGGCGTACGCCTGCTTGGCGGCGTCGCTGTTGACGGTCGCCTTGCCGCTGCCGTCGACGAAGTCACCGCCGAAGCTGTAGAGGAAGCTGGAGAACTGGGTGACCGCCGGCGACTTGCCGGTCCGGGCCACGAAGCCCGCGGTGCCCGGGACACTGGCCTTGATCTTCGCGGCGGCCGTCTTCAGCTCGTCGAGGGTCTTCGGCGCCGCGCTCAGGCCGGCCTTGGCCAGCAGGTCCTTGCGGTAGTACAGGACCTCCTGCTCGGTGATGATCGGGACGCCCACCGACTTGCCCTCGTACGTGGTGGCCTCGACCGGGCCGGACTGGAAGTCGGAGTAGTCCCAGTCCTTGGTGGACTTCACCTGGTCGGACAGGTCGGCGAGGTACTTGTTCTTGGCGAAGAGCTTCCCCTCCTGGAGGGGGCGGTACATCATCACGTCGAGGTCGGACGAGCCGGCGTTGAGCTTGACGTTGTACTGGTCGGAGAGCTGGTCCTCGCCGAGCTGGGTGATCTCGACCTTGAGCCCGGTCTGCTTCTCGAACTCGGGCAGGGCCGCCTTGATGTTCTCCGTCCACACGTGGTTCGCCAGCGTCACGCGCACCGTCTTGGACGCGCCGCTGTCGTCGCCACCGCCGCCGCCGCAGGCGGCCAGGCCCATGGTGGCGACCACGGCCAGAGACGTACCGAATATCGATCGACGTCGCACGTCATCTCTCCTTTTCTCGTGGTCGCCGCCCCGGGGGAAGAGCGCCACAACGCTGTAACGTCCGCTTAACCACGGGATGCTAGGCCGAAAAAGCTGATTTATTCAAGGGTCGATCACCAACTGATATGCTCCGACCCGTGGATCACTCCTCCTCCGGGGGCGAGACCGGGCTGCACGCCCGCGTGCTCGACGAACTCGGCACGGCCGTCTGCGGCGGCGAACTGGCCGCCGGCTCCGTGCTCAACATCGACGAACTCGTCGACCGGCACGCGGTCTCCCGGTCGGTGATCCGCGAGGTCCTCCGGGTACTCGCGTCGATGGGCCTCATCGAGACGCGCCGCCGGGTCGGCGTCCTGATCCGCCCCGCCGAGGCGTGGAACGTCTTCGACCCGCAGGTGATCCGCTGGCGGCTCGCCTCCGCCGGCCGGATGGCGCAGCTCCGCTCGATCACCGAGCTGCGGACCGCGGTCGAGCCGCACGCCGCCTGGCTGGCCGCCCGCCGGATCACCCCCGACGACGCGAGCGACCTCGTCGGGATCGCGGCGAAGATGTGGGCCGCCGGGCAGGCCGGGGACGAGGACCGCTTCCTGCGCCTGGACATCGAGTTCCACCGGCGGATCCTCGCCGCCTCCGGCAACGAGATGTTCGGCAAGCTCCGGGAACTGGTCGCCGAGGTGCTCACCGGCCGGCACCACTACCACCTCATGCCGCACCACCCCGATCAGCAGGCGTTGCAGCTGCACGCCGACGTGGCCTCGGCGCTGCAGCGCCGCGACGGCGACGCGGCCCGCCGGGCCATGGTGCAGATCATGGAGCAGGCGTTCGACGAGATGAAGTCGATGTGGGAGCAGACCACCGAGCCGGACCCGGTGAGCTGACCCCGGCGCGCGCTCAGCCGAACGCGACCCGCTCCAGCCAGAAGTCCAGCAGCTGCCCGTCGCCGAGGACCTCGACGACCGTGGTGTCGACCGGTCGCCGCCGGTAGACCATCAGCAGCAGCTCGCTCACCGGGCCGCGGACCGCCACGGTCGCCTTCTCGTGCGCCCGCCGCCAGGCGAGGGTGTCGCCGGTGAGGTCCACGAGCCACTCCGCACCCAGCTCGGCGGGCACGTCGGTGGCGTGCAGGTGCAGGGTGCGGCCGGGACCGAGCAGATCGCGCCGGTGCGGAAAGATGTCCAGCATCTGCGGCAGCGAGCCCAGCTCCAGCCACTCGTCCAGCGCGTCGACCGCCACCGCCGGGTCGACGGCGAAGTCCACGCCCAGGGCGAGGGCGGCGTCCGCCCGGTGCAGCAGCGTCTCGTTGGCGAACCGGCGCGCCCAGAACACGCCGGCGGCCGGCACCTCCAGCGGCGTCCAGGTGGCCACGTCGGGTCCCGCCGCACCGAGCGCGCCGGCCAGCGCGGCGGCGCTCTCCACCAGCCAGGGGCCGACCACCGCGGGCTCCTCGTTCGCGTACGGCGACAGGTCCCGGAAGTGGGTGTCCGACGGCGGCCGTTCGGCCCGCGTGCGCACCACCTCGGCCGCCCAGCGCTGGCCGCCGCCGAGGTGCCGGGCCAGCTGGCCGACGTTCCACCCCGGACAGGAGGAGACGGGCGTGGTCAGGTCGGCGCCGTCGAGGTGGGTGCGGAGCAGGTCGCTCTGGGCGACGATCTCGGCGCGGTGGCGGTCGAAGCTCAGGGCGGCCATCAGCCCACCGTAGTGGCCGGCCGGAGGCACCGGGGGAAGCCGCCGGTGGGCGTTTCGTCCCGTCCCCGGGCGGTCAGGGCGTGCGGGGCACCGGCTGGGCCAGCGCGCCGATCTCCCGGGGCAGCTGCGCGAGGGCCTGCTCGAACTCGACGTGCCCCACCACCCGGTGCAGGGTCTGCAGCACGGCCCGGGCGCCCCGCTCGGCGACGTCCGGCGCCGTGCCGGCGCGCTCGGCCACCCGGCGCAGGAACTCGTCGTACCCGAAGGCCTCCGGCTCCTCCGGGCGGGCCCGGGCCAGCAGTGGGCGCAGCTCGTGCGCCACGTGGTCGGCCAGGTCCGCCGCCTCGCCGCCGCTGATCCGCTCGGCGAGGGTGCGCAGGGTGGCCTCGGTCAGGGATCGCGCGGTGTCGGCCGGGACGCCCGCCCGTTCGGCCACCTTCGCCACGAACTCCAGCTCCGCCATCGTCGGTCCTTCCGTCCCGGAGACGGGTGGCTACCCGCCGACGACCACCACAAACGACCGCCGTTCGGGCAAAAGACCGGAAACCGGCGTCCGCCGAGGTCGCGACGGCCAGGATCGGGACGTGGCCGCCAGGATGCCGACGCTCGTGCCGCCGATGCTCGCCGGGCTCGGCGCGCTGCCCACCGGGCCCGGCTGGGGCTACGAGTTCAAGTGGGACGGCGTGCGCGCGGTCGCGTACGTCCACCGGGGGCTGCGGCTGCTCAGCCGCAACGACCGGGACGTCACCCGGGCCTACCCGGAGCTGGGCGAGCTGGCCGACCTCCTGGCCGGGCGGCGGGCGGTGCTCGACGGCGAGATCGTGGCGCTCGACCCCGGCGGCCGGCCCAGCTTCTCGGCGCTGCAACGGCGGATGCACGTGCGGGCGCCGGCCGCCGCGCTGGTCGCCGCCACCCCGGTCCGGTACTACCTGTTCGACCTGCTGCACCTCGACGGGCGGGACACCACGGCCCTGCCATACACGGAACGGCGCGCGGCGCTGGAGGGGCTGGGGCTCAGCGGCGAGACCGTCGAGACGCCGCCCTACTGGACCGGCGAGGCCGGCCGGGCCCTGGCCACCGCGGCGGCCGACCTCGGCCTGGAAGGGGTGGTCGCCAAGCAGCTCCGGTCGCCGTACGAGCCGGGCCGCCGGGGCGCGGCGTGGGTCAAGGTGCCGCTCAACGAGACCGTCGAGGTGATCGTGGGCGGCTGGAAGCCGGGCTCCGGCCGGCGGTCCGGCGCCATCGGGTCCCTGCTGCTCGGCATGTACGACGAGCACGACCGGCTGCACTACATCGGGCAGGTGGGCACCGGCTTCACCCAGGCCGTGCTGCGCGACCTGGCGGGCCGCCTGGAGCCGCTGACCCGGCCGGATCCGCCCTTCGCCGAGGTGCCGCGCGAGCACGCCCGGCACGCCGTCTGGGTCGACCCGGTGCTGGTCGGGGACGTCACCTTCCGGTCCTGGACGCCGGACCGCCGGCTGCGCCACCCCTCCTGGAAGGGGCTGCGCAGCGACCGGGATCCGGCGGAGATCCGGCTGCGGCGCTGACCCCGGGGCCGCCGGCTACGCGGGTGGCGGCGGGGCGGCCTCAGGCGAGGGCGCGGGCCGCGCCGACGATGGCGTACGCGCCGATGCCCGCCCGGTCCATCTGCTGGGCCGGGGTCCCCGAGCCGGGCAGTCCGCGTACGGC
Source organism: Micromonospora sp. AMSO31t (assembly GCF_008868175.1). Taxonomy (GTDB): domain Bacteria; phylum Actinomycetota; class Actinomycetes; order Mycobacteriales; family Micromonosporaceae; genus Micromonospora. The sequence goes on from NZ_WBKT01000026.1 coordinate 31,329, forward strand.
CAGGTGGTTGACCCGCACCGGCTCGGCCAGGCCGGCCAGCTCCTCCAGCACGGCGGAGCCCAGCCCGCCCTGCGGGTAGTGGTCCTCGACCACCACCAACCGGCCACCGGTGTCGCGCACGGCGTCGAGCAGCCGCTGCCGGTCGACCGGCTTCACCGAGTAGAGGTCGATCACCCGGGCGTCGATCCCCTCGCGGGCCAGCTCGTCGGCTGCCGCGAGGCAGTTGTGCACGGTCACCCCGGCGCCGATGAGCGCCACGTCGGTCCCGTCGCGCAGCAGCTTGCTGCCGCCGACCGGGAAGTCCTCGCCGTTGTCGTAGAGCACCGGGTACTTGCCGCGCGTGGTGCGCAGGTAGCTGACGCCCTCCCGGTCGACCATGGCGGCGACCAGGGCCGCGCAGGAGACGGCGTCGCTCGGGTAGAGCACGGTCGACCCGTGCACGGCGCGCAGGGCGGCGAGATCCTCCAGGCCCATCTGCGAGGGGCCGTCCGGGCCGATCTCCACGCCCGCGTGCGAGCCCGCGAGGGCGATGTCGGCCCGGGAGATGCCGGCCATCCGGATGAAGTCGTAGGCGCGGGACAGGAACGCGGCGAAGGTGGCCGCGAACGGCCGGTAACCGCGGACCCGCAGGCCCACCGCGGCGGCGACGAGCTGCTGCTCGGCGATGAACATCTCGAAGAACCGGTCCGGGTACGCCTCGCCGAACTTGTCCGCCCGGGTCGAGTCGCTGACCTCGCCGTCGAGGACCACCACGTCCGGCCGGACGCCCAGTGCGCGCAGCGCGTCCCCGTACGCGTTGCGGGTGGCCACCTTCGCCCCCTTGTCGTACCGGGGCAGCTCCGGTGGCGGCCCGGCGGGAGCGGGGGCCGCCGGCGCGGCGGCGGGCCGCGGCCCGGTGACCCGGATCTGCCGCACGCCCCCGAGGGCCTGGACGGCCCGCTCGGCCTGGTCCGCTTCGAGCGCCTTGCCGTGCCAGTCGGGCCGGTTCTCGATCTCCGGCACGCCCTTGCCCTTGACCGTCCGGGCCAGCACGACCGTCGGGCCGGTCGCCTGCCGGGCCTGCCCGAACGCCTCGTCGATCGCGGCCAGGTCGTGGCCGTCGACGACGATCGGGTGGCAGCCGAACGCCTCGACGCGCCGGCGGTAGGTGTCCAGGTCCCACTCCAGCTCGGTCGGCCCCCGCTGGCCGAACCGGTTCACGTCCACGATCGCGGTGAGGTTGCGCAGCCCGTAGTGGCCGGCCTTGTCCAGGGCCTCCCAGATGGAGCCCTCGGCCGTCTCGCTGTCGCCGCAGAGCACCCACACGTGGAACGGGAGCTTGTCCAGGTACCGCCCGGCCAGGGCGACGCCGACGCCGACCGGCAGCCCCTGGCCGAGCGAGCCGGTGGCGGTGTCGACCCAGGGCAGGACCGGGGTGGGGTGGCCCTGGAGGCGGGAGTTCAACTGGCGGTAGGTCTCCAGCAGCTCCTGCTCGCTGATCGCCCCGGTCGCGCGGAAGACCGCGTACAGCAGCGGCGAGGCGTGCCCCTTGGAGAAGATCAGGTGGTCGTTGGCGCGGCTGCCCGGATAGGACCAGTCGTAGCGCAGGTGGCGGGCTACCAGCACGGCCAGCAGGTCGGCCGCGGACAGGCTCGACGTGGGGTGGCCGGAGCCGGCCCGGGTGCTGCACCGGATCGAGTCGACCCGGAGCTGGGCGGCGAGGTCGGCCAGCCCGGCCAGCTCCTCGTCGCGCAGGGTGCGCTCTGCTTCCATCGTCACGCCGCGTCGCCTCCGTCCCGACCAGCCCACCGCCGGTCGCCGGGCCGCCCCGGGGACGGCCGGCGCCGGCCACTTCCGCCCATACGGTAGTCAGGAAACATCCGCATTTTCGGACAACGACCTATTCGCCCGGATCTGGCGGGCGGGACGGCGGCTGGCCAGCCGGCCGGCCAGCAGCAGGTACGGCAGCACGGCCACCGCGAACGCGACCGGATGGCCGGCGGCGCCCGCCACGACGCCGTACCCGGCGTAGACCGCGATGATCGTCAGGTCGGTGGCCATCCCGGCCACCGAGGTGACCGTGGCCCGGTCGGGCCCGCTGATCCGGGCCTGGAGCCGGACGTCGGCCAGCACGGTGGCGAGCTGGAACGCCGCGAACGCGACGCCCACCAGGACGAACCCGGCCGGGTGGCGGACCAGGGCGCCCGCGGCCAGGGCCAGCGCCGCGCCGGCCAGCAGCGCGGCGAAGCCGCGGTCGGTCAGCCGCTCCCCCGCCGGGGCCAGCAGCCCGCCCACGGTGGTGCCGGCCCAGACGAGCAGGAGCAGCAGCGGCACGGTGGCCGCCGGGATCCCGGTGTCCCGGGCCAGCAGCGGCGTGTACTCGTCCAGGCCGCCCCACACGGCGGCGACCGCCGGCACCAGCAGCAACGCGCCCCGCACCGACCGGTCGGCGCGCGCCTCGGTCAGCCCGCCGCGCAGGCTGGCCAGCCAGCCGGGCTCGGCCGTCTCGGCCTGGTCCCCGCCGGGCTGGTCCGTGCGGTGGTCCCTCGGCTCCGCAGGCCGGTGCTCGGGGAACCGGGTGGCGACCGCCGCGGCCGCAAGGCACGCCGCCACGCTCGCCGCACCCACCGCCGGATAGCCGCCGAGAGCCAGCACCGGAGCGGCCAGCCCCATGGCGCCGACCACCCCCAGCAGCTCCGCGGTCCTGGCCCGGCCGGCCAGCCGGGCGTACAGGCCGGCCGCGCCGAGCCGGTCGAGCTCGGTCCAGACCAGCGCTTCCTGAGCACCGGAGCGCAGCGCGCCGCCCGCGCCCCAGAGCAGGAAGCCGACGGCGAACGCCGGGTAGGACGGCACGAGCACCCAGAGGGCGAAACCCGCGGCGGTCAGCAGCGGGGCGAGGCAGAGCAGGAGACGCCGGGAGGCGGCGTCGGCCCAGGCGCCCGAGGGCACCTCCAGCAGGATGCCGGCGGCCGACCAGAGCACGAACAGCGAGGAGATCTGCCCGACCGACAGCCCGGTGTCGGCGAAGAGCAGCGTGTAGACCGGGTAGAGCAGCACCAGGTCGGTGAGGAACGCGTAGGCGTAGAGCGTGACGGCGAGCCGGCGCTCGGACGGCACGCGCGCGGAGACGACGAGCATGAGGACCTTCCCACGGGGACGGAACGGACACCGGACGTGCGGTGTCCGCGGTGGCCCGCGGGCTCGACCCTCGGCAGGGCATCAATGTCGCCAGTGCATGCGCCGATCGTAACCGGGCGCCCGGCCCCCGCGCCGCCCCGCGCAAACGGACCGGGGTGGGACCCGGAAGGGCCCCACCCCGGTCGGCGCGCGGTCGGTCAGCGGCGGGAGCGGTCCACGTCCGCCTGCGGGATGACCATCGTGGCCTCGCTGTCCGCGGCCTGCTCGGCCGTCGGCTGCCGCGGGGTGGTCGGCTGGGTGCGGTCCGGGTCGGCGTACGCCGGCACCGGCTGGGTCGGCTCCGCCGCGCCGTACGGGGCGACGGGCTGGGTCCGGTCGGCGTCGGTCTCGCTGGCCACGGGCTGGGTCAGCTCGGCCTCGGCGTACGGGCCGGCCGTCCCGCCGAACCGCGCCTCGACGTCCCGCCGCCCGGCCTGGTACGCCCGGGCGTGGGTGGCGATGGTCCGCGACTCCTCCTCGGCCCGGGCCAGCCAGTTCTCCCAGCGGCTCTGCATCGGGCGGACCAGGCCGCCGCCCACGCCGACGACCAGGATGCCGCCGACGGTGGCGAGCACGGCGATCAGCACCGGGGTGGTCACCGTGGTGGCGACGCCGATCTGGTTGAGCGCGGCGATGACGCCGAGGCCCAGGATGAACACCGAGGCGATGTTGGCGAGCACCCGGCCGTAGGAGAGGCCGCCGAGGGCGCTGGAGATGATGTCCTTCACCGCGCGGGCGATGGCCGCGGCGACCACCACGATGACGATGGCGACGAACGCCCGGGGCAGCCAGGCGACGACGCCGGCGATCAGGTCGGAGATCGGGTTCGGGCCCCAGATGCCGAAGGCGAGCTGAAGGGTGACCAGCAGCACCGCGTAGTAGGCCAGCTTGGCGACGATGTCGCTGGCGTCGTACTTCGAGCGCGCGAGGGCGGTCTTGATGCCGCCGCGCTCGACGGCCCGGTCGAAGTGGACCCGCTCCAGGACCTTGTCCACGATCTTCAGCACGGCCTTGGCGACCAGCCAGCCCACGATCAGGATGGCGATGAAAGCGACCGCCTTGGGCAGGAACAGCATCACCGAGCGGAACGCGTCGCCCACCGCGTCCCCGAAGTTGTCTCTCATCGAAGGGCCTCCACGCACAGGGTCAGGGTTGGTTCGCCTGGAGCTACCCTGACCAGCCGGCGGGGAAACGCGGTCAGCCGCCGGGGCAGCGGTAGCGGACCTGCGTGCCGGCCTGCAGCGGCGACGGTTCGACGAGGTTGACGGTGGCGCTCTCGGTGGTCGTGCCGACCCCGCTGAACGTCCACTTGAGGGTGAGGGTCGCGGTCCGCTGGCCGCGGCCGACCCGCTCGGTGAGCAGGCCGCCCGGCGGGCCGTCCGAGCGGAACCACTGGTAGCGGATGACCCCGCCGCGCCCGTTGGTCCGCACGGTGGCCACCACGTCGACGGTCACGTCGCAGGCCACCCCGGGCGGCCGGGGCACCGCCACGGTGACGCCCTCGACCTCCAGCGGGCGCAGCCGCTGCCACAGGTAGAGCCCGACCACCACCAGCAGCGCCGCGGTCAGCAGGGTGGACAGCACCGAGACGACCCGGCGCCAGACCGGGCGGGACGGCCGCGCCGGAAGCATCGCCGGCCAGGCCGGGGCCGGCGGCGGGGTGGCCGGGACACCGGGCCCGAAGCGCAGCTCCCCGCCGGGGGCCGGCACGCCGCCGGGGGCCGGCACGCCGCTCGCGGCCCGCGCGTCCGCCGTCGCCCCTCGGTACGCACCCGAGGTCGCCCCGCCCCCGGCCACGGTGGCCGGCCCTGTCGGGTGCTGCCGGGGCGGCGCGGTGAAGTGCACGGTCGGCTGGGCCGCACCCGTCGCGGCGGCGGCCGGGGAGCCGAAGTGCACTGTCGCATCCGGGCTGTTGTGCGGGCCAGGCGGTGGTGGCCCGAGGTGGACGGTTGCGTCCGGGCTGAGGGGTGGAGCGGGCCGCGTGGGTGGCCCGAGGTGGACGGTCGCGTCCGGGCTGAGGGGTGGAGCGGGCCGCGTGGGTGCGCCGAGGTGGACGGTCGCGTCGGTGGGGTGCGGGCCGCCGCCGTGGCCCAGGTCGGCGGTCGCGCCGGGGTCGGTGGGCAGCGCCCGGGTGGGCAGCGCCTCGGTCGGCTCCTCCGGCGGGGTCACGACGGCCGTCCCCGGGTCACGGTGCGGGTCTGGGCAGCGGGCACGGTCACCACTCCTAGCCGGGGGTGCAGTAGTTGTAGAGCGTCACGTACACCGGGGACGCCGAGGTGGTCGCGTTGCCGGCGGCGTCGACGGCGGTGACCTGGATCGGGATGCGGCTGCTCTGCTTCGGCCCGGGCAGCGGGCCGAGGGTGCCGCGGAACACGCCGCGCCCGGCGGGGGCCATCGACCCGGTGCGGGTGGCGCCCTCCAGGGTGTAGCGGAAGGTGACCTTCAGGGCGGCCCGGCCGCTGCGGTCGTCGGTGACCGTGGCGGTGACCGTGCTGGTCTTGTCGCCGTACGGGCAGCCGTTCGGTTCGAGCTGCCCGGGGTCGGCGGTGACGCCGCCGACGGCGGGGGCCGTGACGTCGGGCGGGGGCGCCGGTGCGGTGCTGGTCGACGGGGTCGGTGCGGGCGCGCTGGTGCGTACCGGTGAGCGGGTGGGCGTCGCGGACCGGGAGCCGCTCGGGGTGGCGGTCGGCGTCGCCGGCGGGGTGGCCGACGCGGACGGGATGGCGGTCGCGGTCGGCGCCGGCGTGCCGGTCGGAGTGGTGCCGGTCGGGTCGGTGACCGTGGGGCCGGCGACGGCCGGGCCGGTCGGGTCGCCGGCGGCGGGTCCGTCGTTGGCGGCGTAGCTGTAGCCGGCGCCGCCGGCGACCAGGGCGGCGACCAGGGCGCCGCCGGCCAGGGCGGTCCGCGCGCGGCCCCGGCGGAACCGGCCGTCGCGCCGCACCGCCGCGCCGAGCGTGGTGCTGGCGAGGCTGGTGGCGCCGCCCGCGCCGTCGTGGAACGGCCAGAGCGCGGCGAGCAGGGCGGCCCGGCGGGCCAGCTCGCGGAGCCCGCGCTCCTCCCATTCCCCGCCGTATCCGGCGCCGGCCACCCGGTCGAGGATCTCCAGGAACACCTGGGCGGGCTGGGGCCGCTCGTCGGGGCGCTTGGCCATGCCGTGCCGGAGCAGCTCGTGCACCGGCGCGGGGGCCGGGTCGGTCGGGATCGGCGCGGAGGCGTGCTGCTCCCGCAGGGAGAACAGGTCCGGCCCCTCGTACGGGGGCCGGCCGGTGAGGCACTCGAAGAAGGTGGCGGTGGCCGCGTAGATGTCGCACGCCGGGCTGGCCGGCGCGCCCGTCCACTGCTCCGGCGCCATGTAGCGGGGTGTGCCGGAGACGGTGGTGTCGGAGCCCTGGCCAACCGGCATGGCGATGCCGAAGTCGGCGAGCTTGCTCAGCCCCTCCCCGGTGACCAGCACGTTCTCCGGCTTGTAGTCGCGGTGCACCACGCCGCGGGCGTGGGCCGCGGCGAGGCCGGCGAGCGAGCCCTTCAGCACGCAGAGCGCCGCCTCGGGGGTGGTGGGGCCGTGCGCCCGCAGCATCTGGCGCAGCGAGACCCCGTCGACCAGCTCCATGACGATGGCGGCGCCGTGCGGCGACTCGACGTATTCGTAGAGGCGGCTGACGTGCGGGTCGTCGATCTCGCTGAGGAGCCGGGCCTCCTCCCGGAAGGCGGTCCGGAAGGAGGAGTCCGCGCCGAGGTCGCGCACCAGGTACTTGACGGCGACCGGGGTGCCGGTGACGTCGTGGGTGGCGAGCACGACGCTGCCCGACGCACCGGCGCCGAGCCGACGGACCGGCGTGTAGCCGGACAGCTGCCAGCCGCTCATGCGACGGCCTCCACGGCGTTCCAGGGGCGGGTGTCGGCCTCCGCCTCGCTGGTCATTCTGGTCGCGCCGGCGCAGGAGTCCATCGGCGCAACGGGTGCTTCCGCCTGTGCAGGCGGATGGTCGGGAACGGACACACCGCCACTGCTAGCAGACGCCGGCAAGCCCGCCGGTCAGATGGCGGTGGCCTGGACGACCTTCCACTCGCCGTGCACCGGGACCAGGGTGAGCACCACCCGGTTCTGGTCCACCTTCTCCCCCGCCGTGGTCACGTTGCGCCGGTACTGGTTGAGGTAGAGCAGCAGCTCCACCCGATCCGGCCGGGCGTCGACCACGCCGGTGGCGGACACCTCGGCGAGCACCACGGCCTGCTGTTTCGTGGCGGTCGCCTTGAGCGCCGTGGTGGTCTGCGCGTACTCGTCGGCGAACGCCCCGGTGGCGAAGGTGCGGCCGTTGGCGACGCTGTCGTCGAAGGTGCGGTAGTCGTAGGAGAAGAGGGCCTTCGCGGCGGCCGGCGCGGTGGCCAGGGCCTGGCGTACGGCCTGGTCGCGCTGGCCGGCGCGGCGGTCGGCGGTCCAGCCGGCCACCGCCACGGCGGCGGCCAGCAGCAGCGCGACGGCGAGCAGCGGCACGGGCCGCAGCCGGGGTCGACGCAGGACGGTCGGTAGGCGCATCGGTCTCCTCCTGTCGGTCATCCGACGAACTGGAGCCTGGTCACGAGCCAGTCCCCCGAGTCCCGGTCCCGGACCAGGTCGAGCTGGATCCGGTAGTGCGACGGCCGCCCGTCGGGCGACTTGACGTTGCGGACGGTGGCGTCGACCGCCACCAGCACCACCGCGTGCCGCCGGTCACCGGAGACGATCCCGGCGCGCAGCACGCTGCCCTGCGACTGGACCTTGTTCTCCACCACGGCGGCGCGGACCTGGGCCTGGCCGCGCGTGAACTCGTCCTTGAAGTCCCCGGTGGCGCCGGCCGTGATCCGGCTCAGGTCCCGGTCGACGCTGGATGCGCTGACCGAGACGAAGTTGACGGCGGCCTGCCGGGCGGCGGCAACGGCCGCCCGGCGGGCCTGGTCGGTGGCCCGGTCGACGTACCAGCGGTGGCCCTGCACGCCGGCGCCGGCCAGGGCGGCGGCCAGCAGCACCACGAGCAGCGCGATGAGCGCCCGGCGCCGCCGGGGCGGGGCGGTGCCGGCGGGCTCGGCGTCGGCGTCCGGGTCGGCGGGCTCCGGATCGGGCCCGGGCAGGTCCTCGACCTCGGCCGGATCGCCGACGACGGTGAGGTCCCCGGCCTCGACGGGGTCCTCGACCGGCTCCCGGTCGAGCCGTTCCAGCACCCGCTCGATGGGCTCGTCGGATGCGGGGACCGCGCGGTTGACCAGGCGGCGGCGCGGCACCGTCGGGCCGCCGGCCTTCGCGCCCTTGATGACCTTCAACGTGGTGTTCCTACGGCTGGGCACCGCCACCTCCTCGGGTACGCCGGTCACGGGGTCACCCCGGCGAGCAACAGCTGTTTCCAGGACTGGGCCCCGGCCGTGCGGTACTGACCGCCGGTGCCGCCGAACTGCAGCGGGCGGCCGTCGGCGCCGAGCACCAGGCCGGTCGCCGGGTCGTACCCCGGGTCGCCGCCCCGGTCGGCCTCGGGCGGGGGTGCCGGGTCGGCGCCGCCGGGCCGGGGCGCGTTCCCGGCGCCGCGCACGCTCGCCCCGGCGGCGCGCTCGCCGGCGTCGCACGCCGTGGCGCCTCCGGAGTAGACGCAGGCCGGCGGGTTGCCCAGGTTGACCACCAGGCCGAGGTGGGCGGTGCCGTCGCCGGGGGTGACGGTGTACCCGCCGGCCACCGCGATCGGGTACACCACCAGCAGCTGCTCGATGCCGGGCAGCCGCCGGGCGGCGATCCCGTTGACGGTGACCAGGTTGCCGAGCAGCACGCCGACGTCGGGTTCCAGGCCGCGCAGCAGCGCTCGCAGCTCGACCCCGGCGGGCGGTCCGCCGGCCAGCAGCCGGCGCAGGTCCGGGTCGGCGGAGCGGAGGGTGGCGGCGAGCTGCGCCAGCCCGGCCGACCAGCGGCGCAGCGCCTCGCTGGACTCGGCCTGGGTGGTCAGCACGGTCCGGGCGTCGCGGATCAGCGCGAGGGTCTCCGGCAGCCGCCGGTCCGCCTCGGTGAGCAGGGCGTCCCCGGCGTCGAGGATCCGGGCCAGGGCCTGCTCGTTGCCGTCGAACGCGGTGCCCAGCTCGGTGACGAGCACGGTCAGGTCCTCCGGGTCGACCGAGCGGACCAGCGCGTCCAGGTTGGTCAGCAGGGTTTCGGGGGCCAGTGGGAGGCCGGTCCGGTCGGCCGGGATCACCGCACCGTCGGCCAGGTACGGCCCGCCGTCGCGCTCGGGCCGCAGGTCGAGGTACTGCTCACCGACGGCGGAGCGCTGGGCCACCACGGCGCGCAGCGCGTCGGGAACCCGGACGCCCCGGTCGAGGCGCAGGTCGGCGCGGACCCCGTCGCCGCGCAGGGCGACCGCGGTGACCCGGCCGACGGGCACGCCGCGGTAGGCGACCGGGGCGTTGGCGAACAGCCCGCCGGCGCGGGCCAGGTCGACGTGGACGACGTAGCCGGTGTGGAACAGCCGCTCGCCGAGGCCGACGTAGCGGACGCCGACGTAGCCGACGCCGAGGATGCTCACCAGTACGAAGGCGAGCACCTGGAGCTTCACGGTGCGTCCGATCATGGGATCAGCCCTCCCCCGAGCACGTCGGTCAGGTCGCCGATCTGGCCGGTGACGGCGCCGGTCAGCGGGAGCACGCACTGGGCGGTGAGCACCGTGCCGTCGGGCAGTTCGGTGCCGGCGGGGAGCGCCGTGCCCCGCGGCACGAGGCCCTTGGGCAGCAGCAGGCCACCCAGCGGCACGGTGGAGCCCGGCTTGAGCAGCTTGCAGCCCTCCGGCAGGCCGCACTCCTTCGGCGGGGTGAAGATGGCCGGGAAGTTCTTCAGGTCCGGCAGGCACTTGAGCAGCGGCAGGTCGGGCAGGTCGGGCAGGATGCCGCCGCCGGGCCTGGTGCCGGGCCGGCTCGGGCCGCCGCCGGCGGGCGGCCGGGGCGTGGTCGGGGTCGCCGGCCGGGACGTCCGCGGCGCCGGGGCCGGCGCGGCGGCCACCAGGTTGGCCAGGATGGTGGCGGCGTCCAGGTCGGCGGTGATCGACAGGTTCACGAAGTCCCCGACGATCGCGCCGGTGACGTTCGGCGGGAACGGGTACGACAGCATGAAGTCCAGCGACTTCGGCAGGTCGTCGCCGGCCCGGGCGAGCTGCTCCAGGATCGGTTGCAGGGCGGTCACGGCGGCCACCGTGTCCGCCCGGCTGCGCTCCACCACCCGGGTGCCCACGGTGCCGAGCCGGCCCAGCGCGGTGAGCGCCTTGGTGAGCTGGGCTCGTTGCCGGGCCAGCACGGTCAGGCCCGGGGCCAGGGAGTCCAGCGCGTCGCCGACGACCTGCCGCTGCCGGGCCAGCCGGCCGCTGAGCCGGTCGAGGGCGTCGATCGCGCGGACGATGTCGGCCTTCTGCCGGTCCAGCCCGCCGAGGAAGGTGTCGAGCTGGGTGAGGGTGTCCCGCAGCTCCGGCTCGCGGCCGGCGAGGGCCCGGTTCAGCTCGGCGTTGATGGTGCGCAGCTGCGCCAGGCCGCCGCCGTTGAGCAGCAGGCCCAGGGCGGCGAGGACCTCCTCCACCTCGGCGCCGCGGGTGGTCCGGGACAGCGGGATGAGGTCGCCGTCGGCCAGGTCACCGCGGGCCGGCTCGGCCGGTGGCGGGGCCACGGCCACGTACTTCTCGCCGAGCAGGCTGCTCTGGCGGACGGCGGCGGTAGCGTTCGCCGGCAGCCGCACGGACCGGTCGATGCGCAGCCGGACGCGGGCGTGCCAGCCGTCCAGGGAGATCTTCTCGACGCTGCCGACCGTGACGTCGTCGACCTTGACGGCGGCCCGGGGCACCAGGTCCAGCACGTCGCCGAACTCCGCGGTGACCGTGTAGCCGGGTCCGGCGGGCCGGCCGCCGGGCAGCGGCAGGTCGGCGACCTCGGGCAGACCGCAGCCCGCGGGCAGCAGTGCCGCCGCCAGCACGCCGGCCAGCAGGGGCCCGCCGGTCCGCCGGGCGCTCACGCCGGGCCTCGCAGGATGCCGCCGAGCGTCGGGTCGCTCGGGATGGAGGGGCCGCCCGGCGCCTCGTCGGCGGTCGGCGCACCGGGGGAGCTGATGGATCCCGGTGAGGACCCGCCTCCCGCCGGGGCGCCGGGCGGCAGCTTGAGCAGCTTGCGCAGCTGGTCGGTGAGGGGCAGCCCGCGCTGGCGCAGGGTCTGCGCGAGCTTGGTGCAGATCGCCGGCACCTCGGCGACGGGAAGCTGGTCGGCCATGAGCGAACAGGCGAAGGTGGCCGGGTCGTACGGGCCGAGCGGGTTGTCCCGGGTGTCCAGGGTGCCGGAGCGGGGGTTGTAGGCGAGGTTGAGGTTGCCGATGGCGAGCGGCGCCACGTCGAGGATCTGGATGACGGCCCGCTGCTGGCGGACCAGGACCCGGGTGATGTCGGTCAGCGCGGTGACGTTCGAGGTCAGCGCGGTCCGGTTCTGCCGGACGAAGGTGGTCACGTCGCCGAGCGCGGCGGCCAGGTTGCGCAGCGCCCGGGCCAGCTCCTCCTTCTCCCCCGCGAGCTGCTCGGCGACGTCGGCGAGCTGCTGCTGGAAGCGGCGTACCTGCTGGTCGCTGCGGGCCAGGGTGGTGGTGAAACGTTGCAGGTTGGCCACCGTGCCGAAGAGGTCGCCGCGCCCGGCGGACAGGGTGGTCAGCGCGCGGGAGGCCCCGTCGAGGGTGTCGTGCAGGTCGGCGCCGTTGCCGTCCAGATTGGCCCGGCCGGTGGCGACCAGGTCGGACAGGGCCCCGTCGGCGTTGGCGCCGCGCGGGCCGAGGGTCCGGTTGAACTCGTCGAGCGCGGCGTAGATGTCGTCGATCTCCATGGGCGCGGCGGTCCGGTCGACCGGGATCCGCGCGCCGTCGCCGAGCTCGGCGCCGCCGGTGTACGCGGGGGTGAGCTGCACGTACCGGTCGCTGACCACGCTGGGCGGGACGATGAGCGCCTGCGCGCCGGCCGGCAGCCGCAGCTCCGGGTCGTAGCGCATCTCGACGCGGACCACCCGCCCCTGCGGGACCACCTTCTCGACCTCGCCGACGCGGACGCCGAGGATCCGCACGTCGGAGCCGGCGTAGACGCCGACGGCCCGGGTGAAGTAGGCGACGACCCGCCGGTCGGGTGGTTGGTGGCGCCACACGGCCGCCCCGGCGGCGACGGCGGTGAGCAGCACGGTGGCCGCGGCGAGCGGTCGCCGCCAGCGCTGGATCCGACCGGGCATCAGCGACCTCCGGTGGCGGCGGGCAGGTACGGCTGGAGCAGCCCGTTCACGTACGAGTCGAACCAGCGCCCGTTGCCGACGACGTTGGCGAACGCCGTGACGAACGGGCCCATCCGGCGGATGGTCTGCTCCAGGTCGTCGCGGTTGCGTTGCAGCACGGCGACCACGTCGCGCAGCTTGCGCAGCGCCGGTTCCAGCCGGGTGCGGTTGTCGGCGACCAGCCCGGAGAGCTGGGTGGCGAGCTGGTCGGTGCCGACCAGGAGCTGGTGGATGGCGTCCCGCCGCCGGCTGACCTCGGTGAGCAGCTTCTCCCCGTCGGTGACCAGCTTGCGGAACTCCTCGTCGCGTTCGGCGAGCACGCCGGTGACGCCCCGGGCCCGGGACAGCAGGGTGCGCAGCTCGGCGTCGCGGGAGGAGACGGTGCGGGACAGCCGGGACAGCCCGGTCAGCGAGGTGTTCACGCTGGGCGGGGTGTCGGCGAAGGTCTCCGACAGGGTGGTGAACGCCCGGGCGAGCTGGTCGGTGTCGACCTTGTCGAGGGTGTCGGCGAGGCCCGTGACGGCCTGCACCACGTCGAACGGGGCGGCCGTGCGCTCCAGCGGGATCTGCCCGCGCTCGGGCAGCTTCCCCGGGCCGGCCGGGGCGAGCGCCAGGTACTTCTGCCCGAGCACCGTCTTGATCCGGATGGTCGCGCCGGTGTCCCGGCCGAGGCGTACGCCGTCGTCGTCGACCCGGAACCGGACCCGCACGTGCGGCTGCGGCCCGCGGGCGAGTTCGACGGCGGTCACCTGCCCGACCCGCACGCCGGCCACCCGGACCTCGTTGCCGGTGGCCAGGCCGCTGGCGTCGTGGAACGCGGCCGCGTACGACCGGCCGGTGAGCGCGGCGATCCGGTCGAGCTGGAACGCGCCGAGCAGGGCGGCGACGAGCACGGTCAGCCCGACCGCGCCGACGATCACCGGGTTGCGTTCGCGGAATGGTCTCACCGGGCACCTCCGGTGGCGCAGCGGGCGGCCGTGGCGTCGACGCCGGGCACGGTGAGCGGCGCGTGGCCGTCGACGGCGAGCCGGCCGTCGAAGTCGCAGAGGTAGAAGTTGAACCAGGAGCCGTAGGAGGCGACCCGGGTCAGCGCCTCGTAGCGCTGCGGCAGCCGGCCCAGGGTGGCGTCGATGGCGGCGGAGTTGCGGTTCAGCGTGCCGGCCAGCTCGTCGAGGGCGCGGACGTCGGCGGCGAGCGGCGGCCGGGTCTGGCGCAGCAGCCCGGCGGTGGTGTCGGTCAGCTCGCCGAGGCTGACCAGCGCCTCGCCGATGGCGGTGCGGTCGGCGGAGAGCCCGGAGACGAACTGCTGGAGCTGGGTGACGGTCTGGTCCAGCTCGCGGTCGTGGCCGGCCAGGGTGCCGAGCACCTGGTTGAGGTTGGTGACCACCCGGCCGATCACCGCGTCCCGGTCGGCCAGGGTGCTGGTCAGCGAGGCGGTGCGCCGCAGCAGGCTGGCCACGGTGCCGCCCTCGCCCTGGAGCACCTGGACGATCTCGTACGCCAACTTGTTGACCTCGGCGGGGTCGAGCGCGGTGAACAGCGGCCGGAAGCCGTTGAACAGCACGGTCAGGTCCAGCGCCGCCTTGGTCTGGCTGAGCGGGATGAGGCCGTCGGGGCGCAGCGGGCGGGGGTCGCCGGGGCCTTCGGTCAGCGCCAGGTAGCGCTGCCCGACCAGGTTGCGGTAGCGGACGGCCGCGCGCACGCCGACGGCCACCGGCACGGTCCGGTCGACGGTGAAGGCCACCTCGGCGGTCGTGTCGTCGACCACCCGGATGTCGGCCACCTTGCCCACCCGCACCCCGGCGATCCGCACGTCGTCGCCGGCGAGCAGGCCGGTCACGTCGGTGAACCGGGCCCGGTAGGTGGTGCCGTCGGGCGGGAACGCGCCGAGGGTCTGCGCGAGCAGCCCGGTGGCCAGCAGCGTGATCGCCGCGAACACCAGCAGCTTGACCAGCGCGGGGGTCGTCTTCCCGGTCATCGGGTGGTCACCACCGCTCCGCGCAGCAGCGGGCCCCACAGCAGCACCGCGATGTCCGGCACCTCGGCGGGCGGTGTCCCGGTGAGCCCGCCGACGAGCGGCTTCACGAGGGCGCGCTCCTCGCCGGTGCCGGCCCGGCCCATCTCGGTGGAGGGCGGCGCCGCGGGCGCCCCGCCGGCCGGCACCCCCACGGGCAGGGGCTTGGGGGTACGGGTGCCGCCGTAGTCGTAGCCGTCGGCGACGGCCACTTCCGGCGCGGGCACCTTCGGGTTCGGCAGGCCGCGGCAGTCCGGGCCCCCGCCGGCCGCGTAGACCGGCTCGTCGCGGCCCCGCTCGTACGGGCCGCCGTCGCGGGTCACCTCCAGCGTGATGTGCATCCGGCCGCCGGAGAAGACCTCCTCGACCCGGGGTTGCAGGTCGACCAGCCCGTGCACGAGGCACGGGTACTCCGGCGCGTACGCGGCGAGCAGCTCCAGCACCGGGCGGCTGACCTGGCCGAGCCGGATGAGCTGGTCGCCGTGCCGGTCCAGGAAGCCGCGGGCGGTGTCGGCCGTGTCGGTCGTGTCGGCGAGGAACGCGGCGAGCTGGTCGCGCTGGTCGCTGACGGTCCGGGCCGTGACGGTCACGTCGCGCAGCAGGGCGAGCAGGTCGGGCAGCGCCGCGTCGTAGCTGTCCAGCACGGTGGCGAGCTGGCGCAGGTCCTCGGTGAGGGTCGGCAGCTGCGGGTTGAGTTGCCGCAGGTACGCGCCGAGCCGGGCCAGGTTCGCGCCGAGCCGGTCGCCGCGCCCCTCCAGGGCGGTGGTGATCGCGCCGAGGGTCGTGGCCAGTTGGTCGGGGCGGACGGACTGGAGCAGCGGCAACGCCTCGTCGAGCACCCGTTCCAGCTCGACGGCCGTGCGGCTGCGGTCCTGGGTGATCACCGCGCCGTCGCGGATGGGCCCGGCGGTGCTGCCCGCGGGCGGGACGAGTTCCACGTAGCGCTCGCCGAACAGGGTCTTGGGCAGCAGCCGGGCGGTCACGTCGGAGGGGATCCGGCCGGTGGTGGCCGGGTCGAGAGCCAGCCCGATCTCCGCGCCGTGCCCGTCGCTGCGCACCGAGCGCACCGCGCCGACCACCACCCCGCGTACCTTTACGTCGGCGCCTTCCAGGAGGTGCAGGCCGGCGCGGTCGGCGCGGAGGGTGACCCGGTCGACCGTTGTGAACGCCCCGCGGTACTGGAGCACGGCGGCGGTCAGCGCCGCGGTGAGCAGGGCGACGAAGACGAGGCCGAGCAGACGGTGTCGCATGGTCACCCCGCGATCCGGACGGTGGTGGTGGCGCCCCAGATGGCCAGGGACAGGAAGAAGTCGACGACGTTGACCGCGACGATCGCGGTCCGCACGGCCCGGCCGACGGCGACACCGACCGCGGCCGGCCCGCCCTGGGCGGTGTAGCCGTACCAGCAGTGCACGAGCACCACGATCACGCTGAACACCAGCACCTTGCCGAAGGACCAGAGCACGTCCTCGGGCGGCAGGAACAGGTGGAAGTAGTAGTCGTAGGTGCCGGCGGACTGCCCGAAGTAGCCGACCGCGATGGTGCGGGTGGCCAGGTAGCTGGCGAGCAGCCCCACCACGTACAGCGGGATGACCGAGATGAAGCCGGCGATCATGCGGGTGGTGACCAGGAAGGGCAGCGAGGGCACACCCATGACCTCCAGCGCGTCGACCTCCTCGGAGATCCGCATGGCGCCGAGCTGGGCGGTGAACCCGCAGCCGACGGTGGCCGACAGGGCCAGGGCGGCCACCAGCGGCGAGATCTCCCGGGTGTTGAAGTACGCGGAGACGAAGCCGGTGAAGGCGCTGCTGCCGATCTGGTCGAGCGCCTGGTAGCCCTGGAGCCCCACCTCGGTGCCGGTGAAGAAGGTGAGGAAGCAGATCACCCCGACGGTGCCGCCGAGCACGGCGAGCGCGCCGGTGCCGAAGCTGACCTCGGCCAGCAGCCGGACCACCTCGCGCCGGTAGCGGCGCAGGGTGCGCGGCGCCCAGGCGAGGGCGCGCAGGTGGAAGGCGAGTTGCCCGCCCAGGTCGTCGAGATACCGGAGAACCGCCACGTCAGCTCCCCTTCTGCGGGACGACCTGGAAGTACACGGCCGTGACCACGAAGTTCAGCGCGAACAGCAGCATGAAGGTGATCACCACGCTGCGGTTGACCGCGTCGCCGACGCCCTTCGGCCCGCCCTTGGCGTTCATCCCCTGGTGGCTGGCGACCAGCGCGGCGGCGGCGCCGAACAGCAGCGCCTTCACCTCGCCGACCACCAGGTCGGGCAGTTGGCCGAGGGCCTGGAAGCTGGCCAGGTACGCCCCGGGCGTGCCGCCCTGGAGCACCACGTTGAACGCGTAGCCGCCGGTCACCCCGACCACGCTGACCAGGCCGTTGAGCAGCACCGCGACCAGCATCGAGGCGAGCACCCGGGGCACCACGAGGCGGTGGATCGGGTCGATCCCGAGCACCTGCATGGCGTCCAGCTCCTCGCGGATCTTCCGGGCGCCGAGGTCGGCGCAGATGGCCGAGCCGCCGGCCCCGGCGATGATCAGCGCGGTGACGATGGGGCCGGCCTCGCGGACGACGGCGAGCACGGAGGCGGCGCCGGTGAACGACTGCGCGCCGAGCTGGCGGACCAGCGAGCCGAGTTGAAGGGCGATGACCGCGCCGAACGGGATGGAGACCAGCGCGGCGGGCAGGATGGACACCGAGCTGATGAACCAGGCCTGCTGCACGAACTCGCGGACCTGCACCGGCCGGCGGCCCAGCCCGCGCAGCGTGTCCAGGCAGAACGCGAAGAACTCACCGGTGTTCCGGAGCGCGGCGGCGGGCGCGTTCACACGGCCACCTCCTCGCTCGGGTCGGCCGCCCAGCGGCCCTCGAACGACCCGGGCGGCGGCGTGACGCCGTGCTCACGGCACCACTGGCCCGGCGGGCGCTCGGCCTGGCGCGGCCGCCCGTCCGACGCGGGCAGTTGCAGCGGGATCGGCGGCAGCGGCGGGAGTTCCACCCCGGCCTGCGCCTCGGCCGCGAGCTCCTCGGCGTCCTTCTCCTCGGCCATCCCGATCGGGCCGATCCGCTGGGCGTTGAGGAACTGCCGGACCACCGGCTCGGTGCTGGACAGCAGCATCTCCCGCGGCCCGAACATGGCCAGGTGCCCGTGGTAGATGAGCCCGATGTTGTCCGGCACGGTCCGGGCCGTGTTGATGTCGTGGGTGACGATCAGGAAGGTCGCGCCGGTGCGCTGGTTGAGGTCGACGATGAGCTGGTTGAGGTAGGCGGTGCGCACCGGGTCCAGCCCGGAGTCCGGCTCGTCGAAGAGGATGATCTGCGGGTCGAGGACGAGCGCCCGGGCCAGGCCGGCCCGCTTGCGCATCCCGCCGGAGATCTCGCCGGGCAGCTTGTGCTCGGCCCCGACCAGGCCGACCATCTCCAGCTTCTCGGTGACCACGGCCCGGATCTCCGACTCCGACCGGCGGGTGTGCTCGCGCAGCGGGAACGCCACGTTGTCGTAGATGGTCATCGAGCCGAACAGCGCGCCGTCCTGGAACAGCACGCCGAACAGCTTGCGGACCTCGTACAGCTCGCGCTCGGAGAGCTTCGGCAGGTCCCGGCCCTCGATGAGGACGGACCCCCGGTCGGGCTTCAGCAGGCCGACCAGCGTCTTGAGGAACACGGACTTGCCGGTGCCGGAGGGTCCCAACAGGACGGAGATCTCCCCGGCGGGCAGGGTCAGGGTGAGGTCCGACCAGACCGGGTGCCCGCCGAAGGACTTGGTCAGTCCGCGTACCGCGACCTCGACGCCCATCGTTCCCCTCCCTTCGTGTCTCACCTGGGACATCGGGTGGGGTCGACCGGACGCAACAACTACTTTCCGTCACGGGCCGGGGACGACCGGCGAGCTATGCAAAACCCCGGAGGTGTGGATAACGTGCCGGAAACCGGCCGGCGATGAGGATGTTCCACGAACGCCATGACGACAGTGATCGAGTCCGAGCTCGTCCGCCGGGCCGCCGCGGGCGACCCGGCGGCGGTCGAGGAGCTGCTCGTCGGCGTACGGCCGGGGCTGGTCCGCTACTGCCGGGCCCGGCTGGGCCGGGTGGGCGGCGCGTACACCACGGCCGACGACGTGGCCCAGGAGGTGTGCGTGGCCGTGCTGCGCGCCCTCCCCCGCTACCGCGAGCAGGGCGTGCCGTTCGCCGCGTTCGTCTACGGCATCGCCGCACACAAGGTGGCCGACGCGCAGCGCTCCGCCGTCCGCGACGCCGCGGTCACCCCCACCGACGCCCCGGTCGACCGGCCGGACGCCGCGCCCGGCCCGGAGCAGCAGGCCGTGGCGAGCGACCTGGCCCGGCGGCTCTCCGCGTTGCTCGACCGGCTCCCCGACGTGCAGCGGGAGATCATCCTGCTGCGGGTCGCGGCGGGGCTGTCCGCCGAGGAGGTCGGCGGCATCGTCGGCATGTCCGCGGCCGCGGTCCGGATGGCCCAGTCCCGGGCCCTGGCCCGGCTCCGTACCCTGGCCGGGGGCTCACTGGACGAGGTGGCGGCATGACCGGGCGGACGCCGGGCGACGGCGACGAGGCGATGGACCTGGGGACCATCGCCCGCGACGACGCGCTGCTCGACGCGCTCGGTCGCGGCGAGGCCGCGCCCGAGGGCGATGCGCTCGCCGGGGTGCTCGCCCTCTGGCGGGCCGAGCTCGCCGACGAGCCGCCCACCGCGGTACGCCCCGGCGCGCCGGCGCCCGCCGAGGAGGCGCCCGTGCGGCGGGCGGCCCGCCGCCCCCGCCCCTGGACGCTGCGGCTGGCGGCCGCCGCCGTGGCGCTGCTGGCCCTGGTCTCCGGGCTCGGCATCGGCAGCCGGGACGCCGGACCGGGCAGCCCGCTCTGGTCGCTGACCCGGCTGCTGCACCCGCAGCAGGCCGAGGTGCGCGGCATCGAGGACACCGTGGACCGCGCCCGGGCGGCCCTGGACGCCGGCCGGCTCGACGACGCCGAGGCGCTGGTCGCGCAGGGCCGCCGGGACCTCGGCCGGGTGGAGGACCCCGCGGCCGTCACGCGGCTGGGCGCGGCGCTCGAC
>NZ_WBKT01000027.1 GCF_008868175.1 Micromonospora sp. AMSO31t
TGGCCGTCCGCAGGTCGTCGATCCAGCCGAACTCCTCGCCGGCGGTCGCCTCGGCCGGCTCGGCGTCGGCCTTGCCCCGCCCCCACCGGCGGCCCTTGGCACGCGGGTCCCGCCGCTCGTCGGGGCCGTCCGCCGGCTGCTCCGGACCACGCGCCATCACTGCTGACCCTCCCCCACGGCGTCGCTGCCGCCCTCGTTCGCGCCGTCGGCCCGCACGGCGTCCGCCGGGCGGCCGCCGCTCACCGCCGCCTCGACCCGCGCCGGCGGCGTGGGCAGCCCGCGCACGATCCGGCGCAGCAACGGCAGCCGGGTGGCCACCGCCCGCTCCGCGCCGTGCCCGCTGGGTTGGTAGTAGTCGGTCCCGACGAGGTCGTCCGGAACGTACTGCTGGGTGACCACCCCGCGGTGGTCGTCGTGGGGGTAGCGGTAACCGGCCCCGTGGCCGAGGCCCCGGGCGCCGGCGTAGTGGGAGTCGCGCAGCCCCCGCGGCACGGCCCCGCCGCGACCGGCGCGCACGTCGGCGATGGCCGCGCCGATGGCGGTGGTGGCCGAGTTGGATTTCGGGGCGGTGGCCAGGTGGATGACCGCCTGGGCCAGGTTGAGCTGGGCCTCGGGCAGGCCGACGTATTCGACGGCGTGCGCGGCGGCGGTGGCGACGGTCAGCGCGGTGGGGTCGGCCATGCCGACGTCCTCGCTGGCGAAGATCACCATGCGCCGGGCGATGAACCGGGCGTCCTCGCCGGCCACCAGCATCCGGGCCAGCCAGTGCAGCGCGGCGTCCACGTCCGAGCCGCGCATGCTCTTGATGAACGCGCTGGTCACGTCGTAGTGGGCGTCGCCGTCACGGTCGTAGCGGACGGCCGCCACGTCGACCGCCTGCTCGGCGACGGCGAGGTCGATCCGGTCCACGCCGCGCGCGGTCGCGGTGGCCGCCGCCGCCTCCAGCGCGGTGAGCGCCTTGCGGACGTCGCCGCCGGCGAGGCGGACGAGGTGGTCCTCGGCGTCGGTGGCCAGGGTGAGCGCGCCGCCCAGCCCGCGCTCGTCGGCGACCGCGCGGCGCAGCAGGCCGCGGACGGCGTCGTCGTCGAGCGGCTGGAGGGTCAGCAGCACGCAACGGGACAGCAGCGGCGAGATGACCGAGAAGTACGGGTTCTCGGTGGTCGCCGCGAGCAGGGTGACCGTGCGGTCCTCGACGGCGGCGAGCAGCGAGTCCTGCTGGGTCTTGCTGAACCGGTGCACCTCGTCGATGAAGAGCACGGTGGGCGGGCCACCGGCGCGGCGCTGCCGGCGGGCGGTCTCGATGACCGCGCGGACGTCCTTCACCCCGGCGGTCAGCGCCGACATGGCGACGAAGCGGCGGTCGGTGGCCCGGGCCACGAGGTGCGCGATAGTGGTCTTGCCGCTGCCGGGCGGCCCCCAGAGGATCACCGACATCGGCGCGGCGGCCTCGACGAGTTGGCGCAGCGGGGCGCCGGGCGCGAGCAGGTGGTCCTGACCGACCAGCTCGTCGATGCTGGCCGGCCGCATCCGGACGGGCAGCGGCGAATCCGCCCCGGCGGCGGTGAACCCGTCGACGCCGCCGGAGCCCGCGGGGGCGCTGGGCGCTCCGGCGGGTTCGCCGAGGGTGAAGAGGGCGTCGGATTCCATCACGAGAACAGTACCGGGCCGGGCCGACGACGCTGGAATCGCGCCGCCGCCCGGCCCGGATGGTCGTTTCCGGTCAGCCCCGGCCCGGACGCCGGCCCCGGTACCAGCGGCCGCCGCCGGCGCCGCGCGGGCCGGAGCCGACCCCGGCCAGGTAGAGGGAGAGCAGCAGGAAGCCGATGAGCATGAGGGTGTGGGTGTTGAACAGGTCGGGCGCGCCGAAGTTCGTGTTCAGGAAGTCGATCAACAGGGCGAAGCCGAACACGATGGCCGCGAGAATGGCGAGCATGGTCGTTCCTCCGGTGGGGGGTCCCAGTAGGTCGGCGACGGATGTACCCAATCGGTCTGTTCGTCAATCTCCACCGTGGAACGCCCTGCCGCGGACGGCGGTTTCCCGTCAGCGGTCGGTGGCGAGGATCGCGTACCGGACGGAGTCCCACCAGGAGCCCCGGACCAGCAGGTGGTCCCGGCTGATCCCCTCGCACCGCATGCCGGCCTTCTCCAGCACCCGCCGCGAGGCGGCGTGGTCCGGCCGGGTCGTCGCCTCCACCCGGTGCAGCCCCACCGGCCCGAACGCGAGGTCGAGCAGCAGGCCGGCGATCCCGGTGCCGAGCCCCCGGCCCCAGTGGTCGGGGTGCACCACGTAGCCGATCTCGCCGCGCCGGTGCGGCACGCTCTCCACGGTGAGCGTGCCCAGCCCCAGCAACCGGTCACCGTCGACGGCGGCCAGCCGGTACGCCGGCCGCGGCTCGCCGCCCGCCTCCTCCCGCCAGGTGGACACGGCGTCGTGGACCTCGTCCCGGGTGGGCGCCCGCTCGTCCAGCACCCGGTCCAGCACCCGCGGCTCGGTCAGTAGCGCGTGCAGTGCGGGCACGTCCTCGTCGGCCCATTCCCGCAACCCGAAGCCTCGGCCGGCCAGTCGCACCGCTCGTGCGGAGTGGATGGGGGTCACGAGTTCTCCTCTCGTAGGCTGGCCGCATGATCGCTGCCGACCAGGTCCTGCTGGGCCGGGACACCCTGCTCGCGGCCACCGGCCATCACCCGTACGCCCGGCACGCCCTCTGGCGCGACCGGGCGGCGCGGGGCTGGCGGCGGGACGGCGCGGTGGGCTGGCTGCTCCCGCCGGAGCACGGGCCGGCGGGCGGCGCGCTCGGGGCGGCCGGGCCGGCGCTGGACGTGTTCGCGGGCCTGGTGGCGGACGGGACGCTGCACGCCGGCCAGTGGCTGCACCTGCCCCGGACCGACCCGGCGGAGGTGGCCGGCCGGTTCACGGTGGCGCGCCTCGACGAGTGGGACTTCCTCTGGACCACCGCGGCCCCGCCGGAGCAGCCGGAGGAGGAGCGCGTCGTCCGCCTCACCGAGGCCGACCATCCGGCGCTGTCCGCGCTGATCGACGAGGCCTTTCCGAGCACGACGTCCCGCCCGGGCGACCCGCGCATCGTCGACTGGTACGGCATCCGCGCCGGCGACCGCCTGGTGGCCTGCGGCGCCGACCGCACCCGGGGCGACATCGGCTTCCTGGCGGGGCTGACCGTGGCGCCGGACCGCCGGGGCCGCGGGCTCGGCGCGGCGCTCACCGCCGGGATGACCCGCGCCCTGCTGGCCCGGCACGACCAGGTGGCGCTCGGCGTCTACACCGCCAACGTCGGGGCGATCCGGCTCTACCGCCGGCTCGGCTACACCGGCACCGAGCCCCGCACCTCGGTCCACCTGGGCTGATCCAGCGACCACGGCCACCTCCCCGCTGCGGCTTCCCGTTCACCCGGCCTGGCCACCGCGCCGGGCCGGCGGCTGTCCCGCCGGCCCGACCGCGCCCCTCGCCCGGCCCGGGGCGGCGGGGCCGGGCACGGCGGTCAATCCGACCGGGCGGGCGTGGAGACCGAGAGCTGCACGGGGTCCACGGGGCCGGCCGGGTCGAGCGCCGGGCCGGGGTGGCCCGGGCCGGCGGCCGAGTCACCGGGCCGCTGCCCGCCCGCGTCGGGCTCCGCCGCCGCCGTCCGGCGCCCGGCCCGCCAGGCGGGCACGTAGAGCGGGGCGGCCACGGCGAGCACCACGCCGCCCACCAGCATGGCGACGGTGATGCTGGTGGCGTCGGCCACGGCGGTCAGCACCACCGCGCCGAGCGCGCCGGCCGGCTGGCCCATCATCGAGTTCAGCGAGAGCACGCTGGTCCGGTAGGGCCCGTCGACCTGCCGGTGCAGCAGTCCCATGTGCAGCGGGTTCGACGCGCCGTGCACGGTGTAGCAGGCCAGGTAGGCGATGAGCACCCCGACCGGGCCGGCGAGCAGGCCCATCCCGACCACGGTGACGCCCTGCAGCACCCGCATGAGCGCGGCGGCGGGCGCGGCGCCCAGCCGGCGCAGCAGCAGCGGGGTCAGCGCGGCGCCGGCGGCGTTGGCCAGCCAGGCCGCCGAGCTGGCGGGGCCGAGCAGCGCGGCGGCCCGGTCGGCGTCGCCGACCACCTCGGCCAGGCGCACCGGCAGCAGCGACTCGAAGGTGATCATGCCGAAGCCCCAGAACAGCTCGACGGCGACCAGGGCGAGCAGCACCCGGTTGCGGCGCAGCAGGCCGACGGCCTGGCCGACCATCCGCGGCGCCTCGGCCACCGAGGCCCGCACCGCGGCGGCGCCCTGGGCGGGCCGGTGCTCGACCAGCAACAGGGTGAGCGCGACCAGCGCGGCCGCCTGGAGGACGATGGCCACCAGCACGGGCAGGGCCAGCGCGCTGAGCGGTCCGACCGGGCCGAGCGCGACCAGGCCACCGCCGAGCAGCGCGCCGGCGCCGATGGCGACGCCGATGACGGTGCCGGCCCAGCCCAGGCCGCGCTCGTACTCGGCCTTCGGGTCGGCGGCCAGGGTCGCGTCGACGTACCAGGACTCCAGCGGGCCGCTGTCGAGCGCCCGGTAGATCCCCTGCAACGCCCAGACCAGGAAGAACATCCAGAACGAGTCGGCGACCACGAAGAGCACCAGCGAGACCAGGCAGACGGCCCAGGCGGCGAGCAGCACCGGCTTGCGGCCGAGCGCGTCGGCGAGCCCGCCGGTGGGCAGCTCCAGCGCCAGCACGACCAGGCCCTGGGCGGTGGCCACCAGGCCGATCTGGGACAGCGACAGGCCGCGCTCCTGCATCAGCAGGATCATCACCGGGGTGAGCAGGCCGGTGGGCAGCCAGCGCAGGCCGTAGAGGGTGAGGTAGCGGAACCGGATCTGGCGTACGGACAGGGCGGTCACCGGAACTCCTTGGGCAACGGGTAGGTGGCGAGGAAGATCTGCACCGGCTCGGCACCGGGCTCGGCCGGGTCCGCCTCGCTCCGGTGGCGTTCGAGCAGCTCCCAGACCTCGGCCTGGATCTCCGTCAGCCGGGAGGCCGGGACGGTCATGAAGAAGTCGCTCATGCCGAACGCGTCCCGCCACTCCGGCGCCCACTCGTCCTTGGTGGCGAACCACTGCTCCGCGTGCTGGGCCAGGAGGCGCACCTGGTCACCCTGGATCCAGTCGATCGCGGCGCGGGCGTCCGGGTCGTCGTCGAAGTCGGTCGGCTCCCAGTTGGTGACGTCGTGCGCGGCCTGCCACCAGCGCTGCCGGCCGGTGCCCCGGTCCGGGTCCTCCACGACCAGCCCCACCTCGGCGAGCTGGCGCAGGTGGTAGCTGGTGGCCCCGGTGTTGGTGCCGAGCATCTCGGCCAGCGCCGTGGCGGTGGACGGGCCCTTCACCCGCAGGGCGCCGACCAGGCGCATCCGCAGCGGGTGGGCCAGCACCCGCGCCTGTCGGTGATCCAGCCGCACCTCACGCGGCTCGGGACGCGATCCCTCGTTCTCCATGCCCTGCACAATATCTGTGCACAGTTTCTATGCACAAGGGTTATGCACAAAAACTGTGCACAGAGCGTCACGCCAGGATCTCGGTGATGCCGCGCAGTCGGGTCCGCAGCAGGCCCGCGGCCCGCGACGAGTCGAGGCGCACCTCGGCGGGACGGTGCAGGCCGGCCTCGGCGATGGTCACCGTCTTCAGGCCGGCCGGGTCGAGACCGTCGTGCCGTGCCACCAGCAGCCCCAGCTCGGCGCGGCTGACCGCCTCCGGCCCGGCCACGTTGAGCGTGCCGGCCAGGCCGGTGGGCACCAGTTCGAGCACCGCCGCGGCCAGGTCGGTCACGTGCACCGGGCAGCGGGCCTCGTCGGTGAAGAGGACGGCCCGGCCGGCCAGGGCGTCCCGGCAGAGCTGGATCTGCTTGCTCCCCTCCCCCACGATCAGCGACGTCCGCACCATCACCGCCCCCGGGTCGAGCGCCCGCACCGCCGTCTCGGCCGCCGCCTTCGCCGCCCCGTACGGGTGCAGCGGCGTGGGCACGTCGTCGTCGGCGTACGGCGTCGGCCGGCCGGCGTGCAGCGCGTCGCTGGACAGGTGCACGAGCCGCGCCCCCACCTCGGCGGCGGCCGCCGCGACGTGAGCCGCCCCGTCCGCGGTGACCCGCCAGTCGTCGTACCGGTAGGGGGTGGCCACGACGGCGTCGGGGCATACCTCGGTCAGCAGCGCGCGCACGGCGGCCCGGTCGGTGACGTCGAGCCGGCGCGGCGCTACACCCGGCACCGCGACGGCGGCCGAGTGGTATGTGCCGCTCACCCGGTGCCCGGCCGCCACCGCCTGCCGGCACACCTCGGCGCCCAGGAAGCCGCTGGCCCCCACCACGAGCAGGTTCATCCCGTCCTCCAGACGTCGAAAGGCCCGCGCCATCATGACGCGGGCCCTTCGTCGAAGGCGGATGAGGTGGGCCGTCCAGGCTGGCGCGACGTGTCCGGCGGCTGGCTCGTTGGTGCGACGAGGGTGGACGGAGGCGGACGATGGCGGCGGGACGCGGTGCCGGCCTGCTGCGCCCTCCCACGAGTTCGGGCCGCGCAACGTTCCTGGAGCTCTTCTTCGACCTGGCCTTCGTGGTGGCCCTCACCCGGGTCACGCAGCGATTCGTCGAGGTGAGCGATGACACCGGCTGGACGCTCGTCGCAGGGCTCGGTCGCACCCTGCTGCTCTTCCTGGCGCTCTGGCTGATCTGGTCGCACACCACCTGGATCACCAGTCGCTACGAACCGGAGCGGTCGATCATCCAGGCCGTCGTGGTCGGCACCATGCTCGCCGGCCTGGTCATGGCGGTGACACTGCCACGCGCCATGGAGGAGCGAGCGCTGCCGTTCGCGACCGCATACCTGATGGTGATGGGGGTGCGGCCGCTGGTGGTCGCCGCCGCGCTGCACGGCCATCCGCGACGCCTGGTGCCGTTCCGGCTTGCCGCCTGGGCTGCGGCGAGCGCGCCGCTCTGGCTGGTCGGCGCGGTGGGCCCGGACGCCCTTCGCCTGCCGCTGTGGGCTGCCGCGCTCGCTGTCGACTACCTCGCCTGGGCCCTGGGCTGGCCGCTGCCGCGGCTCGGGGCCGCAGCGGTGCAACGCTGGCGGATCGCCGGGACGCATCTTGCCGACCGTCACCAGCAGATATTCCTCGTCGCACTCGGTGAGACGATTCTGGTCATCAGCATGGTGTTCGGCGGCACGGACTTCTCCTCGGAGCGGGCCGCGGCCTTCGGGGTCGCGTTCGCCACCAGCGCGCTGCTCTGGCGGATCTACTTCCACCGTGCCGGCCTGCTGTTGTCCGAGGCGTTGGGTCGGGCGGGGATGCCCGGCCGGCTGGGCACGGTGTCGGAACGGACGCACCTGCTGATCGTGCTCGGCGTGCTCGTCACCGCGGTCGGCTACGAGCTGGTGATCGATCATCCGTACGGGCCGCCGCGGCCCAGTTGGCTTCTGTTCGCCGTGGGCGGTCCGGTGCTCTTCCTCGTCGCCTGCACGCTGCTGGAGTACGAGGTCTTCGGCCGGGTTTCCCGGTCCCGGGTGATCGGCCTGGTGGCCCTGCTGCTGTTCACGCCGGCGTTGGCCCGCTGGGCGCCGATGGTCGAGCTGAGCGTGGTGGCCGGAGTGCTGGCCCTGGTCGCGCTACTCGACGCGCTGCGGAGCCGGGGACGGCCGCTGGAGATCCCCGCCTCGCCGATCACGCGGGAGGCAGCCGGCGAGCGCGACTCCGAGGCGTGACCCGACGCCACCAGCGGTGACATCGTCAATGCAGGGGCCGAGGCACCGTCGTGTTCTCCAGGTCAGTCCGCCTTCGCGGCACGGCCGAGGCGGACGGCCGAGATGAGGAAGAAGATGGCGCCGGGGATGGCGTAGCCGATCGCGTTGGTCAGCGCGGGGTTGTCCGCGGCGGCGGCCGCGACGAACGACCCGCCGGCGAGCACGGAGAGCCCGCCGCTGATGATCATCGGCCACTGGCCGCCCATGGTGCGGCGGGTCACGCCGACGATCAGCTGCACCAGCCCGGCCACGATCGCCCAGGCACCCCAGACCTGCAGCATCGCCGGGATACCGGACGTGCCGGCAACGGCCAGGCCGATCGCGGCGAGCAGGCTGACCGCGATGTTCACGTACAGCAGGGTGGGCGATCCGGTGGCGCGCGACGCGCGGGCGTCGATGACGGCCGCGGCCACGTCGAACAACGGATAGATCACGAAAAGCGTGCGGGCGAGAGGGTTGAGGTCTCCGGCGATCGCGAACGTCACGCCGGCCCACACGATGGCGAAGGCGAAGCGGACGAAGTACAGCCGCCGCAGGGCGGCCGCCGTCGTCGGGATACCGGGGGCGGCAACGGTGGTCATGGTCATCCTTTCGGTGTTCCCGAGGGGGACCGCGACCAGCAGTGGCACGCGACCGGAACACCATCCGGTAGAACGAACGTTCTGTCTTTCCGCCAAGGTAGTGACCCGCACGCCGCCTTGTCAAGACCGAACGTTCTACCCACTGCGCGCGACGGCCGGATCCGGCGGTCCGAAAACAGTGACCGAACGTTCTGTTCGTTACGCTGAGGCTCATGGCACGTAGCGAATCCGGCGTCCGGCCGTCCGAGGCGCGACAGCGGCTCCTCACCACCGCGACCAGGATTTTCTACGGGGAGGGAATCCACTCGGTCGGCGTCGATCGGATCATCGCCGAGGCGAAAGTGACCCGGGCCACGTTCTATCGGCACTTCCCGGGCAAGGAGGATCTCGTCCTCGCTTATCTGCGGGCGGCCGATCACGCCATCCGCGACCAGGTGGACGCGGCCATCACCGCCGGCCTACCGGCGTCCGACACCCTGCGGGCCGCTGCGGAGTCCATTGCCCGGGACATCCAGTCCGCCGGCTTTCGCGGCTGCGCCTTCCTGAACGCGGTGGCGGAGTATCCCGACCCCGACCATCCCGTGCACCAGGCCGTCCTCGCGCATCGGCAGTGGTTCCTCGACACGATCAACGCCTTGCTGGCGAGCATTGAGGAAACAGAGGCCGAGTCCGCCGCGCGGCACTTCGTCATGCTCCGCGACGGCGCCATGGCGGCCGGCTGCCTCTTCGACCCTGCGCTGATCGCCGAGACCTTCCTCCGCGGCGTCGAGGGACTCATCCGGACCCACGCCGCACGCCGGCCATCCTGAGCTGCCGGGCGCTCACGACCTTCCGACGGCGCAGCACCTGAGCGCGCCGCGTGGCGCGTCATCCCATCCCCCCTCCCGCACGTCGATCCTGAGGATGGGCGGCGCACGCCGGAGCGGCCCCGGCCAACCTCAGGATCGACGGCGAGGAGCGGCGGATCAGGTGGGATCGGCCACCGGGGCGGCCGGACCGGCGGTGCCGGCGTGCGGGCCCGTGGGCGCCTTCGGCTTGGCGTCGATGCCGGCCTCGGCGCGCTGCTGGGCGGTGATCGGCGTCGGCGCGCCGGTCAGCGGGTCGAAGCCGCCGCGGGTCTTCGGGAAGGCGATGACCTCGCGGATCGAGTCCGCGCCGGCCAGCAGCATGCAGACCCGGTCCCAGCCGAAGGCGATGCCGCCGTGCGGCGGGGCTCCGTACTTGAACGCCTCCAGCAGGAAGCCGAACTTGTCCTGCGCCTCCTCGGCCGTGATGCCGAGCAGGTCGAACACCCGCTGCTGCACGTCGCCGCGGTGGATACGGATCGAGCCGCCACCGATCTCGTTGCCGTTGCAGACGATGTCGTACGCGTAGGCCAGCGCCCGGTCGGGCGCCTCCTCGAACCGGTCCACCCAGTCGGCGTTCGGCGAGGTGAACGGGTGGTGCACGGCGGTCCAGCCGCCCTCGTCCGTCTTCTCGAACATGGGCGCGTCGACCACCCAGCAGAACGCCCAGGCGCTCTCGTCGACCAGCTTGGCCCGCTTGGCGATCTCGATCCGGGCGGCGCCGAGCAGCTCCTGCGCCTCCCGGGCGTCGGCGCCGGCCGCGAAGAAGACGGCGTCGCCCGGCTTCGCGCCGACCGCGTCGGCCAGGCCGGCCAGGTGCGCCTCGGAGAGGTTCTTGGCCACCGGGCCGCGCGCCTCGCCGGTCTCCGCGTCGAGCACCACGTACGCGAGGCCCCGCGCGCCGCGCGCCTTGGCCCAGTCCTGCCAGCCGTCCAGCTCCTTGCGGGTCTGGCTCGCGCCGCCCGGCATGACCACGGCGCCCACGTAGCCGCCCGCGTCGATGGCGCCCGCGAACACCCGGAACTCGGTGCCGCGCAGGTAGTCGGTCAGCTCGGTCAGCTCGACGCCGTAGCGCAGGTCCGGCTTGTCCGAGCCGTAGCGGGACATGGCGTCGTGCCAGGTGATCCGCGGGATCGGCCGGGGGATCTCGTAGCCGGCCAGGTCGGACCAGAGCGCCGCGACGATCGCCTCGCCGAGGTCGATCACGTCGTCCTCGGTGACGAAGGACATCTCGATGTCGAGCTGGGTGAACTCCGGCTGCCGGTCGGCGCGGAAGTCCTCGTCCCGGTAGCAGCGGGCGATCTGGTAGTAGCGCTCCATGCCGCCGACCATGAGCAGCTGCTTGAACAGCTGCGGCGACTGCGGCAGCGCGTACCAGCTGCCCGGCTGGAGGCGGACCGGGACCAGGAAGTCGCGGGCGCCCTCCGGCGTGGAGCGGGTCAGCGTCGGGGTCTCGATCTCCAGGAAGTCCCGCTCGTGCAGCACCGAGCGGGCGAGCTGGTTGGCCCGCGAGCGCAGCCGCATGGCCTTCGCCGGGCCGCCGCGGCGCAGGTCGAGGTAGCGGTACTTGAGCCGGATGTCGTCGCCGGCCTCGATCTGGTCGTCGACCGGGAGCGGCAGCGGGGCGGCCTCGGAGAGCACCTCCAGCGCCGTGGCGGTCACCTCGACCTCGCCGGTCGGCAGGTCGGGGTTCTCGTTGCCCTCGGGCCGGCGGGTCACCTCGCCGGTGACCTTCACGCAGAACTCGTTGCGCAACGCGTGCGCGTCCTCCTCGCGGAAGACCACCTGCACGACGCCCGAGGCGTCGCGCAGGTCGACGAAGATGACACCGCCGTGGTCGCGCCGGCGGGCCACCCACCCGGCGAGCGTCACCGTCGAGCCGGCGTCCGCGGCGCGCAGGCTTCCGGCATTGTGGGTACGGATCACGGCTTGCGTCTCCTCATCTGGTCCACGTCTGCTCCCCGCATTCTGTCAGGGCGGGCGGGCCGGCTCCCCGGCACCCGGCGGGCCGGTCCTGCGGCGAACCCCGGGCCGGGGCCGGGCCGGGCGGTTACCGTGGCCGGGTGCGTGCCGTACCGACCTGGGCCGTGGTCACGGCGGCGGCCGCGCCCGTCCTGCTGGTGGCGGGCTGGACGGTGGCCGGCGCCCGGCAGCCCACAGGCTACGACCCGGTGCGGGACACGATCAGCGAGCTGGCCGGCGAGGGCGCGACCGACTCGTGGCTCATGGCGGGCTGCCTGGTCCTGCTCGGCTGCTGCTACCTGGGCACCGCGCTGGTGCTGCACGCGGCCGGGCTGCCCAGCCGGTTCCTGCTCGCGCTCGGCGGGGCGGCCACCATCGCGCTGATCGCCTTCCCCCGGCCGCAGGTCGGCGGGTCGCCGGCACACGGGACGGTGGCGACGGTCGCGGTGCTCGCCCTGTCGCTCTGGCCGGCCGGGTCGGCGCTGCGGCTGCCCCGGGCGGTCCGGCGCGGTGTGGCCGCCTCGCCCGCCGGCACGCCGCCGTGGGCGTTCCGCCGGCCCGTGGCGCTGGCCGCGACGGCGCTGCTGCTGGTCCTCTTCGGCTGGTTCGTCGTGGAGGTGACCGGCGGGTCGCGGACCGGGCTGGCCGAGCGGGTGGCCGCGCTGGCCGTCGCGCTCTGGCCGCTGGCCGCGGTCCTCTCCGCCCGCCGGGCCCACCGGCACCGGTCGGCGCGGCGACCCGACCCGCCCCGGGCGGACCCGTCCCGGCCGGGCCGGCCGCCGGTCACTCCGGGTCGGCCGGGAGCAGGTGGTTGACCCGTACGTCGTCGTCGGCCAGCGCCCGGGCGCGCTCCTCGGCCACCCGGTCCGCCCCGGTGAGCCGGCCGCCGTGCTGGCGCAGGTGCTCCTCCCAGGACGGGACCTGGTAGACCTCCACGAAGCCGTGCGTCCGCTCCCCGGCCCGGAACAGTCCCCAGCGCATCGCCCCGGTCCGCCGACGGGACCGCCCGACCGCCCGCATGGCCTCGACGAATTCGGCCTGCCGCTCCGGGCGGACCGTGTAGGAGACGGTGACCAGGACCGGGCCGCCGCGCGGCTGCGGCTCCAGGGCGAGGTTCGGCTCGGGCCAGTAGATCGCCGGGTCGCGGTCCACGCCGCGGGTCTCCCGCAGCGGCCAGAGCAGCACGCTGAGCGCGCCGACCGCCATCACCACGGCGGCCGCCGTGAGCGCCCCGACCAGGCCGGTGACCTCGCCGAGCGCGCCCCAGGCCACCGCGCCGAGCGCCTGCCCGCCGGCGAAGAACATCTGGTAGATCGACAGGCCGCGGGCGCGTACCCAGCCGGGGAGGAACAGCTGCATGGCGGCGTTGACGCTGGACAGGACGGTCATCCAGGCCAGCCCGGCGGGCACCAGCGCGGCCACCGCCACGGCCGGCTGCGGCACCAGCGCGAGCACCAGCAGCACCCCGGCGTAGAGCAGGCCGGCGAGGAGCAGCAGCCGGTTGCTGGAGAGCACCCGGCGGACCCGGGGCAGGACCAGGGCGCCGGCCACCGCGCCGACGCCGAGCGCGCCGAGCAGCACACCGTACCCGCCGGCGCCCAGGCCGAGCCGGCGGCTGGCGACCAGCGGCAGCAGCGCCCACAGTGCGCTGCCCGGCACCACGAACAGGGCGGCCCGCAGCAGGATCCGGCGCACCACCGGGGAGTGCCGTACGTACCGGCCGCCGGCCCGCAGCGCCGCGGTGAACCGCTCCGGCACCGGCTCGTTCTCCGGCCGGTCGGGACGCCAGCGCAGCAGTGCCAGCGCGAAGATCGCGAACGAGACGGCGTTGACCGCGAAGACCACCGCGACGCCGGCCCGGGCCACCAGCACGCCGGCCACCGCGGGCCCGACCGAGCGGGCCAGGTTGACGCTGATCGAGCCGAGCGCCGAGGCGGAGACGAGCTGCGCCCGGGGCACCAGCTCGGGGATCACCGCCTGCCAGGCGGGCAGGGTGAGCGCCTGCCCCACGCCGAGGCCGAAGGTGAGGGTGAGCAGCAGGGCCGGCGGCATCCGGTGGGCCGCGGTCAGCGTGGTGAGCAGGACGCCGACCGCGGCCAGGAAGCACTGCACGGCGATCAGCAGCCGCCGCCGGTCGAAGGTGTCGGCGAGGGCGCCGGCCGGCAGGGCCAGCAGCAGCACCGGCAGCATGCTGGCGGTCTGCACCAGCGAGACCAGGGTCGGCGCGTTGGGCTGGTCCACCAGCAGCCACTGGGCGCCGACGGTCTGCATCCAGGTGCCGACGTTGCTGGCGAGCACGGCCAGCCAGAGGCTGCGGAACGCGGCGATCCGCAGCGGGGCCCAGGCGGACGCCGGCTCCGTGGTCGGGGTGGTCACGGGGGTGCTCACCGGGCGGAACGTACCCCGCCCGGCGCCGGTCAGTCCGGTGATCCACGCAAGCGGACGGGCCGCCGGTCGCCCGGCGGCCCGTTCACGTGGGGTGGATCAGTAGACGCTGACGCCGTAGCGGCTCAGCACCTCGGTGACCGGCTGGAAGTAGGTGGTGCCGCCGGAGGAGCAGTTGCCGCTGCCGCCGGAGGTGAGGCCAAGCGCGGTGCTGCCGGCGAAGAGCGAGCCGCCGCTGTCACCGGGCTCGGCGCAGACGGTGGTGCGGATCAGGCCGGAGACGCTGCCCTCGGCGTAGTTGACGGTGGCGTTCAGGGCGGTCACCGAGCCGCTGCGCACGCCGGTGGTGCTGCCGGAGCGCCGGACGCTCTGGCCCACGTAGGCGTTGCCGGCGGCGGTGATGTCCTGGTAGCTGCCGTTGTAGAGGTAGACGTTGCCCGGCTGCGCGGTGCTCTGGTTGCTGTACCGCACGATGCCGTAGTCGTTACCGGGGAAGCTGGTGCCGTAGCGGCTGCCCAGCAGGCTCGTCTGGGCGGAGTTGCTGTACCAGCTCGACGAGATGTTGGTGCAGTGCCCGGCGGTGATGAAGTAGTAGGTGCTGCCGGCGCGCACGTTGAAGCCGAGCGAGCAGCGACCGCCGCCGCCGGCGTAGATGGCGTTGCCGCCGGAGATCCGGGTGCTCAGCACGCCGGCCTCGGCCTCGATCCGGACCGCGCCACCGGTGCGGGCGGCGGCCGACTTGACCCGCTCCAGCTTGGCGCCGGTGACGGTGCTGTCCACGGAGACGACGACCTGGTTGGTGGCCGGGTCGGTCCACCAGGCAGTGCCGGGGACCTTGGCGGACCGCTCCAGCTCGTTGGTGGCCGCCGCGAGCTGGGCGGCGCCCCGGGTGACGAGCTTCGGGGTGGCACCGGCGGCGCGGACCTGGCGGGCGGCCGCGGCGTCGGTCACCGCGACGACCATGGTGCCGCTGCTGTCGGCGTACGCGCCGGCGGCGCGGTCACCGAGCTTCGAGGCGAGGGCGGCGGCGGCGTCGGGCGAGGCGGGCGAGGGGGCCGCCTGGGCGGGCGCGCCGAGCAGCGAACCGGTGACCAGGGTGCCGGCCACCGCGACGGCAACGGCGCGGCGGAGCGTGGACCTCGTGGGTCGCATGTAACAACCTCCGGATGGGGGTGACGGGCGCTGTCATGCGGACGCGCCCGGGGACAACCCGGCCGACCTGGGGAAACCGGCCGGGCGACCCAAGTATTCACACATTTAAGATCCTAAGCAAGACATGGCTTTGCCCGAATTCGCGCGGCAGCGCGATGTAACCACGAAGCAACACCGACGACATCGGCTGTCAGAGCCCGCCGGCCACTAGACGCGGCGGCGGGCCCCCGGGCCGGGGCGCGGCAGCACGTCGCGCGGGTCGGTCACCTCGTGCCCCTCGGCGCACCGCAGCGCCGCCCGCACCTCGGCGCCGCAGTCGCGGTGGGTCACCGCCAGCGGCGAGCCCTCCGGGTCGGCCAGGTAGCGGTCGCCCCAGCCCAGCACCGCCACCAGCACCGGCCAGAGGTCGAGCCCCTTGCCGGTGAGCCGGTACTCGTGCCGCAGCCGGCTGCCCGGCTCCCGGTAGGGCTCCCGGCGCAGCACACCCTGCTCGACCAGCATGGCCAGCCGGTTGGTGAGCACCTGCCGGGGGATGCCGGTGCGCACCCGCATGTCGTCGAAGCGGCGCACGCCGTTGAAGACCTCCCGGAGGACGACCAGGGTCCACCGCTCGCCGAGGATCTCCATGGCGCGGGCGATCGTGCAGTTCTCCACCGACCAGTCCAGTGCCGCGGGTCTCATGCCGACCAGGCTAGGTCTGATTGACAGACTCAGCAACGCGCTGCGAGGCTGAGTCCATGACACAGACGCAGGAGCGCACCCGCACCTTCACCTGGTCCGACCCGGTCGCCGGGGCCGCGCACATCGGCCGGCGCGGCGGCCTGGAGCTGCTGCACGCCATGATCGCCGGGGAGCTGGCCGCGCCGCCGGTCATGCACCTCATCGACATGGCCCGGATGGAGGCGGACGAGGGCCGCGTCACCGTCGAGCTGGTGCCGCAGGAGTTCCACTACAACCCGCTGGGCACCGTGCACGGCGGCGTGCTCTCCACGCTGCTGGACACCGCCGCCGCGTGCGCCGTGCACACCACCCTGCCGGCCGGCGTCGGCTACACGTCGCTGGATCTGAACGTGAAGTTCCTCCGCCCGGTCACGGTCGCCAGCGGCACCCTCCGCTGTGAGGGCACCGTGCTGCAGCGGGGCCGCCGCACCGCCCTGGCCGAGGCGAGGCTGACCGACGCGCGGGACCGGCTGGTCGCGCACGCCACGTCGAGCTGCCTGATCTTCCCCCTCGACCAGCCCGCCTGAGCGGGACCGGGCGGAGGGCGAGAGCCGCTCCGGGCGCCGGCCGCCGTCCCGAGAGCCGGCGGCGGCCGCGCCCGGAGCCCGGGCTCAGCGGGCCGCAGCGAGGCGGGCGGCGCGGGCCGCGCGCTTCTCCTCGAACCGGGACGCCTGCGTCTCCAGCCTCTCCAGGTGGGCGGCGATCTGGTCGCGGGCGGCCTCCCCGTCGGCGTCCAGGCCGGTCGCCTCGAAGAGGTTCCACTGGCGCAGCACCGGGACCACCACCTCGTCGCGGTGCTGGCGCAGATCGTAGATGCCGGCCAGGGCGATCGCCACCGACTTGCGGGCGAAGCCGTCGATGCCGACGCCCGGCATCTGGAAGTCGGCCAGCACGTCGGCGACGGCCCGCATGGCCTGGCTCGGGGCCAGCTCGAACGCGGCGCCGAGCAGGTTCCGGTAGAAGACCATGTGCAGGTTCTCGTCGGCGGCCACCCGGGCCAGCAGCGCCTCGCAGGCCGGGTCGCCGGTGGCCCGGCCGGTGTTGCGGTGCGAGACCCGGGTCGCCAGCTCCTGGAACGAGACGTACGCCAGCGAGTGCAGCACCTCGTCGTCGTGGGTGTTCACGTAGCCCGCCGACATGTGCGTCATCCGGGCCCGCTCCAGGGCCACCGGGTCGACGGCCCGGGTGACCGTCAGGTAGTCGCGGATCGCCGTGCCGTGCCGCCCCTCCTCGGCGGTCCACCGGTGCACCCAGGTCCCCCACGCGCCGTCCCGCCCGAACAGGGTGGCGATCTCGTGGTGGTACGAGGGCAGGTTGTCCTCGGTGAGCAGGTTGACGATCAGCGCGGTCCGCGCCACCTCGGGGATGGTCGAGTCGCTCTCCGTCCACGGCTCGCCGCCGAGCGGGCCGTCGAAGGTCCGGCCCTCGCTCCACGGCACGTACTCGTGCGGGAACCACTCCTTGGCCAGCGACAGGTGCCGGTCGAGGTTCTTCTCGACCACGGGTTCGAGCTCGAGGAGCAGGGCGGTCTGGCTGAGCACGGTCACGGCGATCTCCCTACGGTGGCGTAACTTACGCCACCGTAGGTCCAATCGTCGTCAGGCGCCAGCCGTCGACGGCCCGACCAGCGGCTTCAGGTCGGCCCGGGGCGGCGTCCACTCCCCCGCCGCGGCGGCCACCTGCTCGCCCGAGCGGATGTCCTTCACCTCGTCGCCCTCGGCGCCGGGGAACCAGACGTACGGGATGCCGCGCCGCTCGGCGTACCGGATCTGCTTGCCGAACTTGGCCGCGCTCGGCGACACCTCGGTGGGGATGCCCCGCGAGCGCAGCGCCTCGGCCACCCGGTTGCTGGCCGCCCGCTCCTCCTCGGCGGTCACCGCGACCAGCACGCAGGTCGGCACGTCCCGGGAGACCGACAGCGCGCCCGCGCCGAAGAGCAGGCCGAGCAGCCGGGTCACCCCGATCGAGATGCCCACCCCGGGGAAGCGGGTGGCGCCGGAGCTGGCCAGGTTGTCGTACCGCCCGCCGGAGCAGATCGAGCCGAACCGCTCGTAGCCGATCATCTGGGTCTCGTAGACCGTGCCGGTGTAGTAGTCCAGGCCGCGGGCGATCCGCAGGTCGGCGACGCAGAGACCGGGCGAGTGCGCGGCGGCGGTCTCCACCACCGCGACCAGCTCCGCGATGCCCTCGTCCAGCAGCGGGTCGGTCACCCCGAGGGCGCGCACCGCGTCGGCGAACGAGGCGTCCGGCGCGGAGATCTCGGCCAGCGCCAGGCACGCCTTGGCCTGCGCCTCACTCGCCCCGGCGGTCTCCGCCAGCAGCTCGGCGACCTTCGCCGGGCCGATCTTGTCGAGCTTGTCGACCGCGCGCAGCGCCGCCTCCGGGTCGGTCAGCCCCACGCCGCGGTAGAAGCCCTCGCAGATCTTGCGGTTGTTGACCTGGATCCGCACCGGCGGGATCGGCAGCGAGCGCAGCGCGTCGCCGATCACCAGCGGCATCTCGGCCTCGTAGTGGGCCGGCAGGGTGTCCCGGTCGACGATGTCGATGTCGGCCTGGAGGAACTCCCGGTAGCGCCCCTCCTGCGGGCGCTCGCCCCGCCACACCTTCTGGATCTGGTAGCGGCGGAACGGGAACTGGAGCTTGCCGGCGTTCTCCAGCACGTACCGGGCGAACGGCACGGTCAGGTCGAAGTGCAGGCCCAGCGCGTCGTCACCGGCGGGGCCGTCGGTGTCGGCCTGCAGCCGGCGCAGCACGTAGACCTCCTTCGAGGTCTCCCCCTTGCGCAGCAGCTGGTCGAGGGGCTCGACCGAGCGGGTCTCCAGCGGCGCGAAGCCGTACAGCTCGAAGGTGGCGCGGATCCGGTCGAGCACGAACTGCTCGATCATCCGCTGGGCGGGCGTCCACTCCGGGAAACCGGAGATGGGCGTGGGCTTGCTCATCGCGTACTCCTTGGGCGCCGCGCGAACCGCGCGGTGAGGTCGTGGGTCGCGGCCGGGTTACAGGCCGCGGGTGGGCGCGGCCGGGCGCGCGCCGCCGGTGCCCGACACCTCGACGAGGTACGGGTTGGTCGCGCGCTCGCGGCCGATGGTGGTCTGCGGGCCGTGGCCGGGCAGGACGACGGTGTCGTCGGCCAGCGGGAGGACCTTCTCCCGGAGGCTGGCCAGCATGCGGGGCATGCTGCCGCCCGGCAGGTCGGTGCGGCCGATCGAGCCGGCGAACAGCACGTCACCGGAGAGGCAGATCTCGTCGGCCTCCCAGGGCGAGCCGGCGCCGGGCATCCGGAACAGCACCGACCCGCCGGTATGGCCCGGGGCGTGGTCGACGGTGATCTCCAACCCGGCCAGCGACAGGGTCGCGCCGTCGGTCAGCTCCGCCACGTCCTCCGGCTCGGCGTACGGCAGCCGCCCGCCGAAGAGCTGCGTGAGGTCCATCGAGAGCGCCTTGGCCGGGTCGGCCAGCAGCTCCCGGTCCTCCGGGTGGACGTAGGCGGGGATGCCCCGCGCGCCGCAGACCGGGGCCACCGAGAAGGTGTGGTCGAGGTGGCCGTGGGTGAGCAGCACGGCGGCCGGGTGCAGGCGGTGCTCGGCGAGCACGGCGTCGAGCCGGTCGAGCACCCCGATGCCGGGGTCGACCACCACGCACTGCTCCCCCGGCGCGGTCGCCACCACATAGCAGTTGGTGCCGAAGGCGTCCGCGGGAAAGCCGGCCACGAGCACGTCCGCTCCCCTTCCGTCGGGTCGTCGTCCCTGTCAGCAGCCTAGCCGCACGGGCGACCCGGTTTCGCCGACCACCGGCCCCAGTCGTCCCGTCAGGCACAGTGACAACGCCCGATAAACCGAGGCCGGACCTCGTACACCACTTTCCCAGCCGGTACCCGTACACTCTGGCGGGCGTGTGGCGTGGCGCACCCCCGCGACAGCGGGCGGGCAGCGCCCGGCGCCGGCGAGGACCAGGGCAGAGGAAGGGGAGCACGGGTGGCTTCCAGCAGGGACCGGCAGCGCAAACTGGCGCGCGCCAAGCTCGACCGGCAGCTGGCCCGGCGGGCCGCGTCCGCCAAGCGCCGCCGGCAGATCCAGGCCGGCGTCGGCGCCGCCGTGGTGCTCGCGTTGATCGTGGCCGGTTCGGCCTGGGCGCTCGGCGCCTTCGACTCCGATCCGAAGAAGCAGGCCGCCGAGGACACCTGCCTCTGGACGCCGCAGGACGCCACGGCCAACACCAACCTCAAGGACGTGGGCACCCCGGCCACCACCGGGCTGCCCACCGAGGGCACCCGGACCATGACGGTCACCACCAACCAGGGCGGCCCGATCACCGCCGACCTGGACGTGGCCGCCGCCCCGTGCGGCGCCGCGAGCATCTCGTTCCTGGCCGGCAAGTCGTTCTACGACAACACCAAGTGCCACGAGATCACCACCGAGGGGGCGCTGCGCTGCGGCGACCCGAGCGGCAGCGGCATCGGCGGCCCGACCTACTCGTTCTACAACGAGAACGTCCCCACCGCGCCGGAGGCCAGCCCGTCCGCCTCGCCGGCGCCGGCGCAGCCCCCGGCGTACCCGAAGGGCACGGTCGCCATGATCGGCAACCCGCCCGGCAGCAACGGCAGCCAGTTCCTGATCTTCTTCAAGGACTTCAACCCGGCCAAGCCGGCGTACACCGTCGTCGGCAAGGTCACCGGCGGCCTCGACGTGGTGGAGAAGATCGGCGCCCTGCCGACCGTGGACAATGGGAGCGGGGCCAAGGTCAAGCCGAAGACGGACGTGGTGATCCAGAGCCTCACCGTCGGCGAGCCGAACGCCGCGCCGGCCGCCACGAGCGCGCCGGCGGCGAGCCCCAGCGCCGGCTGACCCGGCCGCCCCACCCTGAGCAGCGGCGAGCAGCGCCGTACCCGAGAAGCATGTGAGGAGTGACCGTGACGTCCACGAGAGAGCGGCAGCGCGCGGCGGCGCGGGCCCGCCTCGAGCGGGAGATGGCCGAGCGGGCCGGCAAGGCCCGCAAGCGCCGGCAGACCCAGGCCATCGTCGGCGCCGCGGCCGTGCTGGTGCTCGTCGTGGCCGGCACCGTCTGGCTCGCCACCTCGCTCGGCGGTGACGACAAGAAGCAGAACACCGCCGGTGGCGAGGGGTTCTCGCAGTGCGCCTACACCGAGGTCCCCAAGGAGGGGCGCCCGAAGCAGATCAAGGACGTCGGGTTGCCCCCGGCCCAGCAGGGCAACAAGGGCACCCAGACGATGACGATCGACACCAACCTGGGCCCGATCACCGCGAAGCTCGACCGCGGCCTGGTGCCCTGCACGGCGGGCAGCTTCACCCACCTGGCCAGCAAGGGCTTCTTCGACAACACCAAGTGCCACCGGCTCGTCACCCAGGGCATCAAGGTGCTCCAGTGCGGCGACCCGAGCGCGACCGGCAACGGCTGGCGGGAGACCGACGGCACCGGCGGCCCGAGCTACAACCTCGCCGAGGAGAACCTGCCCACCGACAAGCGGCCCCCCTACCCGGAGGGCGTCATCGCGATGGCCAACTCGGCGCAGCCGGGCAGCACGGGCAGCCAGTTCTTCATCGTCTACGGCGACTCGCAGCTCGACCCGAACTACACGGTGCTCGGCACCATCACCGGCGGCATGGACCTGGTGAAGCAGGTCGCCGCGGCCGGTGACGACGGCGCCTTCGCCCAGCAGTCCGGCGGCGGTCACCCGAAGAAGGAGATCGTCATCAACAAGCTGAGCATGAGCGACATCCAGGGCGCCTGACCCGCCCGCACGACGACGAAGCGCCCGCCGGCAGACCGCCGGCGGGCGCTTCTCCATGTGCCCCTGTCGCGCTGTCAGGCGCCCGAGGTGACCCGGTAGGCGTCGAAGACGCCGTCGACCTTGCGGACCGCGGCCAGCAGGTGCCCGAGGTGCTTCGGGTCGGCCATCTCGAAGCTGAACCGGCTCACCGCCACCCGGTCCCGGGTGGTGGTGACCGTCGCGGACAGGATGTTGACCCGCTCGTCGGAGAGCACCCGGGTCACGTCCGCGAGGAGCTTGTGCCGGTCGAGGGCCTCCACCTGGATGGCCACCAGGAACGTGGAGGCGGAGGTGAGCTTCCAGCTCACCTCGACGACCCGCTCGCTCTGCGCGCGCAGGTCCTCGGCGTTGGCGCAGTCGTCCCGGTGCACGCTCACCCCGCCGGAGCGGGTGACGAAGCCGAACACCGCGTCCGGCGGCACCGGGGTGCAGCAGCGCGCCAGCTTGATCCAGACGTCGCTGACGCCCCGGACCACGACGCCGGGGTCGCTGCTGCTCTGCCGGCTGCGCGGTGGCCGGGTGGCGACGGCGGTCTCGGCGATGTCCTCCGCCGCGCCCTCCTCGCCGCCGTACGCCGCCATGAGCTTCTGCACGACCGACTGGGCGGAGACCTGGCTGTCGCCGACGGCCGCGTAGAGCGAGGCCACGTCGGCCAGGTGCAGGTCCCGGGCGATCGCCATGAGCGCGTCCGAGGTGAGCATCCGCTGCAACGGCATGCCCTGCTTGCGCATGGCCTTGACGATCGAGTCCTTGCCGGCCTCGATCGCCTCCTCGCGCCGCTCCTTGTTGAAGTACTGCCGGATCTTGGTGCGGGCGCGCGGGCTCTTGACGAAACCGAGCCAGTCCTGGGTCGGGCCGGCCGTGTCGGACTTCGAGGTGAAGATCTCGATCACGTCGCCGTTGGACAGCGTCGACTCCAGCGGCA
The DNA here is from genome assembly GCF_008868175.1 of Micromonospora sp. AMSO31t. Classification (GTDB taxonomy): domain Bacteria; phylum Actinomycetota; class Actinomycetes; order Mycobacteriales; family Micromonosporaceae; genus Micromonospora. The sequence goes on from NZ_WBKT01000027.1 coordinate 22,115, forward strand.
CCAGCTTGCCGTTGACCCGCGCGCCGATGCACTTGTGCCCGACCTCGGTGTGCACCGCGTACGCGAAGTCCACCGGCGTCGACCCGGTCGGCAGCGGGATGACGTCACCCTTCGGGGTGAAGACGTACACCTCCTGGCTGGACAGGTCGAACCGGAGCGCGTCGAGGAACTCGCTCGGGTCGGCCGCCTCCCGCTGCCAGTCCAGGAGCTGGCGCAGCCAGGTCATCTCGTCGATGTGCGCCGGCGGGCCGACCACCGGAACGCCCTTGTGCTCCTTGTACTTCCAGTGCGCGGCGATGCCGAACTCGGCGGTGCGGTGCATGGCGTAGGTGCGGATCTGCATCTCCACCGGCTTGCCGGTGGGCCCGATGACCGTCGTGTGCAACGACTGGTACATGTTGAACTTGGGCATGGCGATGTAGTCCTTGAACCGGCCCGGCACCGGCTGCCAGTTGGCGTGGATGACGCCCAACGCCGCGTAGCAGTCGCGCACCGTGTCGACCAGGATCCGCACCCCGACCAGGTCGTAGATGTCGTTGAAGTCGCGCCCCCGCACGATCATCTTCTGGTAGATCGAGTAGAGGTGCTTCGGCCGGCCGGTGGTCTCCGCCTTGATCTTGGCGGCCTTGAGGTCGGTGGAGACCTTCTGGGTCACCTGGCGCAGCAGCGCCTCACGCTGCGGCTGGTGCTCGCCGATCAGCCGGTTGATCTCCTCGAACCGCTTCGGGAACAGCGTGCCGAAGGCCAGGTCCTCCAGCTCCCACTTGATCGTGTTCATACCGAGGCGGTGGGCCAGCGGGGCGAGGATCTCCAGCGTCTCCTTGGCCTTCTGCTCCTGCTTGGGGCGGGGCAGGAAGGTCAGGGTGCGCATGTTGTGCAGCCGGTCGGCCAGCTTGATGACCAGGACCCGCGGGTCCTTCGCCATGGCGACGACCATCTTGCGGATCGTCTCCGCCTTGGCCGCGTCGCCCAGCTTGACCTTGTCGAGCTTGGTGACGCCGTCGACCAGCAGGGCCACCTCGCCGCCGAAGTCGGCGCGCATCTGGTCGAGGGTGTATTCCGTGTCTTCGATCGTGTCGTGCAGCAGCGCCGCGACCAGGGTGGTGGTGTCCATGCCGAGGTTGGCCAGGATCGTCGCCACCGCGAGGGGGTGGGTGATGTAGGGGTCACCGGACTTGCGGTACTGGCCCGAGTGCCAGCGCGCGGCCGTGTCGAAGGCGCGCTGGAGCAGCCGGGCGTCGGCCTTGGGGTGGTTCTCGCGGTGGGTGGCGATCAGCGGCTCCAGCACCTCGCTGACCTGCGAGGTCTGCCAGGGCGCGTTGAAGCGGGCCAGCCGGGCGCGCACCCTGCGGCCGGTCGGCGCGTTGGAAAGGGCGAAGCCGGCGCCGGGCGTGGGGTCCGCCGCGCCGTCGGTCGGGAACGGCACCACGACCGCCCCGCCGTCCGCCTTCCCGTCGGGCGCGTCGGCCGGGCCGGTCACCCGCGCCGGCGGGTTGCCGCTGCGCTCGGTCACCGAGCCGTCCGCGTCGCCTGTCGGGTGCACCGTGCCCTCCACCGGAGGAACGACATCGTGGGACACCGGCCTCCTCACCGCTCGCCGGGAAGCGCCGGCCGTGCGGCCGACGTCCTGTCCAACCGGCCGAGGGGCCGGAGTTGTTCCGCGCCGGGCATCGGAACCTGGCGGCCCCGGCAGCCCCGCGCCGCCGGACGGTCACCCGCCCGGTCAAGCAAAGGGCAATGCTACCCGTACGCAGGGTACGCCGCCGCTCCGCCGGACGGACCGTGCCCGGTCCGCCCGACGGGCCGGTGGGGTCAAACGGTCAGCAGGGCATGGACCGGACGCGGAGCGAGCCGGTCCCGCCCCTTGAGGAAGCTCAGCTCCATGAGGACCGTGAAGCCGGCCACCGTGCCGCCGGCCCGCTCCACCAGGTCCAGGGTGGCCTCGGCGGTGCCGCCGGTGGCGAGCACGTCGTCCAGCACCAGGACCCGGTGGCCGGCCGTGAAGGCGTCCTGGTGCACCTCCAGGGTCGCCTCGCCGTACTCCAGCGCGTAGGAGGCCGAGTGGGTGGCCCGGGGCAGCTTGCCGGCCTTGCGCACCGGCACCACGCCGACTCCGGTGGCGTACGCGACCGCCGCCGCCAGCACGAACCCGCGCGCCTCGATGCCGACCACGGCGTCGAACGAGTCCTGCCCGTGGTGCGCGATGATCCCGTCGATCACCTCGCGGAAGGCCGCGCCGTCGGCGAAGAGCGGCATGAGGTCCTTGAACATGACACCGGGCTTCGGGAAGTCCGGCACGTCCAGCACCCGGCTGGCGACCAGTCGGGCGACCTCCGGGCCGCTGTCTCCCCGTACCCCGGTGGTGTGGGTCTCCGTCACGTGCGTCCCATGTCCTCTCGAACGACGGCGGCGTCCGTCATGCCGCTTTCACAGCATGGCGGACGCCGCCGGGTCGATCCCTACCGGGTGGGCGGTCAGCGGCGCTTCGCGCCACCGGGCCGGTTGCCCCCACCGCCGGCCGGACGCCCGCCGCGAGCGCCGCTGGGGCGCTTGCCGGCCGGCCGGGCGCCGACCTTCGGGGCGGCGCCGGCCAGGGCGGCCGCCTCGGGGTCGATCGTCTCCTCGGCGGTGGCCGCCGCGGCCCGCGGCGCGCCCTTCGACGTGACCTCGCCGCGCGCGATGGCACCCCGGCGGGCCAGCACCCGCTTGTTGTGCGCGCTGATCCGCGGGTCCTGGTTCTTGAGCAGCACCAGCAGCGGGGTGGCCAGCAGGATCGAGGTCAGGAAGGCCACCGCCATGCCGACGAAGAGCACCAGACCCAGGTCCTTCAGGGTGCCCGCGCCGAGCAGGCCGGCACCGATGAAGAGCAGGCCGCCGACCGGGAGCAGGGCGACCACCGAGGTGTTCAGCGACCGCATGAGGCTCTGGTTCAACGCCAGGTTGGCGGCCTCGCCGTAGGTCTGGTTGTTGTTCGCGGTGATGCCGCGGGTGTTCTCCTGGACCTTGTCGAAGACCACCACCACGTCGTAGAGCGCGAAGCCCAGGATCGTGAGGAAGCCGATGATCGTCGACGGGGTCACCTCGAAGCCGACAAGCGAGTAGATGCCGGCGGTGAGCACGAGGTTGGTGAACAGCGACGCGATCGCGGCGACGGCCATCCGCCACTCGAAGCGGAGGATCAGGTAGATCGCCACCACCGCGACGAAGATCACCAGGCCGAGCAGGGCGCGGGAGGTCACCTGACTGCCCCACGCCTCGGAGACCTGGCTGCCGCTGATCTGGTCGGCGTTGATGCCGAACGACTGCGCCATCTCGGTCTTGACCTGGTTGGCCTGCTCCGCGGTGAGCTGCCCGGTACGCAGCTCGTAGTACTCGCCGCTGGTGCTGCCGACCTTCTGCGCGGTGACCACCTCGGCGCCGCCGCCCTTGGCCGCGAGCGCCGCGTCGACCTTCGCCTCGGCCTGCTCCAGCGTGCCGACGCTGGCCGGCACCTGGAAGGAGTTGCCGCCGGCGAACTCGATGCCGAGCTTGAAGCCGCTGATCGCGAAGCTCAGCACGGCGATGAGCACCAGCACACCGGCCACGCCGAACCAGAGCTTGCGCTTCCCGACGATATTGAGATCGGCCTCGCCCCGGTAGAGCCGGGCGGCCAGACCACTCTTAGCCATCTCAGGCCTCCTTGACGCGCGGGTTGCGGGCGGAGCCCGACTCGGCCGACCGGGCCGGCAGGGCCCGGCCCAGACCGCTGACCCGCGGGGACAGGAACGCCCGGGTCCGGGCGAACATCGTCATGATCGGGTGACGGAAGAGGAAGACGACGAGCAGGTCGAGGACGGTCGCCAGGCCGAGCGCGAAGGCGAAGCCCTTCACGGCACCGACCGAGACGATGTAGAGCACCACCGCCGACATCAGGGTGATGGCGTTCGCCGAGATGATCGTCCGGCGGGCCCGGATCCACGCCCGCGGCACCGCGCTGCGCGGGCTGCGCCCCTCCCGGATCTCGTCCTTGAGCCGCTCGAAGTAGATGACGAACGAGTCCGCCGCCACACCGAGTGAGACGATCATGCCGGCGATGCCGGCGAGCGTCAGGGTGAACCCGATCGACCGGCCGAGCACCACGAGCGCGCCGAAGACCAGCAGCGCCGAGAGCACCAGGCTCAGGAAGATGACCGAGCCGAGCAGCCGGTAGTAGAAGAACGAGTAGATGATGACCAGCAGCATGCCGATGCCGGCCGCCAGCAGGCCCGCCTTGAGGTGGCTGTCACCCAGTGTCGCCGTGACGTTCTGCTGCTCCTGCGGCTCGAAGGTCACCGGCAGCGCGCCGTAGCGGAGCTGGCTGGCCAGCGCGTTGGCGCTCTTGTTGTCGAAGCTGCCGGTGATCTGCGAGTCACCGGTCAGCACGCCCTGGATCTCCGGGGAGGAGACGATCTCGTTGTCCAGCACCACGGCGACCCGGCACTTGCCGTCCTGGCCGAGCGCGGTCTGGTCGCAGGCCTGACCCTCGTTGTTGAACGCCTCGCGGGTCAGCGCGGTCCACTTCTCCTGGCCCTTGCCGGTGAAGTTCAGGCTGACCACCCAGGAGCTGGTCTGGTCGAGCACGGCGTTGGCGTCGTCGACGTCGGTGCCCAGCACCTTGGCCTTGTCGAGCAGGTACTTGGCGCCGGACTCGCAGGCCACCGCCTGCTGGTTCTCGTCCTTGATCGACGCGGCCGGCCGGTCGTCGAGCTGGGCGCAGGTGATGGTCGGGACGTTGAACTGCATCCCGACCGGCAGCACCGCGATCTCCTGCGGGGAGAGCGTGCCGAACGGCTTGAGCCTGTCGGCCAGCGACGGGTCGGCGGTCAGGTCGGCCGGCGCCTGGAGGCCCGAGGCGGCGGCCCAGGCGGCCGCGCCCACCTTCTGCTCGATGGCCTTGCGCTGCTGCTCGACGCTCTGCGGCACCGGTTCGGCGCTGGCGCTCGGGCTCGGCGCGGCGGCGCTCGGCGTCGCCGACGGGGTCGGCGCGGCGGCGGCGCCGCTGCCGTCGGTGGCCTTGAGCACCTTGCGGAAGCGCAGCTCGGCGGCCTCACCGACGTTCGTGAGGTCGCGGTTCTGGCCGGGCAGGGAGATGACGATGTTCCGGTTGCCCTCGGTGACCACCTCGGCCTCGGCCACGCCGAAGGCGTTGACCCGGTTCTCGATGATCTGGCGCGCCTCCTCCAGGTTGGCGGAGGTCGGGGGCTTGCCGTCCACGGTGTTGGTGGCCTCGAGCGTCAGCCGGGTGCCGCCGACGAGGTCCAGGCCGAGCCGGGGCTCCAGCCGGTCCTTCCAGCCACCGCTGGCGCCGCCCGAGAAGAACACCAAAAGATAGAGGACGACGAAGATGAACCCGAGGACGGCGAGCTGCCGTCCGGGGCGCATCTGTCCCTGAGGTGGTGCCACGGCTGTCCTGTCTCCCTGTACGGTCGCGCCGCTTCGGCAGCGGCGGGATTGTCGGGCCGGGGGTGTCCGCCCGACTGCTCCGGGGGTCGGCGCCGCCGGACGGCACGCCTCCCCGGCGCACGACGCGGCGGCGTCGCGCGGGGTTCCCCGCGTGCCGGCGTCGGACGCCGACCCAACTATCCACTTGTGTGAGTGAATCCGCTGCCCCGTCCGGGGCCGGCGGTCACTCCTTGACCGACTCGGCTTCCTCGGAGATCGTCTCGGCCTCCGGAACCTCGTTCCGCTTGACCACGCGGGCGATCGCCGGGCGCGCGTACCGGGTCTGCACGCCCGGGGCGACCTCGATCAGGACGGTCTCGTCCTCGACGCCGGTCACCGTGCCGTACAGCCCGCCGATGGTGACCACCTCGTCGCCCACGCCGAGCGCGGACTGCATCTGCTCGGCCTCACGGCGACGCTTCTGCTGGGGGCGGATCATCATGAAGTACATGACGCCGAAGAGCAGAGCGATCATCAGGATCGGCGTCAGACCGCCGGCCCCTCCGCCACCCGCTGCAAGGTTTTGCACGGTTGTCGACCTTCCCATTGGCTCCACCCGGACCCCTGCGGGGTGCCGGAGCGGAGGCGACTTCTCACGTCCTGTACAAGCCGCGGCGAAGTCTAATCCCTGCACCTGAGAACACCGAATGCGGCACAGATCACGTTCGGATCACGGCTGATCGGTCTGCGCCGAGAACAGATCGGGCACCGGAGCGGCATCCGTGCCAAATGTACCATTCGGCGGCGTACGCCCCAGATGATGCCAGGCGGCCGGGGTGGCCACCCGGCCGCGCGGCGTACGCGCCAGCAGCCCGGCCCGGACCAGGAAGGGCTCGCACACCTCCTCGACCGTGTCCGGCTGCTCCCCCACCGCCACGGCCAGGGTGGAGAGCCCCACGGGGCCGCCCCGGAACGAGTCGACCAGGGCCGTGAGCACCGCACGGTCCAGCCGGTCCAGGCCGAGGGCGTCGACGTCGTAGACGGTCAGGGCGGCCCGGGCGGTCTCCAGGTTGACGACGCCCTCGGCGCGGACCTCGGCGAAGTCGCGGACCCGGCGCAGCAGCCGGTTGGCGATCCGGGGCGTGCCCCGGGACCGGCCGGCGATCTCCGCCGCACCCTCCTCGGTGATCGGCACGCCGAGGATCCGGGCGGAGCGGTGCAGCAGCGTCTCCAGGTCGGCCGGTGCGTAGAAGTCCAGATGCGCGACGAAGCCGAACCGGTCCCGCATCGGCCCGGTGAGCAGGCCGGACCGGGTGGTCGCGCCGACCAGGGTGAACGGCTCCACGTCGAGCGGGATGGCGGTCGCCCCCGGACCCTTGCCGACCACCACGTCGACCCGGAAGTCCTCCATGGCGCTGTAGAGCAGCTCCTCGGCCGGCTTGGCGATCCGGTGGATCTCGTCGATGAAGAGCACGTCACCCTCGGCCAGGCTGGTCAGGATGGCGGCCAGGTCGCCGGAGCGCTCGATCGCGGGCCCGCTGGTCACCCGGATCCCCGAGCCCAGCTCGGCGGCCACGATGTTGGCCAGGGTGGTGTTGTGCACCACGAAGTCGTTCACCGTGAAGGTATGGTCTCCGTCGACTGTCAGGCATCGGCATTCCTGCAGGCCCACGGCGTCAACGGACGCCACCCGGTCGGCGGCCAGCCGCTCCTCGAACCGATCCCGGCGCGGTGCCCACTCAGCGAGCCGCCGACCTCGTTCGCCGGTCACGGTGACCCGCTGCACGAACCGCGCCACGTCGTCCTGACTGGTAACGCTCAGACGCCAGGACTCATGAGGCCGACCCTGGTAACGCCCCCGCTTCAGCTTGAGCCGTGACTGGACGCCGAGCCGCAGGAGCAGGTGCTGCGCGTCCTCGAGCAGCCCTCGCGAGACGCTGTAGAACTCGACCACCACGTCGTACCGGTCACGTCCACGCCGGCTCACCGTGCCGTCACAGGCGAAGTAGGCGCCCAGGAACGCCCCCACCTGCCAGCTGTCCCCCTGGAAGACGAACTCGGGCACCCGCTTCTGCCACGCGTTCTTGTCGAGCAGGCCGTGCTCCTCCAGCCAGGGCCGGAGGCCTGAGATCCTGATCAAGGAACTGCGGGCGCTGTTGGGCCTCGTGTTGTGCCGATAGCCCAGCCGGTCGCAGGTCGACCGGAAGTCGGCGAGCACGTCCTCGTCCCCGCCAGTGAAGGTGACCTGGTTGGTCGTGCACCCGTCGCCGATCAGATACCCGGCGAGCTTGTACTCATCGACGTCCTGAATGCTGTCCGCGACCAGGTCCGGGCACAGCACGTTGGCGACGAAGTCCCGATCGGTGAGGTCACCGGCCTTCACCCAGCCCTCCGGTGTCCAGAACGGATGATCGGGCGCCGCCACCACCTCTCGCCCACTCGTGGTCCGGATCCGAACCGAGTCCAGTTCCCCCTGCTCGTGCACCGCCGTCACGGTGGCGCCCTCGCCGGTCCGGGTGATGACGCGATCTCCCACGACGATGTCACCGAGCCGCCGCCGCGACCCGTCCTCGAGCAGAACCAGGGCCTCGACGGACACCGGCTTACCCAAGCCAGGCGGCCCGGACAGGAGGATGTGGTCGGGCGGGGAGCCGCGCCGCATGGCGCCCTGGAGCAGCAGGTCGAGCTGGTCCCGGACCCGGTGCTGGGCGATGAACTCCTCCAGCCGCTTCGGCCGGACGCTGGCCTCCGCGTCCCGTTCCGCGTCGCTGACGTACGCCGAGACCAGGTTCTCGCCCGTCATCGCGTGCGGCCCAGGAGGCGGATGGCCTGCTTGAGCAGGACCGGCACCGGCGGGGTCTCCCCGTCGACGGTCTCCGCGACCGCGGCCACCGCCTGCTCGGCCTGTGCGGCGGTCCAGCCGAGCCCGACGAGGGCCTGGCGGACCTGGTCCGGCCAGGCGCCGGCGGTCACCCCGGCCGCGCCGTCGGCGCCCACCGGCACGGGGCCGACCCGGTCGCGCAGTTCGAGGACGAGCCGCTCGGCGCCCTTCTTGCCGATGCCCGGCACCCGGGTGAGCGCCGCGGTGTCGGCGTTGGCGATGGCCTTGCGGACCGCGTCCGGGGTGTGCACGGCGAGCACGGCCTGGGCCAGCCGCGGCCCCACCCCGCTGGCGGTCTGGAGCAGCTCGAAGAGCTGCTTGGCGTCGTCGTCCGGGAAGCCGTAGAGGGTCAGCGAGTCCTCCCGGACCACGAGGCTGGTGGCCAGCCGGGCGGGCTGACCGACCCGCAGGTCCGCGATGGTGCCGGGGGCGCACTGCACGGCCAGGCCGATGCCGCCCACCTCCACCACGGCGTGGTCCGGACCCGTCGCGGTCACGGTGCCGCGCACGCTGGCGATCATCGCGCTCCTCCTCGTCGTGCCCGCTCGGCGGCGGCCGCCAGCTTGGATCGGGTGCCGCCGCGCCAGATGTGGCAGATGGCCAGGGCCAGGGCATCGGCGGCGTCGGCCGGGCGGGGCGGCTCGGGCAGCCGCAGCAGCCGGGTGACCATGGCGGTCATCTGTGCCTTGTCGGCCTGGCCGGAACCGGTCACCGCCGCCTTCACCTCGCTCGGCGTGTACGTCTGCACGGGCAGCCCCGCTCGCGCCCCGGCGAGCACGGCGATCCCGCTGGCCTGTGCGGTGCCCATGACGGTGCGGACGTTGTGCTGGCTGAAGACCCGCTCGACGGCCACCGCGTCGGGGCGGTGCTCGGCGACCAGGTCGGTGAGCGAGCGGTCCAGGTGCAGCAGGCGCAGGGGCAGGTCGTCGCCGGGATCGGTGTAGACCACGTAGTAGGCGACCAGGGTGCAGGGGCGGCCCGGCACGCCCTCGACCACGCCGACCCCGCACCGGGTCAGCCCCGGGTCGACGCCCAGCACGCGCACGCCGCCTCCTCCCCGAGCCACCGGCAGAACGTGTGTTCGACACCCTACTGGTGCGTCCCGGCGTCCGGCCGGGCGGACACGCCGGGAGCGGCGGACACGATCCGCGCCACACACTGAAGCGGTCGAGTATGTGTCGCCGCCCCATGTGCCGCCGGCCACACAGCTCGTAACTTCTTGCGCCATGACGGCAGAACCCGTGGCGGTCCCCCACGTCGTGCACGTCGACCTCTCCGGTCGCGCTGCGCTGGTGACCGGTGGTGGCAGCGGCATCGGACGGGCGTGCGCCCTGCGCCTGGCGGCGGCCGGCGCGGCGGTGCTCGTGGTCGACCGCAACGTGGAGGCGGCCAAGGCGGTGGCCGCCGAGGCGGGCGGCCGGGCGGAGGGCGTCGACCTGGCCGACCCCGAGGCGGTGGACCGGCTCCACGTCGACGTCGACATCGTCGTCAACAACGCCGGCCTGCAGCACGTCGCGCCGGTGCAGGAGTTCCCCGTCGAGCGCTTCGAGTACATCCAGCGGGTGATGGTGGAGGCCCCGTTCCTGCTGATCCGCCGGGCGCTGCCCCGGATGTACGCCAACGGGTGGGGCCGGATCGTCAACATCTCCTCGGTGCACGGGCTGCGCGCCTCGCCGTTCAAGGCCGCGTACGTCTCGGCGAAGCACGCCCTGGAGGGGCTGTCGAAGGTGGTGGCGCTGGAGGGCGCCGCGCACGGGGTGACCACCAACTGCATCAACCCGGCGTACGTGCGGACCGCGCTGGTGGAGAGCCAGATCGCCGACCAGGCGGCCAGCCACGGCATCGGCGAGGACGAGGTGGTCGAGAAGATCATGCTGGCCCGGGCGGCGATCAAGCGGCTGATCGAGCCGGAGGAGGTGGCGGAGCTGGTGGCGTACCTGTGCTCGCCGCCCGCCGCGTTCATCACGGGCGCGTCGATCGCCCTCGACGGGGGCTGGACGGCCAACTAGTGGCCTCGCGCACAATGTCGGTCATGTCGTCGCCGGTCGAGTTCCTGGAGCTGCTGGCGCGGGAGGCCGCCGCGGTCGAGTTCGAGGGTCCGCTGGTCGCCGCCCGCGCCGCCGGCCTGCCCGCCGAGCGCCTCGCCGAGCTGGAGCAGGCGAAGCTGGTGGCGTTGCGGGTCCGCGCGCTGCTGGAGCGGCGGCGCCGCCGGGAGACCGAGCTCTCCGGCCTGTACGACACGGCCAGCGACCTGGCCGGGCTGCGCGACCTGGACGACGTGCTGCGCGCGATCGTGCACCGGGCGCGGATCCTGCTCGGCACCGACGTGGCATACATGACGCTCAACGACGACGAGCGCGGCGACACGTACATGCGGGTGACCGACGGCTCGATCTCGGCCCGGTTCCAGCGGCTGCGGCTGGAGATGGGCGACGGCCTGGGCGGCCTGGTGGCGCAGACGGGCACCCCGTACGTCACCTCCAACTACCAGGAGGACGAGCGGTTCCGGCACACCGGGGAGATCGACGGCGGGGTGGGCGAGGAGGGCCTGGTGGCCATCCTGGGCGTCCCGCTGCGGTTGGGGTCGAGCGTGATCGGCGTGCTGTACGCGGCCAACCGCTCGGCCCGGCCGTTCGCCCGGGAGGAGGTGTCGCTGCTGGTGTCGCTGGCCGCGCACGCCGCGGTGGCGATCGACACGGCCCGGCTGCTGGCCGAGACCCGGTCGGCGCTGGAGGAGCTGTCGGCGGCGAACAGCACGATCCGGGCGCACAGCAGCTCGGTGGAGCGGGCCGCCGCCGCCCATGACCGGATGACCGCCCTGGTGGTGCGCGGCGGCGGGATGGAGGACGTGGCCGCGGCGGTCACCGAGGTGCTCGGCGGGGCGCTGCTGGCGCTGGACGCGGAGGGGCGGCGGCTGGCCCGGGTGGGCGAGATCGAGGAGCCGGACCGGGCGGACATCGTCGAGGCGGTGGCCGCGTCCCGCACCGAGGGGCGCAGCGTCCGCCGGGGTCCGCTCTGGTACGCCGCCGTGGTGGCCGGCGCGGAGAACCTGGGCGCCCTGGTGCTGCGCCCGGACGGCGAGCTCGTCGACGCCGACCAGCGGATCCTGGAGCGGGCCGCGCTGGTCACGGCGCTGCTGCTGCTGTTCCGCCGGACGGTGGCCGAGGCGGAGGGGCGGGTCCGGGGTGAGCTGCTGGACGACCTGATCGCCCGGCCGCTGCGGGACACCGACGCGCTGCGCAGCCGGGCCCGCCGGCTCGGTGTCGACCTGGACGCCCCGCACGTGCTGGTGGCGGTCGGGGACGACGCGATCGCGGCCACCGGCTCGGCCCGGCAGCGGGTGCTGTCCTGGGCCACCACGTACGCCTCGACCCGGGGCGGCCTGGCCGCGGCGCGCGACGGGCGGGTGGTGCTCATGCTGCCCGGCCGGGACGCGGGCGGCGCGGCGCGGGCGGTGGCCCGGGACCTGTCCCGGGTGACCGGCCGTCCGGTGACCGCCGGGGCGAGCGGCCCGTCGACCGGCCCGGCGTCGCTGGCCGCCACGTTCGCCGAGGCGGAGCGGTGCCTGACCGCGCTGGGCGCGCTGGGCCGGGCCGGGCAGGGGGCGAGCACGGCCGAGCTGGGCTTTGTCGGGTTGCTGCTGGGCGCGGTCGGCGACTCGGGCGACCGGGACGTGGCCCGCTTTCTCACCGCGACGGTGGGGCCGGTGGTCGACTACGACGCCCGGCGGGGCACGGCGCTCGTGAAGACGCTGGAGGCGTACTTCGGGGTGGGTGGCAGCCTGGCCCGGGCGGCGGAGCTGTTGCACGTGCACGTCAACACGGTGACCCAGCGGCTGGAGCGGGTCGGGCAGCTGCTGGGCGCGGACTGGCAGAAGCCGGAGCGCGCCCTGGAGGTGCAGCTCGCCCTGCGCCTGCACCGCCTGCGCACTCCGGCCACCTGACCCGCCGGGGGTCGTCAGCGGGCGCGGAGGCCTTCGAGGACGGCGTCCACGACCCGCTCGGGGAGGATCTGGTCGTCCAGCTCGGGATGCCAGCGCAGCACCCGCTGGAGCAGCATGGGGCCGGTGAGCAGCGCCATGGCCAGCTCGATGTCGAGGTCGGCCCGGAGTTCGCCGCTGTCCACCCCGCGGCGCAGCACCTCCCGCATCAGCTTCCGGCGCGGGGCGACGATGTTCTGGTAGAGCTGGAAGTGGTCGGGGCTGCGGTTCACCTCGGGCACCAGGCACGGCATGATCTTCGCGGCCCGCGGGTCGACGTTGTGGCCGACCGCGCCGACCAGCAGCACCAGGTCGTCGCGGACGGACCGCCCGGCGGGCTGGGGCGGCACCCCCTTGAGCCGGCCCAGCGCGTCCATGAGCAACGCGTCCTTGCCGGACCAGCGGCGGTAGATGGTGGCCTTGCCCACCCCGGCGCGGGCGGCGATCGCCTCGATGGAGAGCGCCTCGAGCGTGCTGCCCTCGGCGAGGAGGTCGAGGGTGGCCTCCACGATCGCCTCGTCCGCGCGGACGCTCCGCGGTCGCCCGGGCGACCGCGGAGCATCAGCCATGGAAGTCATGTCAGACATTGTCGCCGAACCTACGCGGTCCCGGCCAACTCCGGCTCGGCGGCCGGCCGGGACTCGGTCTCGACCACCGGGCGGCCCGGCATCCAGCGCAGCACGATGCCCATGCCGAGCAGCGCCACGAGCGCGGAGATCCCCGCCGCCCAGTGCATCGCCGAGACGAACGAGTCGTTCGCCGCGGCGATGAGCCGGGGCGCGCCGGCCCCGAGCCGGCCGGCGACGGCGTACGCCCCGGAGATCGACTCCTGGGCCGCGTCGCGGACCGGGGCGGGCAGGCCGGACAGGGTCGAGGCCACGTCATTGCGGTAGACCGCGGAGAGCACCGAGCCGAGGACCGCCACGCCGAGCGCGCCGGCCACCTGGCGGACGGTGTTGCTCACGGCCGAGCCCACGCCGGCCTTCTCGCGGGGCAGCGCCGACATGATCGACTCGGTGGCCGGCGGCATGATGTTGGCCATCCCGGCGCCCTGGACGAAGCCCAGCGCCGAGAAGATCCAGATCGGGGTGTCCGCGTCGATGAACACGAACGCGCCGAGCGCGGCGGCGGTGAGCAGCAGACCGACGGCGGCCACGGCCCGGCCCCCGTAGCGGCGGACCATGGCGGCGCTGCGCGGCGCGAAGATCAGCTGCGCGGCGGCGAAGGGCAGGAAGAGCAGGCCGCTCTCCAGCGGGCTGTAGCCGCGGACCAGCTGGAGGTAGAACGCGCCGAAGAACATCACGCCCATGGCGGCGAAGAAGACCAGGCCGACCAGCGCCACCGGCGCGGCGAACCGGGGCACCCGGAACAGCCGGACGTCCAGCGACGGGTGGTCGCTGCGCAGCTCGTGGCTGACGAACCAGCCGAGCACCGCGAGCCCGCCGAGGATCGCGACCCACACCCGCGCCCGGTCGAAGCCGTGCTCGCCACCGTCGATGATGCCGTAGGTGAGGGCGACGAGGCCGACCACGGACAGCAGCACGCCGAGCAGGTCGACCCGACCCGGCCGGGGGTCGCGGGATTCCGGGACGAGGGCGGCGACGAGCACCACGCCGAGCACCACCACCGGCACGTTGATCAGGAAGACCGAGCCCCACCAGTAGTGCTCCAGCAGGGCGCCGCCGAGCACCGGGCCGATGGCCACGGCCAGGCCGACGGCGCCGGCCCAGACGCCGATCGCCTTGGCCCGCTCGCGGGGGTCGAAGACGTTGGAGATGATCGACAGGGTCACCGGCATGATGGCCGCGCCCCCGACGCCCATGAGGGCGCGCGTGGCGATCAGCTGGCCCGGGTCCTGCGCGTACGCGGAGAGCAGCGAGGCCAGCCCGAACAGGGCCAGGCCGACCATCAGGAAGCGCTTGCGACCGAAACGGTCGCCGAGGACGCCGAAGGTGAAGAGCAGCCCGGCGAAGACCAGGGTGTAGGAGTTGATCGCCCACTCCAGCTCGCCCTGACTTGCCCCGAGGCCGTGCACCGGGTCGGCGAGGGTACGCAGGGCGACGTTGAGGATGGTGTTGTCGAGGACGACCACGAGGAGGCTGATCACCAGCACCCCCAGGATCGCCCACCTCCTCGGGTGTCCGGTGTTCTCGTGCGGTTCCACTCGGGTTCTCCCCCCGGCTCACCCGCGTCAAAATACGATACGGGGCAGACTCGTAAACGCAGTTGAGCGTAGGTGAGAGTGTTTCGATACGGAACCGATCCGTATCGTTTGTGTCCCAGGTCACCCGGCCAGACAGGCGGCGGTCGCCTCGCCCAGCGAGGTGAGCCGGGGCGGGAACGGCGGGGCGGGCTCGGTCCAGCCCGGGCCGGCGGCGTGCACGCGCACCCCGGGAAAGTCCCGCCGGAAGCGGACCAGGCGGTGGGCGCGGCCGGTGGCCGGGCTCTGCGACCAGAGCACCACCACCCGCGGGCGGGCCCGGGCCACGGCGCTCGCCAGCGCGGTCCACGGCAGCGCCGGCCCGAGATGCAGGCAGCCCCGGCCCCGCTCGCGCAGTGCCGCGGCGAGGGCGTGCAGCCCGAGGCAGCACGTCTCGTGCTCGGCGCCGGCGAGCAGCACTCCTGCGCTGGGCAACGGCCGGCCCGGGTCGCGGCGGAACGCGTCCAGGCCGACCCGGGTTCCCTCCGCGAGGGCGCCCGCGACGGCGATCCCGGCCGCGTTGTCACCGCGCGTCGTGGCCAGCAGCGGCCGGCAGACCTGCTCCCAGGCCGCGATCACCCCGGCCTCGGCCGCGAGATCGAGGACCAGCGCCGCGACCCGCTGGTCGTCCAGGTCCTCGGCGGCGGCGCGCAGCCGCGTGCGGGCCGGCTCGGCGGCCTCGGCCGGCATGCGTCGGGTCAGCACAGGACGAACCCCCGGGTAGCACTCCACTACCCGGGGGTTCGTCGCGACGGCGCGGTCCGGACGCGCCGTCGCGGGAATTCACCGGCGGCGGGCCGCTGCCCGCCGTCGCGCCAGGTGGGCGACCGTGCCCCAGATGCCGCGCCGGAACAGCAGCACGACGAGGACGAAGATGCCGCCGGTGACCAGGCCGATGGCCTCGAAGCCGGAGAACGACAGCCAGTCCTCCAGCCGGACCACCAGGGCCGCCCCGAGCACACCGCCCCAGAGGGTCCCGATGCCGCCGAGCACCACCACGATGACCGCCTTGCCGGAGGTGGTCCAGTGCAGCACGTCCAGCGAGACGAACCGGTGGCCGACCGCGAAGAGCCCGCCGCCCAGACCGGCCAGGAAACCGGACAGGACGAACGCGGTCAGCTTGTAGCGGTGCACCGGGTAGCCGAGCGCGCGGGCCCGGGCCGGGTTGTCCCGGATGCCGACCAGCACCCGGCCGAAGGGCGAGTGCACGATCCGCCAGGCGGCGAGCAGGCCGAGCACCACGATCGGCAGGATCGCGTAGTAGAAGTAGTAGTCGTCGGACAGGTCCGTCCCGAAGAACTCCCGGGGCACGCCCTGGAGACCGTTCTCGCCCTGGGTGACCGAGCGCCACTCGTTGGCCACGTAGTAGACCATCTGCGCGAACGCGAGGGTGACCATGGCGAAGTAGATGCCGGTGCGCTTCACCGCGAGGTAGCCGATCGGCAGGGCGAGCAGCGCCGCGGCCAGGGCGCCGGCCAGCACGGCCGCCGGGAAGGGCAGGCCGGCGTGGATCGCGACCAGACCGGTCACGTACGCCGAGGTGCCCCAGAACGCGGCGTGCCCGAAGGACATCAGCCCGGTGAAACCGAGCAGCAGGTCCACCGAGACGGCGAACAGCGCCCAGCAGAGGATGTCCACGGCCACGGCCGGGTAGAGCCCGTTCGGCAGCCAGAGGGCCACGACCAGGCCGGCGGCGAGCAGCGCGTACCGGACCCAGCCGGGCGCCCGGGCGACGGTGAGCAGCCCGGACGGCGGAGCGGGCCGGGCCGACTCCTCGGCGGGGGTGTCGACTGCACTCGTCATGCCGGTGCCTCCTCACGGCCGAACAGGCCGGCCGGCCGCCAGAGCAGCACCGCGGCCATCACCACGAACACGACGGTCTGCGACACGATCGGGAAGTCCGACAGGTACGCCTCGCCCCACGCCTGGATCAGGCCGATGCCGAAGCCGGCGGCCACCGACCCGAAGATCGAGCCAAGCCCGCCGATCACCACCACCGCGAAGACCACGATGATCAGGTCGGCGCCCATGAGCGGGTTCACGGCCCGCATCGGGGCGGCGAGCACCCCGGCCAGCCCGGCCAGGGCGATGCCGAAGCCGAACACCGGGGTGACCCACCTCCCCACGTCGATACCGAAGGCCCGGGTCAGCTCGGGGCGCTCGGTGGCGGCCCGGACCACCATGCCGACCCGGGTGCGGCCGAGCACCCACCAGACCGCGACGCAGAGCAGCACGGTGAACCCGAGGATGAAGACCCGGTAGGTGGGGAAGTCGAACAGTCCGAAGTCGACCGTCCCGCTCAGCTCGGCCGGGGTGGCGTACGGGCTGGACTGCACGCCGTACCGGGACTTCACCAGGTCCTGCAGGATCAGCGTGAGGCCGAAGGTGAGCAGGAAGTTGTAGAGCGGGTCGAGCCGGGTCAGCCGGTGGATCACCGCCCGCTCCAGCACCATGCCGAGCAGGCCCAGCGCCAGCGGCATGATCACCAACGCGGCCCAGAACGGCACGCCCGCCTCGGCGAGCAGCACGTACGCGCCGAAGGCGCCGAGCATGTAGAAGGCGCCGTGGGCGAAGTTCACCACCCGGAGCATGCCGAAGATGACCGCGAGCCCGAGGGCGAGCAGGGCGTAGAACGCCCCGCCCACCAGCCCGTTGAACGTGTTCTGCAGGAAACCTGACATCAGCTCGTCTTTACATCTTGCAGTCGGCCGACGGGGCCCGGAACGCCTCCGCCGCCGGGATGGTCTTGAGGATCTTCACGTAGTCCCACGGCTCGCCGACCTCGGCCTGCGGCTTCACCTGCGCCAGGTAGGCGTCGTGGAGGACCCGGTGGTCCTCGGCGCGGATCTTGCCGTTGCGCAGGAACAGGTCGTTGACCTCCTTGCCCTCCAGGCCCTTGACCACGGTGTCCGCGTCGTCGGTGCCGGCGGCCTGCACGGCCTCCAGGTACTGCATGGCCGCGGAGTAGTTGGCCGCGTGGGCGAACGACGGCCGGGTGCCGGTCTCCTTCTGGAACTTGTCCGCCCACTCCCGGTTCTGCTGGTCGAAGTTCCAGTACCAGGCGTCGGTGTAGGTGGTGCCGGCGAGCGCGGCCGGGGTGAGCGAGTGGATGTCGGTGATGAACATGAGGCCGACGGCCAGCCCGACGCCCTTGTCCCGCAGCTTGAACTCGTTGTACTGCTTCACCACGTTGACCAGCTCGGCGCCGGCCTGCATGGTGCCGAGCACCTGCGGCTTCGGGTTCAGCGTGGGGGCCTTGAGCAGGAACGAGGAGTAGTCGCCGCTGGTGTTCGGGAACGGCGCGCCGTCCTTGCCGACGACCTGCCCGCCGGCGGCGGTGATGGCGGCGGAGAAGCTCTTCTCCATGTCCTGACCGAAGGCGTAGTTCGGGTAGAGGATGTACCAGTTCTTGCCGACCTGCTCGGTGGTCACCGTGCCGGTGCCGTGTGCCAGCATGTAGGTGTCGTAGGCGTAGTGGAACGTGTACTTGTTGCAGCTCTTGCCGGTCAGGTCGGTGGTCGCCGCGCCGATGTTGAAGTAGAGCTTCTTCTTCTCCTTGGCCACGTCGGCGACCTTGAGGGCGGCCGAGGAGGTCGGCACGTCGAGGATGGCGTCGACCCCCTTGCGGTCGTACATCTCCTGGGCCTTGCTGTTGGCCACGTCCGGCTTGTTCTGGTGGTCGGCGGTCTCCACGCTGATGTTCTTGGTGACGGCCTTGTCGCCGTACTTGGCCTTGAAGTCGGCGATGGCCATCTCCACGGCCTTGACCGAGTTCCGCCCGGACAGCTCCGAGTAGGCCCCGGACTGGTCGTTGAGGACACCCAGCACGATCTTGTCGCCGCTCAGCTTCTGGTCGCCGCCGGACTGCGGCCCACCACCGCCGCATCCGGCCACCAGCACCGCCGCCGCCGAGGCGGCGGCCACACCCACGCTCCTGCGCATGTCGAATCCTTCCCTGCCGCGCGGTCCGCGCGGGTCAGCCGTCGTGTGTCAGATCCCGAGGTACGCGAGCAGCTCGCGCTCCCGCGAGCGCACCTCGGAGTTGTCCATCGCCTCCGCGATCCGTCCCTCGGCCAGCAGGTAGTGCCGGTCGGCGACGCCGGTGGCGAAGTGCAGGTTCTGCTCGACCAGCAGCACGGTCACGCCGTGCTTCTTGGCCTCGCGCAGCAGGTCGCCGACCTGCTGCACGAGCAGTGGGGACAGGCCCTCGGTGGGCTCGTCGCAGAGCAGCAGCCGGGCGCCCATGCGCAGCACCCGGGCCAGGGCGAGCATCTGCTGCTCGCCGCCGGAGAGCATGGTGGCCGCCGAGTCCCGCCGGGTGTACAGGGCGGGGAACGCCTCGTAGACCCGTTCGAGGGGCCACGGGTCGGGGCCGACCCGGGGTGGCAGCGTCAGGTTCTCGGTGACGGTCAGGGTGGCGTACGCGCCCCGGTCGTCGGGGACCCAGCCGAGCCCGAGCCGCGCCCGCTTGTGCGCCGGCAGCTTCGTGACGTCCCGGTCGCCGAAGCTGACCGTGCCGCGCTGGCCGGGGTGCAGCCCCATGACGGAGCGCAGCAGCGTGGACTTGCCGGCGCCGTTGCGCCCGACCAGGGTGACCACCTCGCCGGTGGCCACCTCCAGGCTCACCTCCCGCAGCACCTGGGCCTCGCCGTACCAGGCGGAGAGGTTCTCAATGCGCAGCATCGGCGGCTCCCAGGTAGGCGGTGATGACCCGCTCGTCGGTGCGGACCTGCTCGTACGGGCCCTCGACCAGGACCTTGCCGGCCTGCAGGACGGTGACCGTGTCGGCGAGCCGGCCCACCACGCTCATGTTGTGTTCGACCATGACCACGGTCCGGCCCGCGCGGACCCGGGCGATCAGGTCGACGGTGCGGTCCACGTCCTCCAGCCCCATCCCGGCGGTGGGCTCGTCGAGCAGCAGCACCTTCGGGTCGAGGGCGAGCGCGATGGCCAGCTCCAGGGCGCGTTTGCGCCCGTACGCGAGGGCCTCGGCCGGGGCCTCGGCCAGCTCGGCGAGGCCCACCATGGCGAGCAGCTCGTCGGCCCGGTCCCGGTAGCGGCGCATCAGCTTCGCCGAGCGCCAGAACCGCCAGCCCAGCCCGCTGGGCGCCTGGAGGGCCAGCTCGACGTGCTCCCGCGCGCCCAGCTGGGGGAAGAGGCTGGTGATCTGGAAGGAGCGGGCCACGCCGAGCCGGGCGACCCGTTCCGGGGGGAGGCCGGTGACGTCCCGGCCGGCCAGCTCGATCCGCCCGGCGCTGGGCGGCAGGAAACCGGTGAGCAGGTTGAACAGGGTGGTCTTGCCGGCGCCGTTCGGCCCCACCAGGGCGTGCACGGTCTCCGGCGCCACATCGAGGTCGACCCCGTCGACCGCCCGGAAGCCCCGGAAGTCCCGGGTCAGCCCACGGGCCGACAGGATCGCTTGCCCGGCCATCGCCTCACCCTCCGCAGGTCCACAACCGCGCCGGCCAGGTCGGTGACCGGGGTCACAGGGCCGTCGCGTGCAGGAAACCTACGGCGCACCGGCAGAGTCGAGCCATGTCGATCCCCCACACATTCACCCCCGATGGGACGGGCCCGCTCCCCATAGGGGGCGGGCCCGTCCGCCGAGATCGCAACGGATCGGCGGGTGTCGACATGTGGTGGCGCCACCGTCACCGGGCGGCCGCGTACTCCGGCAGGTCGATCCCGTCGGCCCTGCTGAAGAAGAGCCGGGTGGCGAGCCCGCGCAGCGGGCGGGAGGCCATGGCCCGCATCGTCGCGTCGCGCATCCGGATCGCGGCCCGGCTGTCCGGCAGGAAACCGGAGATGCCGCCGCCCGGGATCTCCTGGCTGCGCGTCACGTGCGGGCGCAGCAGTTCCTCGTAGCGGCGGTAGGCCGCCGCGTGGTCGCCCCGCGCCGCCGCCAGCTCCCCGGCCAGCAGGTACGCCCCGACCAGCGCGAGGCTGGTGCCCTGCCCGGTGAGCGGGGACGGGCACCAGGCGGCGTCGCCGAGCAGCGCCACCCGCCCGTTGCTCCACGACTCCATCCGCACCTGGCCGTACCGGTCGAAGTAGAAGTCGCCGGCGTCCGGCGCGGCGGCCAGCAGCTCGGCGGCGCGCCAGCCGACGTCGGCGAAGCGCGCGGCGAGCAGCCGCTGCTGGGCGGCGCGGTCCCGCCGGTCCACGTCGAGTTCGCCGGAGCGGAAGCTGAAGAACGCGGCGGTCCGGCCGTCCCGGGTCGGGCGGGTGCCGACGACCCGCCCACCCGGCGCGTTGTGCAGCAGGAACCAGCCGGTGTCGTCCCGGAACGGGGTGGAGAAGTAGGCCAGGTACGCGCCGAGCGGCCGGACGTACGCCGGCTCGGGGCCGAAGGCGAGCGCCCGGGTGCGGGAGTGCGAGCCGTCCGCGCCGATCACCAGGTCGACGGTGCGCGGGGCGGAGCGGGCGAAGGTGAGCCGCACCCCGTCCCCGGTCTGCTCCAGCGTCTCGATCGAGTCGTCGAAGACGTACTCGACGTCGTCCCGGGTGGCCTCGTGGAGCAGCCGGGCCAGGTCGCCGCGCTCGATCTCGATGTCGGCCACGATGCCCTCCCCGCCGAAGGCGTGCACCGGCAGCCGGGCGCGCGTCTCCCCCCGCTCGCCGACGTACGCCATGCCCTGCTCCCGGACGGTCGCGGCCCGGATCCGGGCGGTCAGCCCCATCCGGTCGACCACCTCGCGGGCGGCCCCCCGCACGTCGACGGCCTGCCCGCCGGGACGCAGCCCGGGGGCCCGTTCCACCACGGTCACGGCGAAGCCGTGCCGGCGCAGCCAGAAGGCGAGGGCCGGGCCGGCCACGCCGGCGCCGGAGATGAGCACGGTTCTGTCGTTCATGGTGTTCTCCCGAGATCGCGCGTACACCGTCCATCAGGTGTGGTCAGGACGCTAGGGCCGGGGCGCCCCAGGCGCTTCCGGCGACCTAGTACGCTCCCGGCCGGAGGGTGTCCCGAGGAGCAGGTGTACTAGTACGCTGCCGGGATGTCGCCGCACGGCCAGGAGCCGCCGTACCGCCGGATCGCCGCGGAGATCCGCCGCCGCATCGAGCTGGGCGAGCTGCTCCCCGGCGACCGGGTGCCCTCGACCCGTCAGCTCACCCGCGAGCACGGGGTGGCCATCGCCACCGCGACCCGGGTGCTCGCCCTGCTCCGCGCCGAGGGGCTGGTGCTGACCCGCCCGGGCGCCGGCACCGTCGTCGCCGCACCCCGGCCGCAGTCCGGGCGGGCGGAGCCGGAGCTGAGCCGGGAGCGGGTGCTGCGCACCGCGGTCGCGCTGGCGGACGAGGGCGGCCTGGCCGCGGTGTCCATGCGCCAGATCGCCGCCGAGCTGGGCGTGGCCACCATGTCGCTCTACCGGCACGTGCGCGGCCGCGACGAGCTGATCCTGGCGATGGCCGACGCGGTGCTGGCCGACGCCCCGCTGCCGGCCACCGAGCCGGCCGGCTGGCGCGCCCGGCTGGACGTGCTCGCCCGGGCGCAGTGGGCCGTCTACCGGCGGCACCGCTGGGTGCCGCACGTCATCTCGATCGCCCGGCCGCAGCCGCTGCCGCACGGCATGGCGCACACCGACCTGGCCCTGCGGGCCACCGCCGGCCTGGGCCTGGACCGGCAGGTGCGCTGGCACGTGGCGATCACCCTGATGGCCTACGTGAAGGGCATCGCGACCAACCTGGAGATGGGCGCGCAGGCGGTGCAGGACACCGGCCTCACCCACGACCAGTGGGTGGACCGGCAGCAGGCCACGTTCCAGCAGGTGATGGCCGGTGGCGGGCTGGCCACCATGGACGCCCTGACCACCGGCGGCGTCGACCTGGACCTGGAGACCGTCTTCGACTTCGGCCTGCGCCGGCTGCTCGACGGCTTCGCCACGCTGGTCGACCGCGGCGTCAGCCCGGGAAGGTGACCACCCAGCGGGCGCCCTCGCCCCGTGCCAGCCGGTCCAGCGCAGCGGGCGCCTCCGCCAGGGAGATGGCGCCACTGACCAGCGGAGCCAGGTCCAGGCTGCCGTCGGCGAGCGCCGCGGCCAGCTCCGGCACCTCCCGGTCCGGGTCCGAGGAGCCGTAGACCGAGGAGCGCAGGGTGCGGGCCGAGTGGAAGATGTCCAGCACCGACAGGCTGAGCAGGTCGTCCTTCGCGCCCATGCCGACCACGGTGACCGCTCCCCCGCGCCGGGTCGACCGCCAGGCGGCCCGGATGGTGACGGACCGGCCGACGCACTCGAAGGCGTGGTCGACGCCCCGCCCCTCGGTGCGCGCCCGGATTTCCTTGCTCAGGGTGTCGTCGGAGCGGAGGAAGTCGGTGGCGCCGGCGGCGAGGGCGAGGTCCCGCTTCGCCTCGGCCACGTCGACCGCGAGGATCGGGGCCGCGCCGGCCCGCCGGGCGGCGGTGAGCACGGCGAGGCCGACCCCGCCGAGCCCGATCACCGCGACCGACTCGCCGGGGGCGACCCGGGCGGTGTTGCGGACCGCGCCGGTGCCGGTGAGCACGGCACAGCCGAGCAGCGCGGCCTGCTCCGCCGGCAGGCCGGCCGGGATCTCGATGGCGGCCCGCTCGGGCACCACCACCTCCTCGGCGAGCGCGCCGAGCCCCAGGGTGACGTGGAGCGGGCCGCCGTCGGCGGTCTCGCCCCGGGCCACCGAGGCCCCCGTGTTGGCGGCGCAGAGCCACGGCTCGCCGTGCCGGCAGTGCCAGCAGGCGCGGCAGGCGGGGGCCCAGTTGAGCACCACGGGCGTGCCGACGGCCAGCCGGGTGCCGGGGCCGGCCTCGGCCACCACGCCGGTGGCCTCGTGCCCGAGCACCAGGGGGTACGCGGGCGCCACCGTGCCGTCCACCATGGCCAGGTCGGAGTGGCAGATGCCGGCGGCCCGGATGCGGACCCGCAGCTCGCCGGGGCCGGGGTCGGGCAGGCGTACCTCCTCGACGGCCGGGGCGGCGCCCCGGCCGCGGACCACGAGCGCCCTCACCGCTGGATCGCCTTCAGCTCGGTGAACTCCTCGATGCCGTAGCCGCCCAGTTCGCGGCCGAGGCCGGACTGCTTGTAGCCGCCGAACGGGGCGAGCGGGTTGAACGCGCCGCCGTTGACGTCCACCTGGCCGGTGCGCAGTCGCCGGGCCACGGCCAGCGCCGCCTCCCCGTCGGCGGACCAGACCGCGCCGGCCAGGCCGTACCGGGAGTTGTTGGCGATGGCGACGGCCTCGTCGGTGTCGGCGAACGGGATGACCGCGAGCACCGGGCCGAAGACCTCCTCCTGGGCGAGGGCGCTGTCCGGGTGGACGTCGGCGAGGACGGTGGGTGCGACGAAGTGCCCGCGCGGCGGCAGCGGCGCGTCCGGGCCGCCGGCGACGAGGCGGGCGCCGTCGGCGAGCGCCCGGTCGACGTGCCCGCGGACCCGCTCGGCCTGGGCGGCGGAGACCAGCGGGCCGAGCCGGGTGGCCGGGTCGAACGGGTCGCCCAACCGGTATCCGGCCACGGCCGCCGCGACCAGGTCCAGCGCCTCGGCGTAGCGGTCGCGGTGGACCAGCATGCGGGTCCAGGCCGTGCAGGTCTGGCCCGAGTTGAGCAGCGCGTTGCCGACCCCGACCTTGACGGCGGTGGGCAGGTCGGCGTCGGCGAGGATCACGTTGGCGGACTTGCCGCCGAGTTCGAGGGCGACCCGGGCGATCCGGTCGGCGGCCAGGTGCGCGATCCGCCGGCCGGTGGCCGTGGAGCCGGTGAACGAGACGAGGTCGACGTCGGGGTGGGCGGCCAGGGCCTCCCCCACCACCGGCCCGGTGCCGGGCACCAGGTTGACCACCCCGGGCGGCAGCCCGGCCTCGGTGACGGCGTCGAAGAGCAGGTACGCCGTGAGCGGCGTCAGCTCGCTGGGCTTGAGCACCACCGTGCAGCCGGCGGCGAGCGCCGGGGCCACCTTGGCGACCACCTGGTGCAGCGGGTAGTTCCACGGGGTGATCGCGCCGACCACGCCGACGGGCTCGCGGACCACGAGGGAATTGCCGACGGTCCGCTCGGCCGGCGGGCGGCCGGCCAGGTCGACCATGCTCCGCAGCACGGTCAGCGGCAGGCCGGCCTGCACCCGGGTGGCGAGCTTGAGCGGGGTGCCGAGTTCGAGAGCGACGGTGCGGGCGATGTCCTCGGCCCGGGCGGCGAGCGTTGTGTGCAGCCGGTCGAGGTGGGCAGCCCGCTCGGCGGGGGCCGTGGCGGCCCAGCCGGGGAAGGCGGCCCGGGCGGCGGCCACGGCGCGGTCCACGTCGGCCGGGGTGCCGGCGGGGACCTGCCCGACGATCTCTCCGGTGGCCGGGTTCTCGACCGGGATCGTCCCGCCGTCCGCCGGGTCGACCCAGTCCCCGGCGAGGTGCAGATGGCGGCGGACCAGCAGGGCGGGGGGCGCGTCGGCGAGATCCATGGCGTCCCTTCGGGGGCGGGAAACTAGCAGTGGGAGTTTTGACGCTACCCCGGACCGGTTCCGCGTTCCAGGGGGGTCACGGTCCGGGCGTACTCGGCGGCGAGGCCGTGCAGCAACGCGTCCAGGCCGAGGGTGAACGCGCCCTCGTCGACGCTGCGCTGGTGGCCGCGCAGCCGGTGCGCCTGGTTGAGGTGCGGGTGGGCCGCGTACAGCTCCGGGTCCTCGACGAAGCCGCGGGCGAACGAGCCGAGCGCCGAGCCGGCCACGAAATAGCGCATCGCGGCACCGATGTGAGTGGCCCGGGCCGGCGGCCAGCCCGCCCGGACCAGGCCGCCGTAGACGGCGTCGGCCATGGCCAGCGCGGCCGGGCGGCGCCCCGGCCCCTGCGCCAGGTAGGGAACGATGTTCGGGTGGACGGTCAGGGCCTCGCGGTAGGACCGGGCCCAGCGGCGCAGCGCCTCGACCCAGTCGCACCGGTCGAAGACGGTGACGTCGACGGAGGCCGTGACGCTGTCCGCCACCGCGTCGAGGATCTCGTCCTTGGTGGCGAAGTGGTTGTAGAGCGAGGGGCCCTGCACGTTCAGCGCGGCGGCCAGCCGGCGGGTGGAGAGGGCGCCCAGGCCGTCGGCGTCGATCAGCGCGAGCGCGGTCTCCACGATCCGGTCGCGGTTGAGCAGGGCCTGCCGGGGACGGGGCACGTCAGGCCACCCACGCCGGGCCCACGCCGCCGGCCCCTCGCCGGTCGAATCCCGCCACGCCGCCTCCCCCGTTGAAACACCTGCTCACGCACCCTAGCCGGGGCGGGGCCGCGGAGCCTCACCGCGACGGCCGGAGGAGGGGTCTGGACGGATGAAAACTTACACCGCTAGTTTAAGAGCGACCGCCGCCGCCCGCCGCGGTCTCCACCGCCACGCCAACCGAGGGAGCAACGTGGACTTCGCACTGTCCGACGAGGAACGGGCCGTCCGGGACACCGTGCGCGCCTTCGTCACCCGCGAGGTGCTGCCGCTGGAGCAGGAGGTGCTGCGCCGCGAGCGCGCCCACCAGCCCGGCCTGGACCGCTCCGAGCTGCGCGAGCTGCAGCTCAAGGCGAAGAAGTTCGGCTTCTGGGGCCTGGCCACCCCCGAGGAGTACGGGGGGATGGACCTGCCCGCCGTGCTCCAGTCGCTGATCTGGACCGAGCTGGGCCGCTCCTTCGTGCCGTTCCGCTTCGGCGGGGAGGCGGACAACATCCTGTTCCACGCCACCGAGGAGCAGAAGCGGGAGTTCCTCCTCCCGACCATCGAGGGGGAACGGATCTCCTGCTTCGCGATCACCGAGCCGGGCGCCGGGTCCGACGCGGCGAACATCAGGCTGCGGGCCCGCCGCGACGGCGACGACTGGGTCCTCGACGGCGAGAAGACGTTCATCACCAACGGCAACGACGCCGACTTCGCCATCGTGGTGGCGGTGACCGACCCCGGGAAGGGCGCCCGCAACGGCGGCGCGACCGCGTTCCTGGTGGACCGGTCGATGGGCTGGCGGTCGGAGTTCATCCAGACCATGGGCGAGGGCGGGCCCGCGTCCCTGATCTTCGACGGCGTCCGCGTGCCGCACCGCAACATCCTCGGCGAGATCGGCCAGGGCTTCACGCTGGGCATGGAGTGGATCGGCAAGGGCCGCTACACGATCCCGTCGCACGCCATCGGCATCGCCGAGCGGGCCCTCCAGATGGCGATCGACCACGCCAACACCCGGGAGACCTTCGGCGCGAAGATCGGCACCAACCAGGCGATCCAGTGGATGATCGCCGACTCGGAGACCGAGCTGGAGGCGGCCCGCTGGCTGGTGCTCAGGTCGGCGTGGACCGTCGACCAGGGCCTCGACCCGCGGCACGCCTCGTCGATGGGCAAGCTCTACGGCGCCGGCATGGTCAACCGGGTGGTCGACCGGGTGCTCCAGATCCACGGCGGCATGGGCTACACCCGGGAGCTGCCGATCGAACGCTGGTACCGGCAGGTCCGGCTGTACCGGATCTTCGAGGGCACCGACGAGATGCAGCGGCTGATCATCTCCCGGGACCTGCTGCGCGGCTACACGAAGATCGGCGGGCACCTGGCCTGAGCCGGCGTGGCTCCCGCCCGGTCCCGGGGCGGGAGCCACCGCCTCAGCCGGTCAGCGCCGCCAGGGCCAGGTCGACGTCTTCCTCCGTGGTGTAGAGGTGGAACGCGGCGCGGACCCGCCCGGCGCGGACCGCCGCCCGCACCCCGGCCCGGGCCAGCTTCTCCTGCGCGCCCGGCACCTCGACGGCCACGATCGCGCTGTCGCCGGGCGGCCGGCCCAGCCCGGCGAGGAACCGGTTGGCCAGCGCCACGTCGTGGGCGTGCACGGCGGGCAACCCGATCTCGGCGAGCAGTTCGAGGGCGGGGGCGGCGCCCACGTAGCTGAACCAGGCCGGCGAGATGTCGAAGCGCCGCGCGTCGTCGGCCAGCCGCAGCGGGGGGCCGTAGTAGGAGGCGTGCGGGTCGGCGCCCGCGTACCACCCGGCGGCGTCGGGCCGCAGCCGCTCCCGCAGCGCCGGGGCCAGGTAGCCGAAGGCCGCGCCGCGCGGTGCCATCAACCACTTGTACGCGGCCACCGCCACCACGTCGGCCAGCCCCGCGTCGAAGGGCAGCCACCCGGCGGCCTGGGTGGCGTCGACCGCGACGAGCGCGCCGTGCGCCCGCGCCGCCGCGACGATCGTCTCGTACGGGGCCACGGCCCCGTCGGCGGACTGCACGAGGCTGAACGCGACCAGGTCGGTGTCGCCGTCGATCGCGTCGACCAGGCCGGCGAGCGGCACGGTCCGGACCCGGACGCCCCGCTCCTGCTGCACGAGCCAGGGGAACAGGTTGGAGGTGAACTCCACCTCCGGGACGACCACCGTCGCGCCGGCCGGCAGCGCGGCGGCCACCGGGGCGAGCAGTTGCGAGGCGGTGCTGCCGATCGTCACGTCCGTCGGGGCCACCCCGACCAGCCGGGCGAACCCGGCGCGGGCCCGCTCGGCGGCCCCGCCCCAGCCCTCCC
>NZ_WBKT01000028.1 GCF_008868175.1 Micromonospora sp. AMSO31t
ACTCCCCACGCCGGCCGCACTCCCCACGCCGGCCGCACTCCCCACGCCGGCCGCGGGCCTCACGCCGGCCACACACCTCACCCCGGCAAGCACCGACACCTGCCCCGCCCACTGACTCATCGGGCGCCGTTGCGCCCGCCCCGCGGGTGCCGCGAGCGAATCTTGGCGAGTTTCCGTTCATCACGAACGGAAACTCGCCAAGATCGTGCAGGCGCGACGCACGGGGCGTCATGGACGCGGCATCAAGTCCGTAGTCGGGCTGGGAGTCACACCGGACCGGCGGGGCGGAGCGGCAGTGCGGATGGTCCGGCCTGTGGTGTCGGTCAGGCGTCGAGGTCGTGCAGCACGCCGGCCAGCACGTCCACCGCGGCCGGGTAGGCGTGCGCGGGTGGACGGGCGTAGCCGACCACCAGGCCGGGCGGGCCGCTGGCGGGGTCGTGCCGGTGCATGGCCAGCCCGCCGACGGCCAGCCCCCGCGCGGCGGCCGCGGCCAGCACCGCCGCCTCGGCCGGACCGTCCGGTCGCAGGTGGACGGTGGCGTGCAGGCCGGCCGCCACCCCGTCGAGGGCCGGCCGGCGGGCCAGCCGGTCCAGCAGCAGGTCCCGTCGCTGCCGGTAGCGGCGCCGGACGGTGCGCACCTGCCGGTCGTAGCCGTGGCTGTCGATCAGCTCGGCGAGCGCGAGCTGGCCGATCGTCTCGCTCTGCAGGTCCAGGTGGCGCTTGGCCTCCACCACCGGCTCCACGAGCCGGGCCGGCAGCACCAGCCAGGCCAGGCGCAGCGCGGGTCCAAGCGTCTTGGCCGCCGTACCCACGTAGGCGACCTGCTCCGGGGCGGTGCCCTGGACGGCGCCGACCGGTTGCCGGTCGTAGCGGAACTCGCCGTCGTAATCGTCCTCGATCACCAGGCCGCCGCCGTCCCGGGCCCACTCGGCCAGTGCGTGCCGGCGCGCCGGGTGCAGGGTCACCCCGGTGGGGAACTGGTGCGCCGGGGTCACCACGGCGGCACCCACCCGGGCCAGCGGCCCGGTGCCGAGCAGGTCGGTGCGCGCGCCGAGCCCGTCCACGGGCAGCGGCAGCACGGTGCCGCCGTGCCGGCGGACCACCTCCCGGTGGAAGGTCAGCCCGGGGTCCTCCATGGCCAGCGTCGGCGTGCCGGCGTCCCGGAGCACGCCGGTGAGCAGCACGAGGGCCTGGACGTAGCCGGTGGTGACCACGATCCGTTCCGGGTCGGCCAGCACGCCCCGGGCCCGCCCCAGGTAGCCGGCGAGCGCCCGGCGCAGCTCCGGCCGGCCGCGCGGATCGCCGTAGCCGTACGCCTCGGCGGGGGCGACGGCAAGCGCCCGCCGGGTGGCCCGCAGCCAGGCCGTGACCGGGAAGAGCCCGACGTCGGGGCTGCCGGGGCGCAGGTCGTACCGGAAGGCCGGCGGTCGGGGCGGCGGCGCGGCCGGCGGCGGCACGGCCCCGGGCAGCGCGCTGACCTGCGTTCCCGCGCCGATCCGGGCGACCAGCCAGCCCTCGGCGACCAGTTGGTCGTAGGCGGCGCTCACGGTGCCCCGGGACAGGCCCAGCTCGGTGGCGAGGGTGCGGGTGGCCGGCAGGCGGGTGGCCGGGGGAAGCCGGCCGTCGCGGATGGCGTCCCGCAGCGCCCGTTCCAGCCCGGCCCGCCGGCCACCGGTGGTGTCCAGCTCCAGGTGCAGGTCGACGCCGAGATCGGCCCAATCCATCGGCACGGAATTGGAGCTTACGGGTGGACCGCCGGCCGGACGACACTCACCGCATGACCGAGCTGAGCCGGCGGGCCACCGCGCTGCGCGCGTGGCACCGCCCCGGGGACCCGCTGATCCTGCCGAACGCCTGGGACGCGGGGTCCGCCCGGGCCGTGGTCGCGGCCGGCTTCCCGGCCGTCGCCACCAGCAGCGCCGCGGTCGCCGAGGCGCTCGGCCACGCCGACGGCGAGGCGACACCGGTGGCCGAGATGTTCGCGGCGGTCGCCCGCATCGCCGCCGCGGTGCCGGTCCCGGTCACCGCCGACCTGGAGCGGGGGTACGGGCTGCGCCCGGCCGAGCTGGTCGACCGGCTGCTGGCGGCCGGCGTGGTGGGCTGCAACATCGAGGACTCCGACCCGCGCACCGGGGAGCTGTACGACGTCGAGGAGCAGGCCGACCTGCTGGCCGGGATCCGGGCGGCCGCCGGGGCGGCCGGCGTCGACCTGGTGCTCAACGCCCGGGTCGACGTGCACCTGCGGGCGTACGGGCCGGAGCCGGGGCGGCTCGCCGAGGCGGTGCGGCGGGCCCGCCGCTACCGGGCGGCCGGGGCGGACAGCGTCTACCCGATCCTGCTGGCCGATCCGGCGCAGATCCACGATCTCGTCGCCGAGGTCGACGCCCCGGTGAACATCCTGGCGCGGCCCGGCGCCCCCGCGGCGGGCGAGCTGGCCGCCCTCGGCGTGGCCCGGATCAGCTTCGGCTCCGGTGTGTACGCGGCCGCCCGCGCCCGCGCCGCCGACCTGCTCGCCACGGTGCGGGCCGGCGGCGACCCGTTCGCTTCCTGACCCGCTCCGCCGCGTCGGGTCGCCGGATCCCGGCCGGGACGGCAGGATGGGCGGATGGGCGCCGCTGACGAGACCCGGGCCGGGGTGTCGCTGACCAACCTGGACCAGCCGCTGTTCGACGGGGCCGGGGCCACCAAGCGCGACCTGGTCGACTACCTGGACGCCGTCCACGAGCGGATCCTCCCCGGGCTGCGGGACCGGCCGCTGTCGGTGGTCCGGGTGCGGCCCGGCCAGGACCCGTTCATGCAGAAGAACCTGCCGAAGTACACACCGGACTGGGTCCGCCGCACCTCCGTCTGGGCGGAGGCCTCGCACCGCGACATCTCGTACGCCCTCTGCGACGACCGGCGCACGCTGCTCTGGTTCGCGAACCAGCGGGCGGTCGAGTACCACCCGACGCTGGGCCACGCGGGCCACCCCGAGCACCCCACGCATCTGGTGCTCGACCTGGACCCGCCGCCGGGCGACGCGTTCGGCATGGCGGTCCGCACCGCGCTGCTGGTCCGGCAGGCCCTCACCGACGCGGGGCTGGCCGGTGCCGTGAAGACCAGCGGGGCGAAGGGCCTGCACGTGATCGTGCCGGTGGACCCGGCGACGACGGCCGAGGAGGCCGCTGCGGCGACGCGTGCCCTCGCCGCCCGCACCGAGCGGCTCGACCCGGCGCTGGCCACCACCGCCTTCATCGTCGACGACCGGGGCGGCCGGGTCTTCGTCGACTCCACCCGGTCCTACGGTGCGACCGTGGTGGCCGCGTACAGCCCACGCATCCGGCCCGGCACGCCGGTGTCGTACCCGGTCGGCTGGGCCGACGTCGAGGCGGCCACCCCGGCCGACTTCACCGTGCGGACGGTGCCGGGGCTGCTCGGCGACCGGGACCCGTGGGCGGAGGCGCTGCCCCCGCCGCAGCGGCTGCCGCAGGAACTGGTCGCCGAGGGGCGGACCATCCCGGTGGCCCGGGTGCAGGCCATGCACGAGGGCAAGCGCCGCGCGAAGGCCCGCCGCGAGGCCGGCTGACCGGCCCCTGACCACGGCCGGCGGCGGCGCTGGCTGATCGCTGCCAAGTCGGCAGCCTGCCATCGGCGAAGTCTTCCGCCGTGCCCGCGGGGGCCGGTATCTCCTTCACCATGCACCCCCAGACACCCCGGCGCCGAGCCGCCGCCACCGGGTTCGCCGGCGCCGTGCTGGCGACGGCCCTCGTCGGCCCGCTGGCCCCGGCCGCCGGCGCCGCCACGCCGCCCCCGCCGTCCCGGCCGGTTCCGGCCAACACGGTCACCCTCATCACCGGTGACGTCGTCACGGTCACCGAGATCGGCCCTGGCCGGTACTCGACCGACATCCGGCGCCCGACCGGCGCCCGGGGCGGCGTGCACGCGCAGACCATCGGCAAGGACCTCTACGTCATCCCCGACGAGGTGCTCCCGTACCTCGCGTCCGGGCGGCTCGACCGGCGGCTGTTCGACGTCACCGGCCTGATCGAGGACGGCTACGACGACCGGCACTCCGACGGCATCCCGCTGATCGTGAGCTACGTCGACGCGGCGTCGGCCCGGCGTCCCGCGCCGGCCGGCACGACCAGGGTCCGGTCGCTGGCGAGCGTCCGCGGCGCGGCGGTGCGGGCCACCAAGCGCCAGGCCCGCCAGGTCTGGGACGCGGTCACCCCGGGCGCCGCCACCGCCGCCCCGGCCTCGGCCGGCACGACCCCCGCGCTGGCCGACGGGATCAGCCGGATCTGGCTGGACGACAGGGTCCGCGCCCAACTCGCCGACAGCACCGCGCAGATCGGCGCGCCGGCGGCCTGGGCGGCCGGGCGGGACGGCTCCGGCGTGAAGGTCGCCGTCCTCGACACCGGGTACGACACCGACCACCCCGACCTGGCCGGCCGGGTCAGCGCGAGCGCCACCTTCGTGCCCGGCGAGACGGTCGACGACGGCAACGGCCACGGCACCCACGTCGCGTCGACGGTCGGTGGGAGCGGCGCCGCCTCGGACGGGCTGGAGAAGGGTGTCGCCCCGAAGGCCGACCTCATCGTCGGCAAGATCCTGGCCGACGAGGGCAACGGCGCCGACTCGTGGGTGATCGCCGGCATGGAATGGGCCGCCGGCCAGGGTGCCCGGGTGGTCAGCATGAGCATCGGCGGCGACCAGTCGACCGACGGCACCGACCCGCTGAGCACGGCCGTCAACCAGCTCACCGCCCAGACCGGCGCCCTGTTCGTGGTGGCCGCCGGCAACGCCGGCGCCGAGGGCGTGATCAGCTCACCGGGCGCGGCGGACGCCGCGCTCACCGTCGCCGCCGTCGACTCCGCCGATCGGCTCGCCGACTTCTCCAGCCGGGGGCCGCGCTTCGGCGACTACGCCCTCAAGCCGGACCTCGCCGCCCCGGGCGTGGACATCCTCGCCGCGAAGGCGGGCGGCACCGCGGCGGACGGCTGGTACCAGTCGATGAGCGGCACCTCGATGGCCACGCCGCACGTGGCGGGCGCCGCGGCGATCCTCGCCCAGCAGCACCCGGAGTGGCGCGCCGCCGAGCTGAAGAACGTCCTGATGAGCACGGCGAAGAAGCTCGACGGCCAGACCGCCTACCAGGTGGGCGCGGGCCGGGTCGACATCCCGGCCGGGCTGGGCGCCACGGTGACCGCCACCGGCTCGGCGTACTTCGGGTTCCAGGGCTGGCCCCACGACCACCTCGCGCCGATCGACCGCACCATCACCTTCACCAACACCGGCGACGTGGCGCGGACCCTGCACCTCGCGGTGACCGGCGCGGTCGCCGGCGGACCGTACGACAGCGACCCGCACGCCGACGAGGGGAAGCCCGCGCCGGGCGTCTTCACCCTGCCCACCGGGACGCTCGTCGTGCCCGCGCACGGCACCGCCTCGGTCACCGCGACCGCCCACCCGGAGCTGGGCGCCGCCGGCCGCCGCTACCTCGGCGAGGTCACCGCCACGGACGCGGGCGGCACGCTCACCCGGACGACGCTCGGCCTCTACCTGGAGGAGGAGCGGCACGACCTGACGTTCTCGGTCAAGGACCGCGCCGGCCGGTACGTCGCGGCCTTCCTCACCGTGCAGCGCTTCGGCGAGGCCGACCCGTACTTCCTGACCAGCAGCGACACCGGACCCACCACGGTGCGGCTGCGGCCCGGCACCTACAGCGTCTGGAGCTACCTGGACGTGCCCGGCAGCCACGGCCCCGACTCCCGCGGCACCGCCCTGCTGGGCGACCCGGAGATCGTGCTGGACCGGGACCGGACGGTCGGCCTCGACGCCCGCAAGGCGGTGGAGGCCACCGCGACGGTGCCGAAGCGGACCGAGGACCGGATCCTGATGATGGACTGGTACCGGTCGGACGGCGTCAACGGCATCGACGACAAGTACATCCTGGCCCCGTGGGCGGACACCATGTACGTGCTGCCGACGAAGTAGGTCACCCGGGGCGCGTTCGAGTACGAGAGCCGCTGGCGCAAGGCGTACCCGCTGCTCACCGTGACCGACCGGGGCCGGGAGGTGCGCTTCCTCGGCCAGCCTGGCTCGGCGCTCCACGAGGGCCGTGCGCAGGTCGACGGCGTCCACGCCGGTCTCGGGCGGCCGGCGGACTACACGGGCCGCGACGTGCGGGGCAAGGTCGTGCTGGTGAACCGCTCCGACGAGCTGAGCAACGCCGAGCGCGCGAAGGCGGCCGCCGACGCCGGGGCCGCGCTGCTCGTCGTCGTCAACGACACCCCGGAGCCGTACGCGCAGTGGGTGGGCGACGACGAGGGCGGTCTCAGCGGCGTACCGGTCGTGAGCGTCACCTCCACCACCGGCGCGGCGCTGGTGGACCGGGCCCGCCGGGGGCAGCTGCGGCTCGGGTTGGCCGGCACGCCGAGTTCGCCGTACACGTACGACCTGGTCGACCCGCACCCGGGCGGGATCCCGGCCGACCTCGCGTACCGGCCGCGACCGAAGGACCTCGCGGTGGTGGAGATGCGGTTCCACGGTGACGCCCCGACGCTGGGTGGCGAGTTCCGGGAGGACTTCCGTCCCTACCGCACCTACGCGGCCGGCTTCCCGCTGTGGCAGGGCATGCAGCGGACCCGGACCGACTACGTCTCCGCCCAGCCGGGCACGACCTGGCGCGAGGGCGCCGTCGGCGGCCGGGAGCTGGAGCTGGTCTCGGTCGGCGAGCAGCGGGCCTACCGACCGGGCAGCCGCAGCACCGTCGACTTCTTCGGGCCGGTCACCCGGCCCCGGGACAACGCCTCGTTCTACGCCTCCGAGCGCAACGCGGGCTGGCTGACCTTCAACGTCCAGCCCTGGTCGGACGGCCAGCCGGGCCACGCCGGGTACATGCAGTGGGGCAGCGACCTCACCCTCACCGTCCGGCGGGACGGGAAGGAGATCGCGAAGGCGGACGGCTGGGCGCAGGCCACCGTCGAGGGCAACCCGGAGGGCGTCAGCCGCTACACGCTGGACCTGGCGGCCAGCCGCGCCGGGTACCGGCTGTCCCCGCGTACGCACACCACCTGGACGGTGCTCTCCCCGCACGTCGAGAGCGAGGACGACCTCGACGTGGTGGCCGTGCTCCAGCTGGACTACGCGGTCCCGACCGACCTGCGCGGGGACGCCCGGGGCGGCCGTCCGCGCTGGCCGAGCAGTACCGCACCGCCGACCTGGCGCCGGGCGTCATCGAGGTCGTCGCCGACCTCGACACCGTCCGGCGCCGCTTCTTCCAGATCCAGGAGGCGGCCCGTCACGAGGTGCTCTCCATGGTGCCGCCCAACCTCCGGGTCGTCCCGCACCGGGAGAACACGGCCGAGCGGGCGAGCATGACGCGGGGCGTCCGCTACCGGGCGCTGTTGGACCGGCGGGCGCTGACCGGGCCCGAGATGCAGGCCGACATCCGCGCCAGCATGTCGCTCGGCCAGGAGATCCGGATCGTCGACGCCGTGCCGGTCAAGATGATGATCGTGGACGGTGAGATCGCCATGCTGCCGCTGCACCACGACGCCGACGGCTCGCCCGCGTCCATCCTGGTGCACCGCAGCGGGCTGCTGGCCGTGCTGGTCGCGTCGTTCGAGGCCGCGTGGGAGCGGGCGTACCCGCTGCGGCCCGCCCCGGCGCCGGACGAGGTGACCGAGTTGACCAGCGGCGAGCTGGCGGACGAGCACATGCGGGTGCTGGCGCTGCTGCTCTCCGGGCAGACCGACCAGGCCATCGCCACGCAGCTGGACATCTCGCTGCGCACGGTGCACCGCCGGATCCGCCAGCTGATGGACGCGGCCGGTGTGGACAGCCGGGTCCAGCTCGGCTGGGCCGCCGCCCGAAACGGCTGGGCCTGACCGCCGGAGCAGGTGGTCCGCAACGTGAAAAAGCCCGGGCCAGCGGCCCGGGCTTCCTCGTGTCTGTGCCCCCGGCAGGATTCGAACCTGCGCCCCCGCCTCCGGAGGGCGGTGCTCTATCCCCTGAGCTACGGGGGCTCAGCGACCCGAGAAGAGTAGCAAACCCCTTCCCGGATCACCGAATCGGTATCCGGCGGGTCAGGCGGCGGCGACGGGGCGCCCGCAGCTCGGCAACGGGTGCAGGACGATGCGGCGCGGCAGGCGGCGGGGCCACTCGTTGCGGGGCCAGGATCCGTCGACGATCAGGTGCACGGTGCGTTCCTCGGCGCCGCTGAGCCGCAGCACGAAGTCGCGGGGGAGCGGCGGGTCGACCGACGGCGTCGTGATCATGAAGCGCACCCGGCCGCGGGACGAGACCGCGGAGATCACGTCGGCCGCCGGCATGGTGCCGCGCAGGCGTACGCGGCCGATCCAGTAGACCTCCGCGGCGTGCTCCTGGGCGGCCCGGGTGATCGACGGGTACTCGCTGCGTACCCAGCGCTCGACGGCACCGACGCAGAGCCCGCAGGCCCGCTCCCGGGGCTCCCGCGGACCCAACCCCCAGGCCCGCAGGTACGCCCCGACCGTGCCGGCGTCCATGGTCAGCTCGAACTGGCGCTCGATCAGCGTGGTGAGGCTCTGTCGCGTCCAGAGCTCCTCGTCCAGGCCGAACTCGTCGGGGTGGACGCCCCGGAGCACGTCGATCAGTTCGAGTTCCTGTTCGCGGCTGAGCGTTCCCGGCTCGCCCTGCCGCAGTCCGCGACGGACGGCTGCCACCGCCCCGTCACCGCCGATGGTGTGGCGTCGGCACCAGCTGGTCACCGACCGCCCTGCGTCTCTGAGTGCAACCCCCACGTCTTTCGCAACGAGCCCGAATCGCAACTGGTCACGATATGTGTGGAGAAAAGTCTCCAAGCAGTGCAATGGGTTGTATGACCCAAACCGTTATAAACCGGCATAACGGACGGAACCCGGCCCGGGGTACGCGGAGGGCCCGCGTCGCGCACGACGCGGGCCCTCCGGAACGAACGGGGTGTTACAGCGTGCCGCCCAGGCGCTTGAGCGCGGCCGAGAGGTTCGTCAGGTCGTTCTGCTGGGTGTTCTTCATGACCTGGGCGACCTTCAGCACGTCGTCGTCGTGCCCCTGGTCGAGGATCCCGTCGATCATGTGCACCCCGCCCACGTGGTGCCGGATCATCATCTGCAGGAACAGCACGTCGAACTCGCGGCCGGTGGCGCCCCGCAGCTTCGCCATCTCCTCCGGAGTGGCCATGCCCGGCATGAGGCCGTTCTTCACCAGGCCGGGGCCGTCCGACATCCAGGCCATCGGCGGCTCGTCGCCGGTCGGGTCCAGCTTCCAGGAGCGCAGCCAGGTCTGCATGGTGCCGATCTCGCCCTGCTGCCCGGTGGCGATGTCGCCGCCGATCTGGCGTACCTCCGGATCCTGGCCCTGCCGGAACGCGAGCAGCCCCATCGCGACCGCCTGCGCGTGGTGGGCGGTCATGTCCCGGGCGAAGCCGGCCTCCGCCGAGCTCTCGCCCGGACGGGTGAACGTCGGGGTGAGCAGGCCGCCCGCGTACCCGAGGAGGAGACCCACCACGACGGCGGCCGCCAGGGCCAGGACGCCGAATCGCCGCGCGACCCCCCGGTCACCGGAGTCGGTGACCGGGGCCTCGTCGAGGTCGGAGTCCGTGGTCGCGGCAGCGCTCATCGCGGCGTCCTCACTGGGTCGGCTGCTCGGGCATGTTGTTGCCCAGGTTGTCGCGCGGGGTGGTGCCGGTGGCGGTGACGCCCTGGTCGCAGAGCGCCGTCGGGCCCTCCACGGAGGCGTTCACGCGCAGCGTCTTGATGAAGTCGTCGATCCGGCCGTCGTCGGCGTTGTCGACCTTGAGCTGGAAGCCCCAGGCCTGGAGCGAGATCGGCTTGTCCAGCCCCTCGAACGGGCTGAGCATCAGCTTCTCCTTGCCCTGCACCTTGGCCTTGAGCTTCGCCACCTGGTCCGCGGGCAGGTCGGGGCGGTAGGTGATCCAGACCGTGCCGTGCTCCAGGCTGTGCACCGCGTGCTCGTTGGCGATCGGGGCGTCGTAGACATCGCCCATGCAGTTCTGCCAGGCCTGGTTGTGCGGGCCACCCACCGGCGGGAGCACGTCGTACTTGATCGGGCCCGGCTGGTGCTGGCCGCCCTTGACCAGGTCCTTGTCCTTCTTGCGGAAGTCGACGATGCCGTTGATCGCGTCGGCCCGCTTCTCCCACGGCTGGGCGCCCTGGTAGACCGCCCACGCGCCGACGCCGATGATGGCGACGGCCAGCACGCCGACCGCGACGAAGAGGGCGATCGGACCCCACGCGCGACCCTGGCTCACCTTCACCGGGGTGACCGGCTTGCGGCCCTTGCCGCCGGTCGGCCGCGAGGCGCCCTTGCCGGCCGCGGTCCGGCCGCCGGAGGGCTTGTCGGCAGCCGCCGGCCGGCCGGCCGCCGGCTTCTTGCCGGTGCTGACCACGGTCGGGCGGCGCTCCGGGCCGCCCGGGGTGCTGATGCTCATCGTGCCTCGTCAGGTCGGTCGGTCAGGGGAGCCGCGGGCCGGTTCACATGCTGGGTCGCCGCCGCGGGGACCGAGTCTACCCCCGATAACATGGTTCGGTGACTCCCGCAGAACTCGCCGAGGTCGTCCTCGCCGCAGCCCACGCCGTCTTGGAAGACCGGGGCCTGGACCGCTCCGCGCTGCCCGCGCAGACCACCGTCGAGCGACCCCGCAGCCCCGAGCACGGCGACTACGCCTCGACGCTGGCGCTGCAGCTCAGCAAGAAGGTCGGCGTGCCCCCGCGGGAGCTCGCCGCCGCCCTCGCCGACCAGCTG
Source organism: Micromonospora sp. AMSO31t (assembly GCF_008868175.1). Lineage (GTDB taxonomy): Bacteria > Actinomycetota > Actinomycetes > Mycobacteriales > Micromonosporaceae > Micromonospora. The sequence continues at coordinate 10,768 of NZ_WBKT01000028.1, forward strand.
GGCAGGGCGGCGGGGATCAAGTCGGTGGAGATCGCCGGCCCGGGCTTCCTCAACATCCGGCTCGACGCGGCCGCCGCCGGCCAGCTCGCCAAGGTCATCGTCGAGGCCGGCCCGGCGTACGGCGGCAGCGACACCCTCGCCGGCCAGCGGATCAACCTGGAGTTCGTCTCGGCGAACCCGACCGGCCCGGTGCACATCGGCGGGGTCCGCTGGGCGGCCGTCGGCGACGCGCTCAGCCGGCTGCTCCGCGCGACCGGCGCCGACGTGGGCACCGAGTACTACTTCAACGACGCCGGCTCGCAGATCGACCGGTTCGCCCGCTCGCTGCTCGCCGCCGCCCAGGGCCAGCCGGCCCCCGAGGACGGCTACGGCGGCGCGTACATCGCGGAGATCGCCGCCGAGGTCGTGAAGCGCCGGCCCGAGGTGCTCGACCTCGACGAGGCCGCCGCCCAGGAGGTGTTCCGGGTCGAGGGCGTCCAGTTGATGTTCGCCGAGATCAAGTCGTCGCTGCGCGACTTCGGCGTGGAGTTCGACACCTACTTCAACGAGAAGGACCTGCACGACCGGGGTGAGCTGGACAAGGCGCTCGACCGGCTGCGTGAGCAGGGCCACCTCTACGAGTCCGACGGCGCCACCTGGCTGCGCACCACCGACTTCGGCGACGACAAGGACCGGGTGCTGCGCAAGTCCAACGGCGAGTGGACCTACTTCGCCGCCGACTGCGCCTACTACCTGGACAAGCGCGAGCGCGGCTTCGAGCGCGTGGTGATCATGCTGGGCGCCGACCACCACGGCTACATCGGCCGGATGAAGGCCATGGCCGCCTGCTTCGGCGACGACCCGGACCGCAACCTGGAGATCCTCATCGGCCAGCTGGTCAACCTCCTCCGCGACGGCGCCCCGGTGCGGATGAGCAAGCGGGCCGGCACCGTGGTCACCCTGGAGGACCTGGTCGACGCCATCGGCGTGGACGCCTCCCGCTACGCGCTGGCCCGCTACTCCAGCGACTCGCCGATCGACATCGACGTGGAGCTGTGGACCCGGGCGAAGAACGACAACCCGGTCTTCTATGTGCAGTACGTCGGCGCGCGGACCGCCAGCGTGGGCCGCAACGCCGCCGAGGTGGGGCTGACCCGGGGCGACGCCGACGGGTTCCGCCCCGAGCTGCTCGCCCACGAGAAGGAGAACGAGCTGCTCAAGGCGCTCGCCGAGTTCCCCGCCGTGGTCGCCACCGCCGCGGAGCTGCGCGAGCCGCACCGGGTGGCCCGCTACCTGGAGCAGCGGGTGGCGCAGTCCTACCACCGGTTCTACGACAACTGCCGGATCCTGCCGCGCGGCGACGAGGAGGTCACCGACCTGCACCGGGCCCGGCTCTGGCTCAACGACGCCACCCGGGTGGTCATCGCCAACGGCCTTCGCCTGCTCGGCGTCTCGGCCCCGGAGCGGATGTAATGCGGGCGCACGAGGCCGGTGCCCTGCACGGCGACATCGGCAACCGCGGGCCGGCCTGGCTGCGTCCCCCGGTCGACGTCAACGACCTGGTCCCGCTGCTGTGGCCGCGCCACGTGGCGCGCGGCGCGAGTGGTGCGCTCACCGTCGCGGGCCTGGACGTCCGCGACCTGGCCGCCGAGTTCGGCACCCCGGTGTACGTGCTGGACGAGGACGACCTGCGCGCGCGCAGCCGCGAGTTCCGGGACGCCTTCCCGGACGCCGACGTCTACTACGCCGGCAAGGCGTTCCTCTGCCGGGCGGTGGTCCGGATGATCGCCGAGGAGGGCCTGTTCCTCGACGTCTGCACCGGGGGTGAGCTGGCCACCGCCCTGTCGGCCGGTATGCCGCCGGAGCGGATCGGCTTCCACGGCAACAACAAGTCGGTGACCGAGCTGACCCGGGCCGTGGACGCCGGGGTGGGCCGGATCATCGTCGACTCGTTCGCCGAGATCGACCGGCTCACCGCGCTCGCCCGCGAGCGCGGGGTGCGCCCGAAGGTGCTGGTCCGGGTGACCGTCGGCGTGGAGGCGCACACCCACGAGTTCATCGCGACCGCGCACGAGGACCAGAAGTTCGGCTTCTCGCTCGCGGGCGGTGCGGCCGCGGCGGCCGCCTTCAAGATCCTCGACGAGGACGTGCTGGAGCTGCGCGGGCTGCACTCGCACATCGGCTCGCAGATCTTCGACGCGAGCGGCTTCGAGGTCTCGGCCCGCCGGGTGCTCGCCCTCCAGGCGCAGATCCGCGACGCGCGCGGGGTGGAGCTGCCCGAGCTGGACCTGGGCGGTGGCTTCGGCATCGCGTACACGACGCAGGACGACCCGGCGGCACCGCACGACCTGGCCAAGCGGCTGCGCAAGATCGTCGACGGGGAGTGCGCGGCGGAGAACCTGGCCGTGCCGCACCTGTCCATCGAGCCGGGCCGGGCCATCGTCGGGCCGGCCGTGTTCACCCTCTACGAGGTGGGCACGGTCAAGGACGTGGACGGCATCCGCACCTACGTGAGCGTGGACGGCGGGATGAGCGACAACATCCGCACCGCGCTCTACGACGCGTCCTACTCGGCGACCATGGCCAACCGGGTCTCCGGCGCCGAGCCGATGCTCGCCCGCGTGGTGGGAAAGCACTGTGAGTCCGGGGACATCGTGGTGAAGGATGAATTCCTGCCCGCCGACGTGCAGCCCGGAGATCTTGTCGCGGTGCCCGGCACCGGGGCCTACTGCCGGAGCATGGCCAGCAACTACAACCATGTCCCGCGGCCCCCGGTCGTCGCCGTCCGCGACGGTCGGGCGCGGCTGATCGTCCGCCGGGAGACCGAAGACGACCTGCTCGCATTGGATGTGGCATGACCTCACCCGTTCGCTTGGCCCTGCTCGGCTGCGGCACGGTCGGCAGCGACGTGGTGCGGCTGCTCCACGAGCAGTCGGCCGACCTCGCCGCCCGGATCGGCGCCCCGCTGGAGATCGCCGGCATCGCCGTCCGCCGGGTCGGCCGGGACCGCGGTGACCTGCCGGTCGACCCCGCCCTGTTCACCACCGACCCGCTCGGCCTGATCAAGCGGGACGACGTGGACGTCGTGGTCGAGGTCGTCGGCGGGATCGAGCCGGCCCGCACCTGGCTGGTCGAGGCGCTGCGCGCCGGAAAGAGCGTGGTCACCGCCAACAAGGCGCTGCTCGCCGAGGACGGCGCGACGCTGCACGACGCGGCCGCCGAGGGCGGCGCAGACCTCTACTACGAGGCGAGCGTCGCCGGTGCCATCCCGCTGCTGCGGCCGCTGCGCGAGTCGCTGCACGGCGACCGGATCAACCGGGTCACCGGCATCGTCAACGGCACCACCAACTTCATCCTCTCCGCCATGGACGCCACCGGCGCGGGCTTCGCCGAGGCCCTGGAGGAGGCCACCGAACTGGGATACGCGGAGGCCGACCCGACCGCCGACGTGGAGGGCTTCGACGCCGCCGCGAAGGCCGCCATCCTCGCCTCGCTGGCGTTCCACACCCGGGTCACCGCCGCCGACGTGCACCGCGAGGGCATCACCGAGGTGACCGCCGCCGACGTGGCCAGCGCCAAGGCCATGGGCTGCACCATCAAGCTGCTCTGCATCGCCGCCCGGGGCGCCGACGCGGCCGGGCGCGAGACGGTCAGCGTCCGGGTGCACCCGGCCATGATCCCGCTGGCCCACCCCCTCGCGGGCGTCGGCGACGCGTTCAACGCGGTGTTCGTCGAGGCCGAGGCGGCCGGGCAGCTCATGTTCTACGGCCGGGGCGCCGGCGGCGCGCCGACCGCCAGCGCCGTCCTCGGCGACGTCGTGGCGGTGGCCCGCAACCGCCTGGCCGGCGTGCACGCGGCGAGCGAGTCGGCGTACGCGGACCTGCCGGTGCGGCCGATGGGCGAGGCGCTCACCCGCTACCACGTCAGCCTGGACGTGGCCGACCGGCCGGGTGTGCTGGAGGCGGTGGCCGGTGTCTTCGCCCGGCACGAGGTCTCCATCGCCACCGTGCGGCAGGGCCCGGCCGGCGGCGGCTCCGACGCCGAGCTGGTCATCGTGACCCACGTGGCGCCGGACGCCGCGCTCGCGGCCACCGTCGGAGAGCTGCGCGGGCTGGACATCGTCCGCTCGGTGACGAGCGTGCTGCGGGTCGAGGGCGGGGCGTAGCCGACCGTCCCGCCTGATGGTTAACACCAGGTGTGCCGGCGGTCGGTCCGGGAGGCTGGTCCACGCTGGTAGGGGCCCCGCGACGATCGGGGCGGCAGAGGCGAGGAGCGCGACATGTGGCGGGGTCTGATCGAGGCGTACCGCGACCGGCTGCCGGTCACCGACGCCACTCCCGTCGTCACCCTGCACGAGGGGAACACGCCGCTGCTGCCGGCGCCCGTGCTCTCCGCCCGGGTCGGCGCCGACGTGTGGCTGAAGGTCGAGGGGGCGAACCCGACCGGCTCGTTCAAGGACCGGGGCATGACGGTCGCCGTCTCCAAGGCCGTCGAGGCCGGTGACAAGGCGATCATCTGCGCCTCCACGGGCAACACCAGCGCCTCCGCCGCCGCGTACGCGGCCCGCGCCGGGATCACCTGCGCGGTGCTCGTGCCGCAGGGCAAGATCGCGCTGGGCAAGCTGGCCCAGGCGCTGGTGCACGGCGCCAGGCTGCTCCAGGTGCAGGGCAACTTCGACGACTGCCTGGCGCTCGCCGGCAAGCTCGCCCAGGACTACCCGGTCGCGCTGGTCAACTCGGTCAACATCGACCGCCTGCACGGGCAGAAGACCGCCGCGTTCGAGATCGTCGAGGCGCTCGGCGACGCCCCCGACATCCACTGCCTGCCGGTCGGCAACGCCGGCAACATCTCCGCCTACTGGATGGGCTACTCCGAGGACCTGCGCGACGGCAACGCCACGAAGGCCCCGCAGATGTACGGCTTCCAGGCGGCCGGCGCGGCGCCGATCGTCACCGGGCAGGTGGTGCCGGAGCCGTCCACCATCGCCACCGCCATCCGGATCGGCAACCCGGCGAGCTGGACCAAGGCCATCGACGCCCGGGACGCGTCCGAGGGGCTCATCTCGGCGGTCACCGACCGGGAGATCCTCTCGGCGTACCGGCTGCTGGCCCGCGAGGTCGGGGTCTTCGTCGAGCTGGGCAGCGCGGCCAGCGTGGCCGGCCTGCTCCAGCAGGCCGCCGCCGGTCGGGTGCCGGCGGGCGCCACCGTGGTCTGCACGGTGACCGGCCACGGCCTCAAGGACCCGGAGTGGGCCATCTCCACGGCCCCCTCCCCGCTGACCATCGCCAACGACGCCCTCGCCGCCGCCCGCTCCCTCGACCTGGTCTGACTCCTTCCGCGCCGGCCGGAGCGGGCGGCGTCACGCCGCCCGGGGCCAGTGGGTGGGAGCGTGATCGCGTGCGGCAGACTCAGGCCACCCCGTACACCCCTTTCCAGGAGTGAGTAACGCCCATGTCGCTGCTCGCCAGATTCAGTCTCGCCAACCGGGGGCTGATCGCCCTCATCGCGCTGGTGACCACGGCGTTCGGGGCGTTCGCCGTGCCGTCGCTGAAGCAGCAGCTACTGCCGTCGCTGGAGTTCCCCGCCGCGTTCATCGTGGCGCCGTACCCGGGCGCCGCGCCGGAGATCGTCGAGGCCCAGGTCGCCGAGCCGATCGAGAACAGCCTCCAGGGCATCCCGGGGCTGGAGAAGGTCACCTCCACCTCGCGCGAGGGCTCCGCCACCGTCCAGGTGCAGTACGAGTTCGGCACCGACCTGGACGACGTGGTCAACAAGATGCAGACCGCGCTGAGCCGCATCGACGCCCAGCTCCCCGAGGGCGTCGACCCGCAGGTGATCGCCGGCAGCACCGACGACCTGCCCGCCGTGGTGGTCGCCGCGACCGGCGGCGCCGACGAGCGGGCCCTGGCCGAGAAGCTGCGCGCCACGGTCGTACCCGAGCTGGAGGGGCTGGACGGGGTCCGCACGGTCGACGTGACCGGTGCCCGCGACCAGGTCGTGACGATCGTTCCCGACCCGGCGAAGCTGGCCGCGGCCCGGCTGGCGCCGACCGCGATCGCCCAGGCGCTGAAGACCAACGGCGTGGCGCTGCCGGCCGGCGCGCTGACCGACGGCGGCCGCTCGCTGCCGGTGCAGGTCGGCACCCCGATCCGCAGCGTCGACGACCTGCGCGGGATCGTGCTCAGCACCGCACCCGCCGCTCCGGTGCGCCTCGGCGACGTGGCCCGGGTGGAGCAGCAGCTCGCCCCGGCCACCGGCTTCACCCGCACCAACGGCAAGCCCAGCCTCGGCATCGCCGTCACCGCCTCGCCCGACGGCAACGCGGTGGCCATCTCGCACGACATCCGGGACCGCCTGGACGAGCTGGAGGCCGCCTCCGGCGCCGACCTGACCGTGGTCTTCGACCAGGCCCCGTTCGTCGAGCGGTCCATCGAGAGCCTCACCACCGAGGGCCTGCTCGGCCTGCTCATGGCGGTCGTGGTCATCCTGGTCTTCCTGCTCTCGGTCCGCTCGACCGTGGTGACCGCGGTCTCCATCCCGCTGTCCGTGCTGGTCGCGCTGATCGTGCTGTGGGCCGGCGACTACTCGCTGAACCTGCTCACCCTCGGCGCGCTGACCATCGCCGTGGGCCGGGTGGTGGACGACTCGATCGTGGTGCTGGAGAACATCAAGCGACACCTGGAGTACGGCGAGCCGAAGCGGGACGCCATCCTGGCCGCCGTCCGTGAGGTGGCCGGCGCGGTGACCGCCTCGACCCTCACCACGGTCGCCGTCTTCGCGCCGATCGCCCTGGTGGGCGGCTTCGTGGGGCAGCTCTTCGCGCCGTTCGCGATCACCGTGACGGTGGCCCTGCTCGCCTCGCTGCTGGTCTCGCTGACCGTGATCCCGGTGCTGGCGTACTGGTTCCTCAAGCCGCCGCGCGGTGGGGCCGACGAGACCGCCGCGCGGCACGCCGCCGCCGAGAAGGAGCTGCGCAGCCCGTTGCAGCGGGGCTACCTGCCGGTGATCGGCTTCGCCACCCGCTCCCGCGGCACCCGCTGGGCGACCGTGGCGCTGGGCCTGCTCGTGCTCTTCGGCACGTTCGGCCTGGCGCAGAAGCTGGAGACCAACTTCCTGGACGACTCCGGCCAGGACACCCTGGCCATCCAGCAGGAGCTGCCGGCGGGCACCGGGCTGACCGGCACCGATCAGGCCGCCGCGCGGGTGGAGGAGATCCTCCGGCGTACGCCGGGGGTGGCGACGTACCAGGTCAGCGCGGGTGGTGGCGACAACCCGTGGGCGGGCGGCGGCAACGACACCGCCTCCTGGTCGCTGGCGCTCACCGACGACACGGACGCAACCGAGGTCCGCGAGAAGCTGCGCACGGAGTTCGACCGGCTCGGCCCGGAGGCGGGCGAGCTGACCTTCGGCGGCGGGCAGAACGCCTCCGCCAACCAGCTCGAGGTGGTCGTGCAGGCCGCCGACCAGGACACGCTGACCCGCGCGGCCGAGGCCGTCCGGGACGCGATGGCCGGCACGTCGGGCGTCGAGGACGTCACCACCGGCCTGGCCACCCGGGTGCCCCGGGTGGAGGTGACCGTGGACCGGGTCGCCGCGGCGCGCGCCGGGCTGACCGAGGCCGCCGTGGGGCAGGTGGTCGCCCAGGCGTACCGGGGGGCGCCGCTCGGCCAGGTCACCCTGGACGGCACCCCGCAGGACGTGGTGCTGAGCACCGGGGCCCGGCCGCCGCTGAGCGTGGCCGAGCTGCGGGCGCTGCCGGTGGGCCCGGTGAAGCTGGACGACATCGCCGACGTCAACCAGGTCGAGGGCCCGCAGCAGGTGACCCGGATCGACGGCGAGCGGAGCGTGTCGGTGACCGGCACGGCGACCGGCTCGAACCTGGGCGCCACCACGCAGGAGCTGCAGAAGAAGCTGGACGCGCTGGACGTGCCGGGCGCGACGTTCGTCATCGGCGGGGTCAGCGCGGACCAGGCCGACGCCTTCGCCGACCTGGGGCTGGCCGTGCTGGCCGCGATCGCCATCGTCTTCCTGATCATGGTGGGCACGTTCCGCAGCCTGACCCAGGCGCTGATCCTGCTGATCTCGGTGCCGTTCGCGGCGACCGGCGCCATCGGGCTGCTGCTGCTCACCGGGACCCCGCTGGGCGTGCCGGCGCTGATCGGCGTGCTCATGCTGGTCGGCATCGTGGTGACCAACGCGATCGTGCTGCTCGACCTGATCAACCAGTACCGCGGGCAGGGCATGGGCGTGACCGAGGCGGTGGTCGAGGGCGGCCGGCGCCGGCTGCGGCCGATCCTCATGACCGCGGTCGCCACCGTGTTCGCGCTGCTCCCGATGGCGTTCGGCCTGACCGGCGAGGGCGGTTTCATCTCGAAGCCGCTGGCCGTCGTGGTGATCGGCGGCCTGCTCAGCTCGACGCTGCTCACGCTGATCCTGGTGCCGACCCTCTACACGATGGTGGAGCGCACCAAGGAGTCCTTCCGGGAGCGCCGGGCCCGCCGGCGCGGCACGCCGGCGCCCGTCGAGCCGCCGGCGCCGGTCCCGGTGACCGTCGGGGGCGGGGAGGGCCCGGCCGGGGCCGGCGCCCCGCTCGCCGAGCCGCCGGCCCGCCCGGCGCCGTCGGCCGCGCTGGTCGACGGTACGGACCAGTTCGAGGTGCTGCGCCTGCCGAAGAGTCGCCGGTCCCCGCTCCCGCCGACGGAGTAACCGCCGGATCCGGCGAGAGGTGGCCGTCCCCGCGCGGGACGGCCACCTCTCCCTTTCCGGGGGACGGTGGAAACCACCCCGCGGACGGTACGGTGAGTGAGCTGACACCTACGGTGAGTGCCGGCCCGTCCCGCCGTGCCGGCGGCGGCCGGCCGGAGCGGGAGCGGGGCGATGGCGGACGGCGTGGCCGGGTGGGGCAGGCGAAGGCTGCTGCGCCGCACCGCGCTGCTGGCCGGCGGCGCCGCGCTGGGGGTCGCCGGGACCGCGCAGACCACCTGGATCGCCGACCGCCGCCTCCCGCTGGCCGGTGGGCCGGCCAGCGCCACCCTGGGCAGCCGCTACCAGCAGGTGGGCGGCGGCGGGGTCGAGGTCGTCTGGGCGGTCCGCACCGGCGACCCGCTGGTCGCGCTGACGTTCGACGACGGGCCGCAGCCACAGTGGACCCCCATGGTGCTGGACACCCTGGCCGAGCACCGGGTGCCGGCCACCTTCTTCCTGGTCGGGGAGCGGGCCGGCCGGCACGCCGCGCTGGTCCGCGACCGGCTGGGCGGGCACGAGGTGGGCAACCACAGCTGGGCGCACCACGACCTGGCCCGGATGGACGCCCACACGGCGTACGCCGACCTGCGCCGCAGCCACGAGGCCATCACGGCCGCCACCGGGGTGGCGCCCCGGCTGCTCCGCCCGCCCTGGGGGCACCTGGGCGGCGCGGTCCTCCACGCCGCCGCCCGGCTCAACTACCGGCTGGTCCTCTGGACGCTCCAGATGGTCGAGGCGGAATACCCGCACGACCCCGCCGGGCACGCCCGGCGGATCGTCGCCGACGTGCGGCCGGGCACCATCCTGCTCGGTCACGACGTCGGCCCCGAGCGGCGGCTGGTCGCGCTCGGCGGCCTGTCCGACATGATCAGCGGCCTGCGCGCCCGCGGTTACACCTTCGTCACCGTCTCCGAACTGCTCCGCCGCGCTGCCACCCTGGGGGCGGCCCGATAGGGTTCCGGCGTGTCACCCACCGTCTCGGTCCTCGTCCGCAACCGCGACTTCCGCAACCTCTTCCTCGCCGAGCTGGTGGTCTTCGGCGCCGACTGGTTCGTCATGGTGCCGCTGCTGGTGCTCCTGCCGGAGCTGACCGGCAGCGGGGTGTGGGGGGCGCTGGTGCTCGCCGTGGACACCGGCATGACCGCCCTGCTGCTCCCGTACACCGGCACCATCGCCGACCGGTTCGACCGCCGGAAGATCATGATGGTGGCCAACCTCGCCGCGCTGGCCGGCATCCTGCTGCTGCTCGGTGTCCGCAGCGCCGGCACCGCCTGGCTGGCCCTCGTGTCGATCGCCGCCGTGGCGGTGGCCAAGGCGTTCTACTCGCCGGCCGCCCAGGCCGCCCTGCCCAACGTGCTCGACCCGGCCGACCTGGCCGCCGGCAACGCGATCGCCGGCTCGGCCTGGGGCACGATGACCGTGGTCGGCGCCTCGCTCGGGGGCATGCTCAGCGCCGCCGCCGGCCCGTACGCCAGCTTCTGGGTGGCGGCGGTCGGCCTGGCCGGGGCGGCGGGCCTGGCCGCGCGGATCCGCCGGCCGTTGCAGGCGCCCCGCGACCCGGCGGCGGCCGTCCCGCGCACCTGGGCGGCGATCCGCGAGGCGCTCGGCTACATCGCGCACCGGCCGCGGGTGCTCGCCCTGGTCACCGTGAAGTCGGCGGTCGGCCTGGGCAACGGCGTGCTGACCGTCTTCCCGCTGCTCGCCGGGCTGTACGGCGTCGGCGCGATCGGCACCGGCCTGCTCTTCGCCTCCCGCGGCGCCGGCGCGCTGGTCGGCCCGATCCTGATGCGCCGGGTGCTCAGCAACCGCGCCTGGCTGCTCACCGGCCTGGCCCTGTCGATGTCCCTCTACGGCCCGGCCTACATCGGGGTCTCGGCGGTGGACTGGTTCCCGCTGGCGCTGGTCCTGGTCTTCCTGGCCCACCTGGGCGGCGGCAGCAACTGGGTGCTGTCCAACTACGCCCTGCAGGGCGAGGTGCCGGACCGGTTGCGCGGGCGGGTCTTCGCCACCGACATGATGCTGGCGACCCTGGCCATCTCGGTCAGCCAGCTGGTCGTGGCGCTGGTGGTCGACACGGTCGACGAGCGCGTCGTGCTGGCCGGCTGCGGCCTGGTCACGGTGGTCTACGCGGTGGGCTGGCGGCTCGCCACCCGGCGGCTGTCGCTCACCGACCCGGTCGAGGAACCGGAGACCTGCCGCACCCCGTGAGTGGGGACCGCCCTTCCCACGGTCCGGGCGATCCGGCGCGCTGTCGGGGCCGGGACCTAGCATGAGCCCGTGCCGACGACTTTCACCTCCGGGCCGGTCCGGGTCCGGGTGCCCGCGACCAGCGCGAACCTCGGCCCGGGCTTCGACTCGCTCGGGCTGGCCCTCGGGTTGCACGACGACGTGGCGGCCGAGGTGACCGATGGCGGCGTACGGGTGGCGGTGACCGGGGAGGGCGCCGGCGAGCTGCCCGGCGACGACCGGCACCTGGTGGTGACCGCCATGCGGGCGGCCTTCGACGTGCTCGGCGCGCAGCCGGCCGGGCTGGCGCTGGAGTGCGTCAACCGGATCCCGCAGGCGCGCGGTCTCGGGTCCTCCTCGGCGGCCATCGTGGCCGGGGTCCTGCTGGCCCGGGCGCTGGTCGCCGACGGCGTGGCGCGGCTGGACGACGCCGCCGCGCTCCGGCTCGCCTCGGAGCTGGAGGGTCACCCCGACAACGTGGCACCCTGCCTGCTCGGCGGCTTCACGGTCGCCTGGACCGAGCCGGCCGGCGCCCGGGCGGTCACCCTGCCCGTGGCCGAGGCGGTCCGGCCCACCGTCTTCGTCCCGGGCGAGCGCGGGCTGACGTCGGTCGCCCGGGCGGCGCTGCCGGCGACGGTGCCGCACGGCGACGCGGCGCTGACCGCGGGCCGGGCCGCGCTGCTGGTGCACGCGCTGACCGCCGATCCGGGACTGCTGCTGCCGGCCACCGTCGACCGGCTGCACCAGGACTACCGGGCCGAGGGGATGCCGGCCACCGCCGCTCTGGTGGTCGCGCTGCGTGCGGCGGGTGTGGCGGCTGTGGTGAGTGGGGCGGGGCCGACCGTGCTGGCGTTGTCCCAGGTCCCCGCGGGATTCCAGGCGGGAACAGATTGGCGTCGGTGGGAGTTGCCGATAGACGTCAGCGGTGCCCGGGTTGCCCGGGGTAGACTGGGACACGCCGAGCGGGACCCTGTTGCCGCAGGTCGGAAGAGTTGATTACGCTCTACACCTAGCACAGCCGCGAAGCATGCGATCTCCTGCGGGTCGGCGCACCCCCGAAGCTCTCGGCGGTCAGCCCGTCACCCCTGCCAAAGGCCCACGCCGCGCCGCAGTTTCCACAGGTCGCCGCAGACGGCGAGACCTGCTCACCGATGTTGGTGAGTCGGGATACCGACCGGCTGCTGTGTCACAGACTCCCGCGACGCGTCCATGCGAGGCGGGTGCACCGAGGCCGCCCGGCCACCTGTTCTCGACTCCGGGCAGCCCCGGCCTATCGAGGGAAGGAATCCATTGAGCGACACCACCGACGTGACGTCGGATGTTTCCAACGTCGCTGGCGATGCCACCACTGCCGCCCCCACACGCCGTCGGCGCAGCGGCACCGGCCTGTCGGCGATGCTGCTGCCTGAGCTCCAGAGCCTGGCCGCGTCGCTCGGTATCTCCGGTACGGCTCGCATGCGTAAGGGCGAGCTGATCAGCGCGATCACCGAGCGGCAGGGCGGCGCCGCCGCCGGAACCCCTCGACCGCGGGCCGAGGTCGCGGCCGCGGCCGCTCCGGCCCGTGAGGAGGTCCACGCCGAGGTCCGCGAGGAGCGGGCCGAGACCGAGCGTCGCGCCGCCGAGCCGGCGCCGGCCGCCGAGGCGACCGAGGGCCGCACCCGCAGCCGCCGGAGCCGTGCGGCCGCCGCGACCACCGAGGCGCGACCGGCCGAGACGCGTGCCGAGGAGGCTCCCGCCGAGACCGGCGAGCGTGCCGATCGGGGCGAGCGGGCCGAGCGCGGTGAGCGAACCGAGCGCGGTGAGCGGGCCGAGCGTGGCGAGGGCCGGGGCCGCGAGCGGACCGAGCGTGCCGACCGTGGCGCGGAGCGTGGCGGCGAGCGGGCTGAGCGTGGCGGCGAGCGGGCTGAGCGTGGCGAGCGCGGCGGTGACCGGGCCGAGCGCACCGACCGTGGCGAGCGCAACGAGCGGGGCGAGCGTGCCGAGCGGGGCGAGCGCAACGAGCGGGGCGAGCGCGGTGACCGGGGTGAGCGCAACGAGCGCAACGACCGGGGCGACCGCAACGACCGTGGCCAGCGCGCCGAGCGCAACGACGACGGTGACGACGACGGCGAGGGCGGCGGCCGGCGCGGCCGGCGCAGCCGGTTCCGGGACCGCCGGCGCGGCCGCGGCGACCGCCCCGAGGGCGGCGACGGTGGCGGCCGCGAGCCGCAGGTCGGCGAGGACGACGTGCTCGTCCCGGTGGCCGGCATCATCGACGTGCTCGACAACTACGCCTTCGTCCGGACCACCGGCTACCTGGCCGGCCCGAACGACGTGTACGTCTCGATGTCCCAGATCAAGAAGTACGGCCTGCGCCGCGGTGACGCGATCACCGGCGCGGTCCGGGCCGCCCGCGACAGTGGCAGCGAGCAGCGGCGGGACAAGTACAACCCGCTGGTGCGGCTCGACACCATCAACGGGATGGAGCCGGACGAGGCGAAGCGCCGGCCGGAGTTCTACAAGCTCACTCCGCTGTACCCGCAGGAGCGGCTGCGGCTGGAGACCGAGCCGCACATCCTGACCACCCGGGTCATCGACCTGGTCATGCCGATCGGCAAGGGCCAGCGGGCGCTGATCGTCTCCCCGCCGAAGGCGGGTAAGACGATGGTGCTGCAGGCGATCGCGAACGCGATCACCCGCAACAACCCGGAGTGCCACCTCATGGTGGTGCTGGTCGACGAGCGGCCGGAAGAGGTCACCGACATGCAGCGGTCGGTGAAGGGCGAGGTCATCGCGGCCACGTTCGACCGTCCGCCGCAGGACCACACCACGGTGGCGGAGCTGGCGATCGAGCGGGCGAAGCGCCTGGTCGAGCTGGGCCACGACGTCGTCGTGCTGCTCGACTCGGTGACCCGCCTCGGCCGGTCGTACAACCTGGCGGCGCCGGCCAGCGGCCGGATCATGTCGGGTGGTATCGACTCCACCGCGCTCTACCCGCCGAAGCGGTTCCTGGGCGCGGCGCGGAACATCGAGAACGGTGGCTCGCTGACGATCCTCGCGACCGCGCTGGTGGAGACCGGCTCGATGGCCGACACGGTCATCTTCGAGGAGTTCAAGGGCACCGGCAACGCCGAGCTGAAGCTGGACCGGAAGATCGCCGACAAGCGGGTCTTCCCGGCGATCGACATCAACCCCTCCGGCACCCGCAAGGAGGAGGTCCTGCTCGCGCCGGAGGAGCTGGCGATCATCCACAAGCTCCGCAAGGTGCTGCACTCGCTGGACTCGCAGGCGGCGCTCGACCTCCTGCTGGACCGGCTCAAGCAGTCCCGCACGAACATCGAGTTCCTGATGCAGATCGCGAAGTCCACCCCGGGCGAGTGATCTGAGGAGTTCCGGAGAGGGGCACGGCCTGCGGGCCGTGCCCCTCTTCGCGTACCCGGGCGGGGGAGCCGTGAAGTTTTTCTTCGGTTAAGCCGGAGGGTATTGAAACTTCTGTTCAGTCTCGGGTTGACTGTGGTCCATGCGAATCCGCAGTCGATCCGCCCGTCTCGCCGGCGTCCTGCTGCTGACGCCGCTGCTCACCCTCACCGCTCCGGTCCCGCCCGGTGCGGCGGCGGCCGTGGCCCAGCCGCACACCCCGGCCGAGGACGCGCCCGCCGCCTCCTCCCGTCCCGACTCCGCGGTCGCCCTCGCCGGCGAGGCCGGCGTGGAGCCGGCCGGTGGCCTGGAGACCGCGAAGACCACCCGTCCGGTCGCCCCCGGACTCGACCTGACCTCCTTCGACCGGTACGACGCCGACGGCTGGTTGCGGGCCGACGCCCTCACGGCCGACCTCTCCGGTGGCGTCACCGTCGACTACGTCAACTCCGGCGCGGTCACCCGCGACGAGCCGCTGCGCGCGGCGGTGGACCGCTCCCGGGCGGTGGCCGCCGTCAACGGCGACTTCTTCGACATCAACGCCTCCGGCGCCGCGCAGGGCATCGGCATCCGCTCCGGAGAGCTGGTGCAGTCGCCGGTGGCCGGCCACACCAACGCCGCCGCGGTCAGCGCCGAAGGGATCGGCCGGGTCGTCCAGGTCGGCTTCGAGGGCACCGCCGCCCTGCCGGCCGGGCCGGTGCCGCTGACCCAGTTCAACAACATGGTGCAGCCGGGCGGCGTGGGCGTCTTCACCCCGCTCTGGGGGGCGTACACCCGCAAGCGGGCCGTCGAGGGCGCCGCGCGGGTGGTCGAGGTGACGGTGACCGGCGGCCGGGTCGCGACCGTGGCCACCACGGCGGGGGAGGGCCCCATCCCGGCCGGGACCTCGGTCGTCCTCGGCCGTGAGGCCGGCGCGGACGCGCTCGCCGCGCTGCGCCCCGGCGACCCGGTCAACCTGACCTGGCGGCCGAAGGCGTCCGACGGGAGCAGCCCGCGCGCCGCCGTCGGCGGCGGCAGTGTGCTGGTCCGCGACGGCGTGGTGCAGACCATCGCCGACGACAGCCTGGCCCCGCGCACGTCGGTTGGCTTCTCCGCCGACGGCCGCCGGATGATCATGCTGACGGTGGACGGCCGGCAGGTGGACAGCCGGGGCGTCACCCAGACCGAGATGGGCCGGATGATGGTCGAGCTGGGCGCGTGGAGCGCGCTCAACCTCGACGGCGGCGGCTCCTCCACCCTGCTGGCCCGGGAGCCGGGCGCGGCGGCGGTCCAGGTGGAGAACAGCCCCTCCGACGGCAGCGAGCGGCCGGTGCCGAACGGCCTGGCCATCTACGCCCCGCAGGGCAGCGGCCGGCTCACCGGCTACTGGCTGGAGACCGCCAGCGACCCGACGGCCGCGCCGGGCGTCGCCCCGATCCGGGGCGGCCGCCCCGACCGGGTCTTCCCCGGCCTCACCCGCCGGCTCACCGCGGCGGGCTACGACGAGACGTACGGGCCGGCCGCCGGAACGCCGCGCTGGCGGGCCAACCCGGCCGCCCAGGGCACCGTGGACGACGGCGTGTTCCGGGCCGGCAAGGCCGGGCACAGCACCGTCACGGCCTGGCGCGGAGCGGCGCGCGGCACGCTCGACCTGACCGTGCTCGGCCCGCTGGAGCGCGTCGACTCCACGGTGGACCGGCTCGGCCTCAACCAGCAGGGCGACACCGGCCTGTTCGGCGTGGTCGGCTACGACGCGGAGGGCAACACCGCGCCGATCGAACCGGCCGACCTGAAACTGGAGTACGACCACGACCTGCTCACCGTCACCCCCACGGCCGACGGCAACCTGTCGGTCACGGCGCTCGGCGGCACCGGCTCGGCGCTGGTGACCGTCCGGGTCGGCGCGAAGACCACCGTGCTCCCGGTCACCGTCGGGCTCACCGACGTGCCGGTGGCCGGCTTCGACGACGCCGCCTCCTGGAAGTTCAGCCAGGCGCGGGCCAGCGGGGCGGTCGCCCCGGCCGAGGGGCACACCGGCACCGGCCTGAAGATGTCGTACGACTTCGGCCAGTCCACCGGCACCCGCGCCGCGTACGCGGACCCGCCGGCCTGGATCGACGTGCCCGGCCAGCCGCAGGCGTTCGGCATGTGGATCAAGGGCAACGGCACCGGGGAGTGGCCCAGCCTGCACCTGCACGACGCCCAGGACACCCAGTTCGTGCTGCGCGGCCCGTACCTGACCTGGACCGGCTGGCGCTACGTCGAGTTCACCGTCCCGCCCGGCGTGCAGTACCCCGTGCGGGTACGCCGGTTCTACGTGGCCGAGACCGACCCGGCCAAGCAGTACCGGAGCGAGGTCGTCATCGACGACCTGGTGGCCCGGGTGCCCCCGACGGTGCAGGCGCCGGAGGAGCCGAACGTCACCGACCGGGTGGTGCTGCGCGACGGCACGGTGGACGGGGCGCCCTGGCGCTTCGCCGTCATGTCCGACGCCCAGTTCGTGGCCGCGAACCCGGACAGCGACCTGGTCGCCCAGGCCCGCCGCACGCTCCGCGAGATCCGTGCGGCGAAGCCCGACTTCCTGGTCATCGACGGGGACTTCGTGGACACCGCCTACCCGGCGGACTTCGCGCTGGCCAAGCGGATCCTGGACGAGGAGCTGGGCGGCGAGCTGCCGTACTACTACGTCCCCGGCAACCACGAGATCATGGGCGCGCCGATCGACAACTTCCGGAGCGTGTTCGGTGACACCTCGCGGGTCTTCGACCACCGGGGCACCCGCTTCCTCACGCTGAGCACGGCCACCGGGTCCCTGCGCGGCGGCGGGTTCGACCAGGTGGAGCTGCTGCGGAAGGCGCTCGACGCGGCGGCCGCGGACCCGGCGGTCGGCTCGGTCACCGTGCTCTTCCACCACCCGCCCCGCGATCCCAGCCCGGCCAAGGCCAGCCAGCTCGGTGACCGGAAGGAGGCCGCCCTCGTGGAGCAGTGGCTGGCCGACTTCCAGCACCGCACGGGCAAGGGCGCGCTCATGGTCAACGGGCACGTCGGCACCTTCCACGCCGACCGGGTGGACGGCGTGCCGTACGTGATCAACGGCAACTCGGGCAAGGACCCGTCCACCCCGCCCCAGCTCGGCGGCTTCACCGGCTGGACCGAGTTCGGGGTCGACCCGGTGACCCGGCAGGAGGCGGAGCGGGCCCGGCGGGACCCGCTCGCCGAGGGCCCGCGCTGGGTCGCGGCGGAGTTCCACGCCCACGTCGACCGGCTCGCCCTGGCCGCCCCGGCCGAGGTCGCGGTCGGCGCCCCGGCCACCGTCACGGCCACGCTCACCCAGCCCGGTGGCCGTACCGTCCCGGTGGCCGCCCCGGTCAGCGCCGACTGGTCCGGCTCGCCGAACCTGCTCATCGGCGGCGCCGGCGGGGTGAAGCCCTGGCACGTGGCCCGGTTCGACCCGGCGACCGGGCGGCTGACCGCGCTGCGCCCCGGCGGGCGGGTGCTGCTCGTGGTCACCGTCAACGGCATCCGCGCCGAGGCGGCGGTGACCCTCACGGCGGCGGAGGCGCCCGCCGCCTGACGCCCCGCCGGCGGGCTCCTCGACCTGGGGGAGGAGCCCGCCGGCGGGCGCGCGTCAGAAGTCGCCCTCGGCGACCTGGAAGACCGTCAGGTCGAGTGAGCGCCACATCCGGACCACCTGCTGCCGGTCGTCGAAGACCCCGACCACCCGGTACCGGTCCTTGATCTCCCGCTCGTAGATCTCCCGCTTGACGACGGCGTCCTTGCGGTGGTCGCCGACCGCCCGCAGGTGCAGCGCCAGGTAGGGCACCCGGACGTGCCGGGCCAGCCAGGCCTCCGTGTCGGCCCGGGCCGAGGCGTCCCGGCCCGAGCAGAAGACCACCCCGTGCCCGGCCGCGTGCATGGCCCGCACCGCCGCGATCACCGCCTCGTTCGGCGCGTCCTCGCCGACCCGGGTCATGTCGTACGGGCTGCGCGACACGGTCAACGCCACCGTGCCGTCGATGTCGACAAGCACGATGTCGGGGCGCTCGGCGGCCTCCCGCTCGACCCGGGCCGGGCTGCCGGTCGGTGCGGTCGGCACCGGCAGCGGTAACGGGCGGTTCGCCAGGTAGCGCTCGTGCAGCCGGCGGATCGCGGCCTCGCCGACCCGGTCCACCTCGGGGCGCGCGGCGTCCCGGCGCAGGCACTCCTCCAGCGGGACGTCGGTGAAGTCGTGCACCTCGAACGCCGCGCCGTACCGGGCGGCCAGCTCGGCCCAGTCCCGCAGGGTGCGCGAGCGCAGGTTGGTGTCGTCGACGCAGACACTCACCCGGGCCGCCAGCAGCGTCTCCACCTGGGCCCGCTGCGCCCGGGTGACCTGCCCCTCGGCCCACTGGGTGAAGAGCCGCTCGCCGTGCATCATCCGGCGCAGGTCGTCGCGGTTGACCCGGACCACGCCGGGCTGGAGCCGCCGGGCGAAGGTGGTCTTGCCGGAGGCGGGCAGCCCGCGGGTGGCGATCAGGCGGAACATCCCGTACCTCCCGTTCATGCCTCTGCAGTCTCCACGAATGCCCGCGGGACGGGCGGGAATGCGTACGGGGAGGTGAGCGTTGCGTCTGCCGGACCTGGTGTGCGGCCCGCTCGACGGGTCGGTGGAAGCCCATGGCACACTGGTCAATCGGCCACCGGTTCCGGTTCACGCCCGAGCCCGTCGTGACGACGGGGAGCACGACGGCGACCCGGCGACCACCGACGAAAGGACCGAGGCGACATGAAGCCCAACATCCACCCGGAGTACGTGACCACCGAGGTCCGCTGCTCCTGCGGCAACACGTTCACGACCCGCAGCACCGCCAAGGGCGGTTCGATCAGCGTCGAGACCTGCAGCGCCTGCCACCCGTTCTACACGGGCAAGCAGCGCGTGCTGGACACCGCCGGTCGGGTCGCGAAGTTCCAGCAGAAGTACGCCAAGGTTCAGGCCAAGAAGGCCAAGTAGCTCCGTCGACGACGCCCGTGTCCGGCTCCGTGCCGGGCGCGGGCGTTCGTCCGTTTTTGCCCGTTTCCGCCCGGCCCCGCCCGGTCGTCGTCGTTGTCGTCGAAGGAGCATCCGCAGCATGAGCAGTGAGCGCCTGGCCGCCCTCCTCGACGAGTACGCCGAGCTGGAGCGGCGGCTGGCCGACCCCGCCATCCACGCCGACCAGGGCACCGCCCGGCGGGTCGGCCGGCGCTACGCGGAGCTGGTCCCGCTGCACAAGGCCGCCGGCGAGCTGGAGGAGGCGCGGGCCGACCTGGCCGCCGCCCGCGAGCTGGCCGCCGAGGACCCGGCCTTCGCCGCCGAGGCCGACGCCATCGCGGCGTCCCTGCCGGCGCTGGAGGAGCGGCTGGCCGAGCTGCTCATCCCGCGCGACCCCCACGACGCCAAGGACGTCATCGTCGAGATCAAGGCCGGCGAGGGCGGCGAGGAGTCGGCGCTGTTCGCCGGCGACCTGCTGCGGATGTACACCCGCTACGCCGAGCGGCGCGGCTGGGTAACCGAGGTGATCGACGCGCAGGACTCCGACCTCGGCGGGGTCAAGGACGTCTCCCTGGCGATCAAGACCAAGGGCGTGCCGGAGGGCGGCAACGGGGTCTGGTCCCGGCTCAAGTGGGAGGGCGGCGTGCACCGGGTGCAGCGCGTCCCGGTCACCGAGTCGCAGGGCCGGATCCACACCAGCGCGGCCGGCGTCCTCGTGCTGCCCGAGGCCGAGGACGTGGACGTCACCATCGACCCGAACGACCTGCGGATCGACGTGTTCCGCTCGTCCGGGCCGGGCGGCCAGTCGGTCAACACCACCGACTCGGCGGTCCGGATCACCCACGTGCCCACCGGCATCGTGGTGTCCTGCCAGAACGAGAAGTCGCAGCTGCAGAACCGCGAGCAGGCCATGCGGATCCTGCGGGCCCGGCTGCTCGCCGCGGCTCAGGAGCAGGCCGACGCGGCCGCCTCGGACGCGCGCAAGGCGCAGGTGCGCACCGTGGACCGGTCGGAGCGGATCCGCACCTACAACTTCCCGCAGAACCGGATCACCGACCACCGGATCGGCTACACGGCGTACAACCTCGACCTGGCGCTGGCGGGCGAGCTGGACGGGGTGCTCGACGCCCTGGGTGAGGCCGACCGCGCCGCCCGGCTGGCCGGCGAAACCGAGCTGGCCCGGCGCTGACCCGGGGCCGGGCGCCCCGCGCTCAGGAGGCGCGCAGGCGGTCCTTGGCGCGCAGCATCTCCCGGTCGGCCAGCTCGAAGGCGGCGCCCAGCGCCTCCCGGACGCTCATCCCGGCGCCCCCGTCGACCTCGGCGAAGCCGATGCTCACGCCGACCGGGGTGCCGGGGACCAGCGACTCCCAGTCCTCGGTGTGCACGGCGGCCTGGATCCGCCGGGCCACCTCGGCCGCCTCCGCCATGCCGGTCTCCGGCAGCACCACGACGAACTCGTCCCCGCCGTAGCGGGACACGAAGTCGCCCCGCCGCATCACCCGGTTGATCACCCCGGCGATGCGTTGCAGCACCAGGTCGCCGGAGTGGTGCCCGTGCCGGGTGTTGACGGCCTTGAACCCGTCGAGGTCGCAGACGGCGATCACCACCCGCTCGCCCCGGGCCACCACCGCGCCGATGTAGCGCTCCAGCCGGCGCCGGTTCGGCAGCCCGGTGAGCGGGTCGGTGAGGGCCTCGCCCTCGTAGCGCGCGGCCTCGCGGCGCATCTCCTCGTGGTCGATCCGGGCGGCGATGCCGTCGATGTAGACGTCCCGCAGCCGGTCGCTGCGCTGCGCGGCCAGTCGGAACGCGTGCCGGTCGGCCCGGTGCGCGGCGGCGTGGTCACCGGCCCGGGTGAGCGCGACGCTGCGTAGCCGGGGCGCCTCGGCGGCGCCGAGCGTCTCGTCGGAGACCCGGATGGTGTCCAGCCGGGTGACCGCCTCGATCGGCCGGCCCTCGGCGACGGCCAGGCAGACCTGGCCGAGCTGGCGCAGGTCGCGGGCGCGGGCGCTGTCCCCGCCGTGCCCGAGCAGCCGGGCCGGGTCGGCGTCCCCGCCGGAGTCCACCCGGTCGCCGAGCGCCGCCCGGCGGGCCGCCGCGTAGCCGTAGGCGGCCAGGCTGCTCGGCCGGAGGCTGCCGGCGCGCCCGCGGCGCAGGAACCGGGCCAGGTCGCCGGCCACGTCGCGGAGCACCCGCAGGCAGCCGTCGCTGTCGCCGTTGTGGTCCAGCGCCACCGCGTTGCGCAGCCGGATGCCGGGCGCCGCGAAGGTCTCCTCGGGGATGCCGGCGGTCAGCCCCACCTGCCGGGCGCGTTCGATCGCGCCGAGCGCGTGGCCGTGGAAGCTCAGGTAGGAGTAGGCCATCGCCAGGTCGTGCCAGCCCCAGGCGGTGTCCCGGTCCGGGTCGTCGTCGGCGCCCAGCGCCCGCGCCGATCGGACCAGGTGGGTGACGCAGCGGTCCAGCGCGCCCTGGTGGTGCGCGGCGAGCGCGGCGAGGGCGTTGAGGTGCCCGTGCAGGTAGGGCTCGGCCAGGTCCCTGACGGCGGCGGAGGCGTCCTCGATGGCCCGGGTGAACTCCGCCGTGCGACCGAGATTGATCAGCGCGGAGAGGCGCTGCACCAGGGCGTCCGCCCGCGCGCACGGGTCGCCGGTGGTGCGGATGACCCGGTCCAGCAGCGCGCACGCCTCCGCCGAGCGGCTGACCTCCTGCAACGCCCGGGCGCGCCGGAGGGCGTCAACCTGGTCCTCGACCCGGTCGAGCCAGCCCACTCGCGACCTCCTGTCGGTGTGCTCCCGGACGCACCCGCTCGTGAGGTGACCCGCGACGCTTCATGATTATGTCGTGACCTCCCTCCCGCAACACCCGTCCAAAGGGTCAGAACGCGAGCGCCCCTCACTGGTGGTCGCCCGGGCCGCCCGCGCCCTGGCCGCGGCGGGTGTGGAGGCGGCCCGCGCCGAGGCGGAGCAGCTGGCCGCGTACGTGCTGGACGTGCCGCGCGGCCGGCTGGCGCTGGCCGACGGCTTCACCCCGGCGCAGCGCGACCGCCTCGACACGCTGGTCGAGCGGCGGGTCGCCCGGGAACCGCTCCAGCACCTCACCGGCACCGCCGGCTTCCGCCACCTGGAGCTGGCGGTCGGCCCGGGCGTCTTCGTGCCCCGGCCGGAGACCGAACTGCTCGCCGGCTGGGGGATCGCGCAGGCGGGCCGGTCGGCCGCCCCGCTGGTCGTGGACCTGTGCAGCGGGTCCGGCGCGATCGCCCTGGCCG
This sequence comes from Micromonospora sp. AMSO31t, assembly GCF_008868175.1. Lineage (GTDB taxonomy): Bacteria > Actinomycetota > Actinomycetes > Mycobacteriales > Micromonosporaceae > Micromonospora. The sequence continues at coordinate 33,363 of NZ_WBKT01000028.1, forward strand.
TCGCCCAGGAGCTGCCGTCGGCGCGGGTGGTGGCCGTGGAACGGTCCCCGGCGGCGCTGGACTGGCTGCGGCGCAACGCCGCCGGGCGGGCCGCGGCCGGGGACCGGCCGATCGAGGTGGTCGCCGCCGACGTGACCGATCCCGCGCTCCTGGCCGACCTGGTGGGCCGGGTCGACGTACTGCTCTGCAACCCGCCGTACGTGCCCCGGTCGGTGGTGGTGGCCCCCGAGGTGGCCGGCCACGACCCGGACGAGGCGGTGTTCGGCGGCGCGGACGGGCTGGACGTGATCCGCCCGGTGGTGGGCCGGGCCGCCACGCTGCTGCGCCCCGGCGGCGTGCTCGGCGTCGAGCACGACGACACCCACGCCACGGCGGTGCCCGCGCTGCTCGCCGCCGACGGCCGGTACGAGCGGGTCGAGGAGCACCGTGACCTCGTCGGGCGGCCCCGCTGGGCGACCGCGTCCCGCCGGGCGGACGGCCAGCACGCCGACGCCGCCCCGGCGTGGCAGACTGGCTCCTCGTGATGCTCTACGACTGCCGGTCGCCGGCAGACCGGGACCGCGGCATCGAGGCGGCCATCGAGGCGGTCAAGAACGGGGAACTCGTCGTCCTGCCGACCGACACGGTCTACGGCGTCGGCGCCGACGCCTTCACCCCGTACGCGGTCAAGGCCCTCGCGGACGCCAAGGGCGGCGCGCGGCAGGCGCCGCCGGTGCTGATCGGTTCCCGGCACACCCTCGACGGCCTGGTCTTCTCGCTGCCCCGCTCGGCCCGCGAGCTGGTCGAGGCGTTCTGGCCGGGCGCGCTGACCATCGTGGTGGAGCACTCGCCGAGCCTGGCCTGGGACCTGGGCGACTCCAGCGGCACGGTGGCGGTGCGGATGCCGCTGCATCCGGTGGCCCTGGAGGTGCTGCGCGAGACCGGGCCCATGGCGGTGGCCTCGGCCAACAAGGTGGGCCAGCCCGCGGCGCTCACCGCCGAGGAGGCCCGCGACCAGCTCGGTTACGGCGTCCGCGCCTACCTGGAGGCCGGCCCGGCGCTCGACCCGGTGCCGAGCACCATCGTCGACCTGACCGGCGAGGTGCCCCGCGTGCTGCGCCAGGGCGCGGTGACGCTGGAGAAGCTGCGCGACGTGGTGTCGGACATCCTCGACGAGCGGGGGGTCTGAGTGCCGCCGTTCACCGTGCTGCACGTCTGCATGGGCAACATCTGCCGGTCCCCGATGGCCGAGCGCCTGCTGGTGCTGGCCGTCCGGGAGAGGTTGGGCCGGCTGGGCGCCGACCCGGCCCGCTCCGACGAGCTGGTGCACAGCCACAGCGCCGGCACCGGCGGCTGGCACGCCGGCGAGGAGATGAACCCGCCGGCCGCCCGGCAGGTGACCTCGCGCGGCGGCGCGGTGGACGGGTTTGCTGCCCGCCGGCTCCGCTCCGACCTCATCGACGCCGCCGACCTGGTCCTCACCGCCACCGCCGACCAGCACGAGTACGTGGTGGCGCTGCGCCCGGACGCGGCTGGGCGGACCTTCGTGCTGGGTGAGTTCGGCCGGCTGCTCGGCGCGCTGGACCGGGCCGGGCTGCCTCCGGTGGAGGCCACCCCCGACGCGGTATACGCCCGGGGCGTGGCGCTGGTGGTGGCGGCGGACTCGGCCCGGCAGGGCACGACCGCGCTGCCCACCGACGACCTCGACGACCCCTGGGGTCGCGGCGACCAGTGCTTCAGCCGGGTGGCCGACGAGATCGAGGAGACCGTCCAGCCGCTGGCCGCCGCGCTGCTCCCCTGAGGTTCATCCTTTCTCGCGAACTTCCTGCGCGTTTCGCCGAAGATGGCGGTTAAACCGCCGATTCCGGTCATTCTGAACGGGTCTGTACGGCCGGCTCCTGCGGGGAGAGCTGATGAACCGGGCCCATCTCAACAAGCTGTTCACCGTCCTGCTCGCCGGCGTACTCGCCGGACTGGCCCTGGCCGCCGCCGCGCTGCCGGCGGCGCTCGTCTTCGGGCTCGGCTTCAAGAACCTGATGCCCTACGCCGCGCTGCCGGAGTCGCTGAAGACGCCGCAGCCGGCCCAGCGTTCCAACCTCTACGCCAGCGACGGCCGCACGCTGATCACCTCGTTCTACACCGAGGACCGGGTGGACGTGCCGGTCGGCGAGGTGGCGCCCGTGATGCGCCAGGCCATCGTGGCCGCCGAGGACGTCCGGTTCTACCAGCACCACGGCGTCGACGTGCGCGGCGTGGCGCGGGCCTTCACGGCCAACCGGCGGGAGGGCACCCGGCAGGGCGCCTCCACGCTGACCATGCAGTACGTGCGCAACGCGCTGGCCGGTGACCCCCGGCTCACCGAGGAGCAGCGGGCCAGGGCCACCGAGATCACCCTCGGCCGCAAGATCCGCGAGATGCGGTACGCGCTGGCCCTGGAACGCCGGATCAGCAAGGACGAGATCCTCGGCCGCTACCTGAACATCGCCTACTTCGGCGCCGGCGCGTACGGCATCGCGGCGGCCAGCAAGCGCTACTTCTCCACCACGCCCGCCAAGCTCACCCTGGCCCAGTCGGCGCTGCTCGCCGGGCTGGTCCGGTCACCCGACACCGACGACCCGATCAACGGTGACGCCGACTCGGCGCTGGGCCGCCGGGCGTACGTGCTGGACCGGATGGTGGAGACCGGCCAGGTGGCCGAGGCGGACGCCGCCCGGGCCAGGGCCGAGCAGCTCAACCTCAAGCCCAGCGCCACCCCGAACGACTGCACCGCGGTGCCCGCTGCGCACAACGACTGGGGCTTCTTCTGCGACTGGTTCACCCAGTGGTGGAACGCCCAGCCCGCCTTCGGCAAGACGGTCGACGAGCGGCAGCGCACGCTGCGCCGGGGCGGCTGGTCGATCGTGTCCTCCCTCGACGCGGACGTGCAGGCGAAGGCCATCGAGCAGGTGCTGCGGATCTATCCGAACACCAACCAGCGGGCCGCGCCGACCGCGGTGGTGCAGCCGGGCACCGGCCGGGTGCTCGCCATGGCGGTGAACCGCGCCTACAGCGTGGCCCCGAACCCGACCGCCGGGCAGAACTACCCGAACACGGTCAACCAGCTGGTCGCCGGCGGTGCGGGCATCGAGGGCTACCAGGCCGGCTCGACCTTCAAGCTCTTCGCCGTCCTGGCCGCGCTGGAGTCCGGCCTGCCGCTGAACACCGAGTTCGACGCTCCCGGCGTCTTCGTCACCCGGTACCCGATCGACGGCGGCCCGGCGAGCTGCGGCGGCCACTGGTGCCCGGAGAACGCCAACCCGGCGTGGATGGACGGCGACCGCACCATGTGGGACGCGTTCGGCCGGTCGGTGAACACCTACTTCGCCTGGCTGACCGAGCGGGTCGGCGCCGACCGGGTGGTGGAGATGGCCCAGCGGCTGGGCATCGTGTTCCGCTCACCGGAGGACGCCAAGCTGGCCCGGGACGGCGCGAAGAACTGGGGACCGTTCACCCTGGGGGTCTCCTCCACCACCCCGCTCGACCTGGCCAACGCCTACGCCACGGTGGCCGCCGAGGGCACCTGGTGCCGGCCCACCCCGATCACCTCGATCAGCGACCCGACCGGCCGGAAGGTGGCCGCCGGCAACCCGGACTGCCGGCAGGTGCTCGACACCGAGGTGGCCCGGGCGGCGACGGACGCGGCCCGCTGCCCGGTCGGTGACCAGTCGATGTACCGCCGCTGCGACGGCGGCACCGCCGAGGAGCTCCAGCCGGGGCTGCGCCGGCCGCTGGCCGGCAAGACCGGCAGTTCGGAGCGGAACGCCACGGAGACCGTGGTCGCCTTCACGCCGCAGCTCGCCGTGGCGACCATCGCCGCGAACCCGGACAACCCCCGGGACGCCGTGGGCGGCGGGGTCCAGGTCCGCCAGATCGAGGCCGTGGGCCGCCTCCTCGCGTGGGCGTTGCGCGACCAGCCTGTCCTGGACTTCGTCCCGCCGAGCCAGACGGTGGCCTTCGAGCGCACCAGCCCGCGCACCGGCAACTGACCGCCGGGGTCAGCGGGGACCGGTCCGCTCGGCGCCGCGGGCGATGTTGCGGGCCATGCCGCCGAAGATGACGGCGTGGAACGGGGTGACCGAGGCCCAGTAGAGGTGGCCGGGGAGGCCGTGGGGGAGGAAGACGGCGCGCTGGACGTACCGGCTGCGGCCGTCGCCGGCCGGCTCGACCCGCATCTCCAGCCAGGCGCGGCCGGGCAGCCGCATCTCGGCGCGCAGCCGCAGCAGCTCCCCGGGGACGATCTCCTCGACCCGCCAGAAGTCCAGCGCCTCGCCGACCTGGAGGCGGTGCGGGTCGCGCCGGCCCCGGCGCAGCCCCACCCCGCCGATGAGCCGGTCCAGCCAGCCCCGCACCGACCAGGCCAGCGGGAACGAGTACCAGCCGTGCTCGCCGCCGACCCCCTCGACGACCCGCCACAGGGCCGCCGTCGGGGCGTCCACCGCCCGATCCCGCACGTCGCTGTACGCCGTCCCGCCGGACCACTGCGGATCGCTGGGCAGCGGCTCGGCCGGAGCATCCGGCCCGCTCGCCGTCGACCACCGGGTCTCGACCTGGCCGTCGCGGACCTTCGCCAGCGCCAGGGCGACCGACTCGTCGAAGCCGGTCAGCCCGCCGGGCGGGTCCGGCACGTACCGCGCGATGTCGTGCTCGCCGGCGACCGCCTCGTGGACCAGGCTCTCCACCAGCGGCCGGGCGATCGAGTTCGGCACCGGCGTCACCCAGCCCACCCAGTAGGAGGAGAGCGCCGGGGTCAGCGGCCGCACCGGCAGGATCACCCGGCGGCGCAGCCCGGCGACCCGCGCGTACCGCTGCATCATCTGCTGGAAGGTGAGCACCTCCGGGCCGCCGATGTCGAACCCCCGGTTCACCTCGGGCGGCAGGTCGACGCAGCCGACCAGGTAGCGCAGCACGTCGCGGACGGCGATCGGCTGGATGCGGTTACGCACCCAGCGCGGGGTGACCATGCCCGGCAGCCGCTCGGTCAGGTGTCGCAGCATCTCGAAGGAGGCGGAGCCGGACCCGATGATCACCGCGGCCCGCAGCACGGCCGTCGGCACCCCGCTGTCCAGGAGGATCCGGCCGACCTCCGCGCGCGACCGCAGGTGCGGCGACGGGACCTTGCGGTCCGCCGCCGGCTCCGGCCCGCCCAGATAGACGATCCGGCGTACGCCCGCGGCGCGGGCCGCGGCCGCGAAGTTGACCGCGGCCTCCCGGTCGGCCGCCTCGAAGCTTCGCTGGCCGAGCGAGTGGACCAGGTAGTACGCCACGTCCACGCCCTCGAACGCGGCCGGCAGCGTGTCCGGCCGGCGCAGGTCGCCCTCGGCGATCTCGGCCCGGGACGCCCACGGCACGTCGCGCAGCTTTCCCGCCTTGCGGGCCAGGCAGCGGACGGTGTGCCCGTCGGCCAGCAACCGGGGCGCGAGGCGGCCGCCGATGTAACCCGTGGCGCCGGTGACGAGGCATCTCACAGCTCCCAGTCTGCGGCTCCGTAGACTCCTTCGCTGTGGAGAACGCGAGGGACACCTTCTGGGGGCCGGACTTCCAGCAGCTCAGCGCCGCCGATCCGGAGATCGCCGAGGTGGTGCTGGGGGAGTTGGCGCGGCTGCGCGGCGGCCTGCAACTGATCGCCAGCGAGAACCTCACCTCGCCGGCGGTGCTGGCCGCCCTGGGCTCCACCCTGACCAACAAGTACGCCGAGGGCTACCCGGGCCGCCGCTACTACGGCGGCTGCGCCGAGGTGGACCGCGCCGAGGAACTCGGCATCGCCCGGGCGAAGGAGCTGTTCGGCGCCGAGCACGCCAACCTCCAGCCGCACTCCGGCGCGAGCGCCAACCTGGCCGCGTACGCCGCCCTGGTGCAGCCCGGCGACACCGTGCTGGCCATGGACCTGCCGCACGGTGGGCACCTCACCCACGGCAGCCGGGTGAACTTCTCCGGCAAGTGGTTCCACCCGGTTGGCTACACCGTCCGGCCGGACAGCGAGCTGATCGACTACGACGAGGTGCGCGACCTGGCCCTGGCGCACCGGCCGAAGCTCATCATCTGCGGCGCGACGGCGTACCCGCGGCTCATCGACTTCGCCCGGTTCCGGGCGATCGCCGACGAGGTCGAGGCCTACCTCATGGTGGACGCGGCGCACTTCATCGGTCTGGTCGCCGGCCGGGCGATCCCCTCCCCGGTCCCGCACGCCGACGTGGTCACCTGCACCACCCACAAGGTGCTGCGCGGCCCGCGCGGGGGCATGATCCTCTGCCGGGAGTCGCTGGCCGCCCGGATCGACAAGGCCGTCTTCCCGTTCACCCAGGGCGGCCCGCTGATGCACGCGGTCGCCGCCAAGGCGGTCGCCCTGCGCGAGGCCGCCCAGCCCGAGTTCCGGGCGTACGCCTCCCAGGTGGTCAGCAACGCCCAGGCGCTCGCCGACGGCCTCGCAGCCGAGGGCATGCGGCCGGTGTCCGGCGGCACCGACACCCACCTGGCCCTGATCGACCTGCGGGAGACCGGGGTGACCGGCGCCGCGGCCGAGGCGCGCTGCGACGCCGCCGGCATCACGCTGAACAAGAACGCCATCCCGTACGACCCGCAGAAGCCGATGGTCGCCTCCGGCATCCGGGTCGGCACGCCGAGCGTCACCACCCAGGGCATGCGCGAGGGCGAGATGCGCCGGATCGCCACGCTGATCGCCCGGGCGGTGCGCACCGACCCGGAGTCGACCGGGGGCGCGGACGAGCTGGGCCGGATCGCCGGCGACGTGACCGAGCTGGTCGGGGCCTTCCCGGCGTACCCCCGTGGCTGAGCCTGGGACGCGCGCGGCGGAGGCGGTCGCGGACCGGGGCTGGCGGCTGCGCCACCTGCCGGTGCTGGTGGTCGCCTCGGTGCTGATGGCCGCCGTGGCGGCGGTGGCCGGCGGGCTGGCCCGGGGCGCGGACGGCGCGCTCGGCGCGGCGGCCGGGGTGGCCGTCACCGCCGTCAGCTACACGCTCACCACGGTCGTGCTGGCCTGGGCGGACGCCCGGGATCCCCAGCTCGTGCTGCCGTTCGGGCTGGGTGTCTACATCGCCAAGATGACCCTGCTCGGTGGGGTGATGGTGCTGGTCGCGTCGACCGGCTGGCCGGGGCTCGTCCCGTTCGCCCTGGGCATCGCCGCGGGCGTGGTGGTCTGGACCGGGGTGCACATCTGGTGGCTGGCCACGGTGCACGCCCGCCGCGTCCACGGCTGATCCGTCCCAACCTGCGGACGGCACGCCGGGGTGTCCACGATCGGTCATTCTCTCAGTGGCGGGAGGGGAGTAGCGTGCCTCCAGACGACTTCGCCCGCCCGTGTCCCACACAACAAGGTTGTGCGGGGGGTGAGGCACAGCCTCTTCGGCTCGACTGATATCGTTCGCCCCGTCATGGCCGGTGACCAGAAACCCCCCAGCACTGGCGGCCCGGGCGACGATCCGTCCGGTGCCGGCCAGGGTTGGACCGCGCTCAGCTACCTCATCGGAGGCATGCTCGTGTGGGGCTTCATCGGCTGGCTGGTCGACCAGTGGCTCGACCTCGGCGGCATCGCCACCGGGATCGGCGTCGTGCTCGGCATGGCCGGGGGAATCATCCTGGTCGTCCGCCGACTCGGCACGCCTACTTAGGAAGGGACGCGGTGTTCGGACAGGCGAACGTCCTGGCTCAGGGCCAGGCGGAATTCCCACCCAGTGTGGAGGACTTCTACCTGCCCAGCATCCTGCCCTGGGGTGCGCACGACAACTACTGGTTCACCAAGATCACGCTGATGGTCTGGCTGGCCGTCGGGGTCCTGATCCTGTTCTTCCTGCTCAGCTACCGCAACCCCAAGCTGGTGCCGACGAAGAAGCAGTGGTTCGCCGAGTCGATCTACGGCTTCGTCCGGAACAACATCGCGGTCGACATGATCGGGCACGCGGGGGTGCGGTTCGCGCCGTACTTCACCACGCTCTTCTGCTTCATCCTGCTGACCAACGCGTTCGCGATCATCCCGTTCTTCCAGATCTCGCCGAACTCGCACATCGCGTTCCCGGCCTTCCTCGCCGTGATCAGCTACGTGATGTTCAACTGGATCGGCATCCGGCACCACGGCTTCGTCAAGTACTTCAAGAACTCCCTGATCCCGCCGGCGCCCTGGTACATCCTGCCGCTGCTGATCCCGATCGAGTTCTTCTCGACGTTCCTGGTCCGGCCGTTCTCGCTGGCCGTCCGTCTCTTCGCGAACATGTTCGCCGGCCACATGCTCCTGCTGGTCTTCACGCTCGGCGGCTTCGCCATGATCAGCGCCAACGCCTGGCTGGCGCCGGTCTCGGTGCTGTCCTGGGTGATGACGATCGCGCTGACCTTCCTCGAGTTCCTGGTGATCTGTCTGCAGGCGTACGTCTTCACGGTGCTGACCGCCAGCTACGTGCAGGGTGCGCTCGCCGAAGAGCACTGATCCACACTTTCGCACCAACCGTTGTCGTCCCGCGTGACCGTCACGCGTGATAACCAGGAGGAACCGCAATGAGCATCCTTGCCGAGGTAACGGGCAGCACCGCTGCCATCGGTTACGGCCTGGCCGCCATCGGCCCGGGCATCGGCGTGGGCCTGGTCTTCTCGGCCTACATCCAGTCGACGGCCCGCCAGCCGGAGTCGTCCCGGATGACCCTCCCGTACGTCTGGATCGGCTTCGCCGTCATCGAGGCGCTCGCGCTGCTGGGCATCGCCTTCGGCTTCATCTGGGCCGGCACCGCCGCCTGATCCACCCCCTCTGACCGGGAGGTTTCCCATGTACTTCCTCGCCGCTGAGGGTGGTGAAGCGGTCCACAACCCGATCATTCCCGCCTGGGAAGAGATCGTGGTCGGTGGCATCGCCTTCATCGTGCTCTGCTTCGTGCTGATGAAGTTCGTCTTCCCGCGCATGGAGCAGACGTTCCAGGCCCGGGTCGACGCGATCGAGGGCGGCATCAAGCGCGCCGAGGCCGCCCAGGCCGAGGCGAACCAGCTGCTCGAGCAGTACCGGGCCCAGCTCGCGGAGGCGCGTACCGACGCCGCCAAGATCCGCGACGACGCCCGGGCCGACGCCGAGGGCATCCGCCAGGACATCCTCGCCAAGGCGCGCGAGGAGTCCGACCGGATCATCGCGGCCGGCAAGGAGCAGCTCGCCGCGGAGCGGGCCACCATCGTGCGCGAGCTGCGCACCGAGGTGGGCACCATCGCGGTCGACCTGGCCAGCCGGATCGTCGGTGAGTCGCTCGCCGACGAGGCGCGTCGCAAGGGCACCGTCGACCGGTTCCTGAGCGGTCTCGAGAGCACGGGGGCCCGCTGATGCAGGCCGCCAGCCGGGAGTCGTACAAGGTCGCGGCGGACCGCCTCGACGAGTACGCCCGCGGCGCGGAGCCGTCGGCGGTGTCCACCACCGCCGACGACATCCTCTCCGTCGCCGCCCTGCTGCGGCGCGAGCCGCGGCTGCGCCGGGCGCTCTCCGACTCGGCCCGGTCCGGGTCGGACCGGGCCGGCCTGCTCGGCGAGATGCTGCGCGGCAAGATCGGCGCCGACGCGCTCGACCTGCTCGCCTCGCTGGTCTCCGGCCGCTGGTCGGCGCCGTCGGAACTGCTCGACGGCGCCGAGCGGCTGGGCGTCGAGGCGCTCCTGGCGAGCGCCGACAAGGCCGGCGAGCTGGGCGAGGTCGAGGACGAGCTGTTCCGTTTCGGGCAGGTCGTCTCCGGCTCCCCGGAGCTGTCCAACGTGCTCTCCGACCAGATGACCCCTGCCGCGCAGCGGGCCACCCTGGCCGACCAACTGCTCGCCGACAAGGCCCGGCCGATCACCGGTTACCTCGTCGGGGCCGCGCTCGCCGGCTTCGGGGGACGCTCCTTCACCGGTGCGCTCACCCGGCTGGTCGAGCTCGCCGCGGACCGGCGGGACCGCCAGGTCGCGTACGTGACCGTGGCGGCTCCGCTGAGTGACGAGGAGGAGCGACGCCTGGGTGCCCGCCTCTCGGAGATGTACGGTCGGGAGGTGTCCGTCAAGCAGACGGTGAACCCCGACGTGCTCGGCGGGGTGAGTGTCCGGGTCGGTTCCGACCTGTACGACGGCACCGTCCTGCGCCGCCTGAACGAGACCCGCAACGCGCTCGCGAAGCGCTGATCAGCGACTGAGCAGCCCTGATTCGATGCCATCGGACCGGTCGGTACTAGGTATCCCGGGCCCCTGATACTTAAGGAAGCAGAGGATGGCCGAGCTGACCATCTCGACGGAGGAGATCCGCGGCGCCCTGGAGCGCTACGTCTCCTCCTACACGGCCGACGTCTCCCGCGAGGAGGTCGGCACCGTCGCCGACACCGGTGACGGCATCGCCCACGTCGAGGGCCTGCCCTCGACCAAGACCAACGAGCTCCTGGAGTTCGAGGACGGCACGCTCGGCGTGGCGCTGAACCTCGACGTCCGGGAGATCGGTGTCGTCGTTCTCGGTGACTCCGCCAACCTGGAGGAGGGGCAGCGGGTCAAGCGCACCGACCGGGTGCTCTCCGTGCCGGTCGGCGACGCGTTCCTCGGCCGCGTGGTCAACGCGCTCGGCCAGCCGATCGACGGCCTCGGCGACATCGCCGACGAGGGCTACCGCGAGCTGGAGCTCCAGGCTCCGAACGTGATGTCGCGGCAGTCGGTCTTCGAGCCGCTGCAGACCGGCATCAAGGCGATCGACGCCATGACGCCGATCGGCCGGGGCCAGCGGCAGCTGATCATCGGTGACCGGAAGACCGGCAAGACCACGGTCGCCCTGGACGCCATCCTCAACCAGCGAGAGAACTGGCGCTCCGGCGACCCGAAGAAGCAGGTCCGCTGCATCTACGTCGCCATCGGCCAGAAGGCCTCCACGATCGCTTCGATCAAGGGCCAGCTGGAAGAGGCGGGCGCGATGGAGTACACCACCATCGTGGCCTCCCCGGCGTCCGACCCGGCCGGCTTCAAGTACATCGCCCCGTACACCGGCTCGTCCATCGGGCAGCACTGGATGTACGGCGGCAAGCACGTCCTGATCGTCTTCGACGACCTGAGCAAGCAGGCCGAGGCGTACCGGGCCGTGTCGCTGCTGCTGCGCCGCCCGCCGGGCCGCGAGGCCTACCCGGGTGACGTCTTCTACCTGCACTCCCGGCTGCTGGAGCGCTGCGCGAAGCTCTCCGACGAGCTGGGCGGCGGCTCGATGACCGGTCTGCCGATCATCGAGACGAAGGCGAACGACATCTCGGCGTTCATCCCGACCAACGTCATCTCCATCACCGACGGCCAGATCTTCCTCGAGACCGACCTGTTCAACCAGGGCGTCCGGCCGGCCATCAACGTCGGCACCTCGGTCTCCCGGGTCGGTGGCGCCGCGCAGGTGAAGCCGATGCGGAAGGTCGCCGGCTCGCTGCGGCTCAACCTGGCCCAGTACCGCGAGCTGGAGGCGTTCGCCGCCTTCGCCTCCGACCTGGACCGGGCCTCCCGGGCCCAGCTGGAGCGCGGGTCCCGCCTGGTCGAGCTGCTCAAGCAGCCGAACTACTCGCCGTACCCGGTGCAGGAGGAGGTCGTCTCCGTCTGGGCCGGCGTCGAGGGCAAGCTGGACGACATCCCGGTGGGCGAGGTGCGGCGCTTCGAGTCGGAGTTCCTCCAGTACCTCCGGCACAAGCACGAGGGCGTCCTGGCCGGCATCGCCGACAACAAGTGGGACGACGACATCATCGGCTCGCTGGACTCGGCCATCACCGAGTTCAAGAAGGTCTTCCTGGGCAAGGAGGACGAGGCCCGGATCAACGAGGCCCCGGCCGCGCCGCTCGAGGGCGAGGAGAACCGCGAGACGGTGACCCGCTTCCGCGACGGCTCGACCGACCGCCCGGCTGAGAGCTGACGATGGCCGCGCAGGTTCGCGTTCTTCGTCAACGGATCCGCTCGGCGAAGTCGATGAAGAAGATCACCAAGGCGATGGAGCTCGTCGCGACGAGCCGCATCGCCAAGGCCCAGGCCCGGGTGGAGGCTTCGCTTCCGTACGCCAGGGCCATCACCGGCGTGCTCACGGCGCTGGCCTCGAACGCGCGGATCGACCACCCGCTGCTCACCCCGCGCGAGCGGGTGCGGCGGGCCGGCGTCCTGCTCGTCACGGCCGACCGTGGCCTGGCCGGTGGTTACAGCACCAACGCGATCCGGACGGCCGAGTCGCTGATCGCCCGGCTGCAGGCCGACGGCAAGGAGCCGGTGCTCTACGTCATCGGCCGCAAGGGCGTGACGTACTACCGGTTCCGCAACCGGGACATCGCGGCGAGCTGGACGGGCTTCTCCGAGCAGCCGGGCTTCTCCGACGCCCGCGAAGTGGGCGAGACGCTGATCAAGGCGTTCTCGGCCGGCGCGGACGACGTGGAGGGCAACGCCGGGGCGGACGGGGTGCTCGGGATCGACGAGTTGCACATCGTCTACACCGAGTTCAAGTCCCTGATGACCCAGACGCCGGTCGCGAAGATCATCGGCCCGATGCAGGTCGAGGACCGGCCGCGGTCCGAGGGCCTGCTGCCGGCGTACGAGTTCGAGCCGGAGGCCGAGGCGCTGCTCGACGCGCTGCTGCCGAAGTACATCAACACGCGGATCTACGCGGCGTTGATCGAGTCGGCGGCCAGCGAGTCGGCGGCCCGGCGGCGTGCGATGAAGAGCGCCACCGACAACGCCGAAGAGATGATCGAGAAGTACACGCGTGAGATGAACACGGCCCGCCAGGCCGGGATCACCCAGGAGATCAGCGAGATCGTCGGCGGCGCGAACGCGCTGGCCGCGTCGGGAAGTGAAGTGTGATGACTGCCCCAGTAGAGACCAAGACGGCCACGGGTCGCGTGGTCCGGGTCATCGGCCCGGTCGTCGACGCCGAGTTCCCGCGCGACGCCATGCCGGCCCTGTTCAACGCCCTGCACGTGGACGTGACGCTCTCCGGCGGCCAGAAGACGCTGACCCTTGAGGTCGCCCAGCACCTGGGTGACAACATGGTCCGCGCCATCTCGATGCAGCCGACCGACGGCCTGGTCCGCGGCTCCGAGGTCCGGGACACTGGCTCGCCGATCACCGTGCCGGTGGGCGACGCGGTCAAGGGCCACGTGTTCAACGCGATCGGCGAGGTCCTCAACCTCACCGAGGGCGAGACGCTCACGCCCGACGACCACTGGGGCATCCACCGCAAGGCCCCGGCCTTCGCGGACCTGGAGCCGAAGACCGAGATGCTGGAGACCGGCATCAAGGTCATCGACCTGCTCGCCCCGTACGTCAAGGGCGGCAAGATCGGCCTGTTCGGCGGCGCGGGCGTGGGCAAGACGGTGCTCATCCAGGAGATGATCACCCGTGTCGCCCGGAACTTCGGTGGCACCTCGGTCTTCGCCGGCGTGGGTGAGCGCACCCGCGAGGGCAACGACCTCATCGCCGAGATGACCGAGTCCGGCGTCATCGACAAGACCGCGCTGGTCTACGGCCAGATGGACGAGCCGCCGGGCACCCGGCTGCGGGTCGCCCTCTCCGCGCTGACCATGGCGGAGTACTTCCGCGACGTGAAGAAGCAGGAGGTGCTGCTCTTCATCGACAACATCTTCCGCTTCACCCAGGCCGGTTCCGAGGTCTCCACGCTGCTCGGCCGCATGCCGAGCGCCGTGGGTTACCAGCCGACCCTGGCCGACGAGATGGGCGAGCTCCAGGAGCGGATCACCTCCGTCCGGGGCCAGGCCATCACCTCGATGCAGGCGATCTACGTGCCCGCCGACGACTACACCGACCCGGCGCCGGCCACCACGTTCGCCCACCTGGACGCGACCACCAACCTGGAGCGGTCGATCTCCGACAAGGGCATCTACCCGGCCGTGGACCCGCTGGCGTCCTCGTCCCGGATCCTCGCCCCGGAGTTCGTCGGCGCCGAGCACTTCCAGGTCGCCACCGAGGTGAAGCGGATCCTGCAGCGCTACAAGGACCTGCAGGACATCATCGCGATCCTCGGCATCGAGGAGCTCTCCGAGGAGGACAAGGTCACGGTGGGCCGGGCCCGCCGGATCGAGCGCTTCCTGTCGCAGAACACCTACGCCGCCGAGCAGTTCACCGGCGTGCCGGGCTCGACGGTCCCGATCAAGGAGACCATCGAGGCGTTCAAGAAGATCAGCGAGGGCGAGTACGACCACTTCCCCGAGCAGGCGTTCTTCATGTGCGGCGGTCTCGAGGACCTCGAGAAGAAGGCCAAGGAGCTGATGGAGGGCTGAGAGCCCGATCACACTCCACAGAGGCCGCCCCGACGGATGTCGGGGCGGCCTCTGCCTGTTCACGGCCCCTCGTCACCAGATGCCCGGTTCGCGGACAAGCGGTCCGCCATACCGCGCGGTACCGTTCGTGACACGACGTTCACATCATGGGCGTTGATCTCTGCAACGAAACGGATCCGTGCGCCCGTCTACCAGTCGTGGGCGTGACGATTGGAGATGCTCGTGGGTAAGGCCGGCACGGACCGCGGCAAGCGGTCCCGGTGGCGTGGCGTGCCGCGCTGGGCCCGGGTCTGCACCATCCTCGGCGTCGTCATGATGGTGCTCAGCGGCTCCGTGCTGGTGGGCTACCACGCGCTGGTCGCCCGCTACGAGGGCGCGGTCGGCAAGGGCGACCTCTTCGGTGACCAGGCAGCCGGGGCCAAGGAGAAGAAGAGCGACATCAAGGGCCCGCTGAACATCCTGCTGGTGGGCGTCGACCCCCGCAACGCGAAGGCCCGCCCGCTCGCCGACTCGATCATGATCCTGCACGTGCCGGCCGGCATGGACCGGGGCTACCTCTTCTCGCTCCCGCGCGACCTGCGGGTGGAGATCCCCGAGTTCACCAAGGCCGACTACGCCGGCGGCACCGACCGGATCAACGCCGCCATGTCGCACGGCAGCGTGGTGCCCGGGCAGAACCCCAGCGCGGCGCAGGGCTTCGAGCTGCTCGCCAGGACCGTGCAGGAGGTCACCGGGATCGAGCGCTTCGACGCCGGGGCGATCATCAACTTCACCGGCTTCAAGAAGATCGTCGACGCCATGGGCGGCGTCGACATGACCATCGAGCGCGAGGTCAAGTCCGAGCACCTGCAGCCGGACGGCACGCCGCGCCAGCTCAAGCCGGGCGGCGGGGGCTACCTCGGCCCGCAGGCCGTCTACAAGAAGGGCAACGCCCACCTCAAGGGCTGGCAGGCGCTGGACTACGTCCGGCAGCGCTACCCGAAGAACGGCGTGCCCGACGCCGACTACGGCCGGCAGCGGCACCAGCAGCAGTTCGTCAAGGCGATGGTGAGCCAGGCGTTCAGCGCCGACGTGGTGGCCAACCCGGTGAAGCTGGACCGGGTGCTCCGCGCGGCCGGCCAGTCGCTGGTCTTCAACGGCCGGGGCAACAGCGTGGTCGACTTCGCCCTCGCCCTCAAGGGCATCCGGGCCGACTCGATCGAGACGATCAAGCTGCCCGGCGGCCCGGTCGAGACGAGCCGGGGCTACCAGGGCGAGCGGCTGCTGCCGCCCGCCGAGGACTTCTTCACGGCCCTGCACAACGAGCAGGTCGACGCGTTCCTGCTGGAGCACCCCGACTTCAAGCAGAAGAGCAAGTAGCGTGAGCGCCAACGGGCCCCGGCGGTGGCCGGGGCCCGTTGACGTGATCGTGGCGCAGCTCTCGCCACCCGCGTTGGGTGGGCTCCGGGGGCGCGACTAGACTTTCGGCAATCCGCCGCCGCAGCAAGGAGACAGCGTGGCACAGCAGCTTCACGTCGAGCTCGTAGCCGTCGAGGAGAAGGTCTGGTCCGGCGAGGCCGAAATGGTCGTCGCCCGCACGACCGAAGGTGAGCTGGGTGTGCTGCCGGGGCACGCGCCCCTGCTCGGCCAGCTCGCGGAGCCCAGCCAGGTCCGCATCAAGCAGGCCGGCGGCGAGCAGCTCGCGTACGACGTGGCGGGCGGTTTCCTGTCGGTGTCCGGTGAGGGCGTGACCGTCCTCGCCGAGAGCGCCACCCCGGCCACTCCGGCCCGCTGAGCCGACCCGCCGATGGAGATCGTGGAAGGGATCGGAATCGGCGTAGCGGTCATCGCCGCGGCGCTTCTGATCCTCTTCATCCGGCGGGCCCTGTTCACCCGCAGCGGTGGCATCATCCGGCTCAGCGTCCGGGTGTCCACGATCCTCGACGGCCGAGGCTGGTCACCCGGCTTCGGCCGTTTCGTCGGCGACGAACTCCGCTGGTACCGCATGTTCAGCTTCGCCCTGCGTCCCAAGCGGGTGCTCTCCCGCAAGACGCTCGCCGTGGAGCGGCGCCGACTGCCCGAGGGCCAGGAACGGCTCTCCATGCCGGCCGACTGGGTGATCGTGCGCTGCACCAGCAACCACGCCCCGGTCGAGATCGCCATGGCACGTTCCACGGTCACCGGTTTCCTCTCCTGGCTCGAGGCCGCCCCACCCGGGGCGGCCTCGCCGCGTCTGGCCTCCCAGGACTGGCCCGCCGCCTGACCCCGCCCG
>NZ_WBKT01000029.1 GCF_008868175.1 Micromonospora sp. AMSO31t
CGGGGGCGGTGGCGGGTGCGGCGGATGACCGCCGGACCGTCCGGTGTGGGCATCGGGTGGCGGCCGGAGATCGCCGGCTTCGTGGCCGGCCTGCCCGGCCTGCGCTTCGTCGAGGTGGTCGCCGAGACGGTCGCCCCGGGCGGGCCCCTCCCCGACGGCCTGGCCGAGCTGCGCGGGCGGGACGTCACCGTCGTACCCCACGGGGTGAAGCTCTCCCTCGGCGGCGCGGAGCCGGTCGACCCGGCCCGGGTGGCGCACCTGGCCGGTGTGGCCGCGGCGCTGGACGCGCCGCTGGTCAGCGAGCACATCGCGTTCGTCCGGGCC
Source organism: Micromonospora sp. AMSO31t (assembly GCF_008868175.1). Lineage (GTDB taxonomy): Bacteria > Actinomycetota > Actinomycetes > Mycobacteriales > Micromonosporaceae > Micromonospora. Next base: position 325 of record NZ_WBKT01000029.1, read on the forward strand.
GGTGGTCTGGAGGCCGGTCACCTGCTGCCGCTGCCGCGCAGCCGCGAAGCGGTGGCCGCGGTGGTGGCCAACGTGCGCCGGGCGCAGGCGGAGCTGCCCGTGCCGCTGGCCCTGGAGCCGATCGCCGCGCTCTTCGACTGGCCGGACGACGAGCTGGACGAGGCCGACTTCCTCACCGAGATCCTCGACGCCACGGGGGCGCTGCTGCTGCTCGACGTCGCCAACGTGCACGCCAACGCGCGCAACCGGGGCGGCGACCCGGCCGACCTGCTGGACCGGCTGCCGCTGGACCGGATCGCCTACGTGCACGTGGCCGGCGGCGCCGAGCAGGGCGGCTTCTACCACGACACGCACACCGACCCGGTCCCCGCCGAGGTGCTCGACCTCGTTCGCGAGCTGTGCGACCGGCGCCGGCCTCCGGCGCTGCTGCTGGAACGCGACGGCCACTATCCGCCCGCCGCCGAGCTGCGCGGCGAGCTGGACGCCCTGGCCGCCGCCTCCTCGTACCCGGTGGTCACGTGACCGGCGGCGACCTGGCCGCGCGCCAGGCGGAGCTGGTCGCGGCGCTGGTGGCCGGCGGGCCGCTGCCGCCCGGGTTCGCCGCCGCGCCCGTCGAGGCGGCCCGGCGGGCGCTGCTGCGCAAGCGGGCCGGCGACGTGGCCAGGCACTGGCCGCTGCTCGCGGCCGGCCTCGGCGGCGCCTGGCCGGCCACCTTCGCCGGCTGGGCGGCCGGCCGCCCCACCAACGGCTCGCTGCGCGACGGCTGGGACCTGGCCCGGGAGCTGCGCGACCGGGGCACCCTGCCGCCGCTGGGCGCGGAGGAACTGGCCGCCCGCGAGGCGGCGAGCCGCTACGACGGCCGCACCGCACCCCGGCCCCGCCGGCTGCCGGCCGTCGCCCGGGCCGGCGGCGCCGTCGCGGCCCAGCTCGCCGGCCGGGTACGCCTGCTCCGGCCCGCGCCGCGCTGAGAGCGGGTGGCAGGCGCCCCCGGGGTACGGCAGGATCGGCGGCATGGATCTCGGACTCGCCGACCGGGTGTACGTGCTGACCGGCGCCTCGGGCGGCCTCGGCTTCGCCACCGCCGAGCAGCTCGTCGCCGACGGCGCCCGCGTGGTGATCTCGTCGCGCGTCCCGGAACGGGTGGCCGCCGCCGTCGACGCGCTCGGCGGGCCGCAGCGGGCCATCGGGCTGACCGCCGACCTCACCGACGCGGGCACCCCGGAGCGGCTCATCGCGGCGGCGCGCGAGGAGTTCGGCCGGCTCGACGGGGCGCTCGTCTCGGTGGGCGGCCCGCCCCGCGGCACCGCCGCCCAGATCACCGACGAGCAGTGGCGCGAGTCCTTCGAGACGGTCTTCCTGGGCAGCGTCCGCACCGCGCGCACGGTGGCCGCCGCGCTCACCGACGGGGGCGCCATCGGGCTCGTGCTGTCCACCTCGGTCCGCAGCCCGCTGCCCGGGCTGGGCATCTCCAACGGCCTGCGCCCCGGCCTGGCCGGGGTGGCCAAGGACCTGGCCGACGAACACGGTCCCCGCGGCGTACGGGTGGTCAGCCTGCTGCCGGGGCGGATCATGACCGACCGCAACCGGGAACTCCTGGCCGCGAGCGGCGACGCGGAGCGGGCCCGCGCCGAGGCCGAGGCGTCGATCCCGCTGCGCCGGGTCGGCGACCCCGCCGAGTTCGGCCGGGTGGCCGCCTTCCTGCTCTCCCCCGCCGCCGGCTACGTCACCGGGGTGACCGTGCCGGTCGACGGCGGCGCGCTGCGCGGCCTGTGACACGGTGAGCCGGTGAACGAGCGACGGCGCCGACCCGGGGACACCCGGCCCGGGGCGGCCGCGCCCGGCGCAACGCGGCCCGGACCGGCCGAGCCGGACCCCACGCCGGCCGGGGCGGCCGGGCCGGACCCGGCGGCGGCCGGGCGCCGGTATCCCCGGCCGACCAAGGAGCAGCTCGCGGAGGCGGCCGACAAGCTGCTGCCGGACCTGATCGTGCCCGGGCTGGACGTGCTCTTCGTCGGCATCAACCCGGGCCTGTGGTCGGCGGCCACCGGCTGGCACTTCGCCCGCCCGGGCAACCGGTTCTGGCCGGCGCTGCACCGGGGCGGCTTCACCCCGCGCCAGCTCCACCCCAGCGAGCAGGACGAGCTGCCCGGCCTCGGGCTGGGCATCACCAACATGGTGGCCCGGGCCAGCGCCCGCGCCGACGAGCTGACCGCCGAGGAGCTGGTCGAGGGCGCGCGGGAGCTGACCGCCAAGGTGGCGCGCTACCGGCCGCGGTGGGTGGCGGTGGTCGGGGTCACCGCGTACCGGATCGGGTTCGCCCGGCCCAAGGCGGGCTTCGGGCCGCAGCCGGAACCCCTCGCGGCGGCCCGCCTCTGGGTGCTGCCCAACCCGAGCGGGTTGAACGCCCACTTCACCCCGGAGACGCTCGGCGCCGCCTTCGGTGAGCTGCGCGCCGCGGTCACCGCCTGACCGGAGGTCAGCCGGGCCGCTCCGCCAGCCGCTCCATGCGGTTCCACCCGCCCCACCCGCGCTCGCGCAACAGCGCCACGAGCCGCTCCACCCGCGGATCGGCCTCCACGGCGAGCGTGTCCAGCAGGTCGTGCGGCAGATCGTCGTACGCCTCCTCGCCGAGGCTGTTCTCGCCGCAGGCGTACGCCTGCTCGGCCAGGCCGGCCATCAGGTCGGCGGCTTCCTCCAGACGCGGGTCGTCGCCCGCGTCGTCGTCGTCGAAGATCTCCGACAGGACCCGGTAGAGCCGAACGACGTGCGGGTCGTCGAGCTGCGCGAACTTCCCCGGGATGAACTCGCGGACACGATCGGGCCAGCGGGCCGCCAGCAGGATCCACCCGTCCCGCTCACCCTCCACCATCCGCTCCGACACCCCCAGCTCCCGCAGCCGATCGAGATAGGCGATCACCTCCGGCGGGAGCGCCAGGGCGTCCCCGGCGGCGAGCTGCGCGATCTGCCTGCGGCTGGTCTCCAGCCGTTCGATCTCGTCCCGCAGGTGGCTGTCGATCCGCTGCACCGCCTCGGCGAAGGCCGCCGCCTCGGCGTCGAGCATCTGAGCGATCCGGGACAGCGGCACGCCGGCGTCGGCCAGAGTGCGGATCTTGATGAGGGACACGACCGCCGCGGCGCGATACCGCCGGTAACCCGACGCGTCCCGCTCCGGCTCGGGCAGCAGCCCGATCTGGTGGTAGTGCCGCACCGCCCGCACCGTGACGCCGGCGTACGCCGCCAGTTGCCCGATCGTCAGCATGCTCTGATCCTGCCCCCGACCGCCCGACGCCGGCTCAGGAGATCCTGCGACGGTAGGTGATGTCGGCGAACACGTAGGCCACCACGAGGATGCCGACGCACCAGCCGAGGGCGATCCAGATGTCGGTGCCGACCTCCTGTTCGGTGAACAGGTCCCGGATCGCGTTGACGATGGAGGTCACCGGCTGGTGCTCGGCGAACGCGCGCACCGGGCCGGGCATGGACCCGGTGGGCACGAAGGCCGAGCTGATGAACGGCAGGAAGACCAGCGGGTAGGAGAACGCGCTCGCGCCGTCCACCGACTTCGCGGTGAGTCCGGGGATCACCGCGATCCAGGTCAGCGCCAGGGTGAACAGGACCAGGATGCCGGCGACCGCCAGCCACCCCAGCACGCCCGCCCCGGTGCGGAAGCCGATGAGGAGGGCGACGCCGACCACGACCACGAGCGAGATCAGGTTGGCGACCAGCGAGGTGAGGACGTGCGCCCACAGCACGGCGGACCGGGCGATCGGCATGGACTGGAACCGTTCGAAGATGCCGCCCTGCAGGTCCAGGAAGAGCCGGTAGGCGGTGTAGGAGATGCCCGAGGCGATCGTGATGAGCAGGATGCCGGGCAGCAGGTAGTTCACGTACGAGTCGGATCCGGTCTCGATCGCGCCACCGAAGACGTAGACGAACAGCAGCAGGAAGGCGATCGGCATGATCGCGGTCGTGATGATGGTGTCCGGGCTGCGGGCGATGTGGCGCAGCGAACGTCCCAGGAGCACGGCGGTGTCGCCGAGGAAGTGCTTGTTCATCGCTGTTCCTTGTCCGTTCCGGCGCCGACGAGGGTGAGGAAGACGTCTTCGAGGGTCGGCTGCTTCTCGACGTACTCGATCTCGGCGGGTGGGAGGAGCCGCTTGAGTTCGTCGAGGGTGCCGTTCACGATGATCCGACCCTCGTGGAGGATCGCGATCCGGTCGGCGAGCTGCTCCGCCTCGTCGAGGTACTGGGTCGTGAGCAGCACGGTCGTGCCGCCCCGGGCGAGTTCCCGGACGGCCTGCCACACCTCGATGCGCGCCTCCGGGTCCAGCCCGGTCGTCGGCTCGTCGAGGAAGATCACCGGCGGATTCCCGATGAGGCTCATCGCGATGTCCAGCCGGCGGCGCATGCCACCGGAGTACGTCGCCACCCTCCGGTTGCCCGCGTCGGTCAGCGAGAAGCGCCGCAGCAGGTCGTCCGCGATGGCGCCCGGGTTCTTGAGGTGCCTCAGCCTGGCGACCAGGACGAGGTTCTCCCGCCCGCTGAGGATCTGGTCGACCGCCGCGAACTGCCCGGTGAGGCTTATCGACTCGCGTACGTCGGCGGCCTGCGTCGCGACGTCGAAGCCGTTGACCCGGGCGGTCCCGGCGTCGGCCTTGAGCAGCGTGGACAGGATCCTCACCACGGTGGTCTTACCCGCCCCGTTCGAGCCGAGCAGGGCGAAGATGCTGCCCCGTGCCACGTCGATGTCCACGCCACGCAGCACGGTGAGCTGCTTGAACGACTTCTCCAGGCCGCGCACGCGTATCGCGGGCTGCTCGACCTGATGGTCCGTTGGGGGAATGCTCATGACGGCAGCATGGAGGGTTGACGCAGCGTCAGGGTCAAGCCCGCGGGGCGGATTGCCCGACGACAGTCGGTCGGACCGGGCTGGTTGGTCGGCGGCCGGGCTAGTTGGCGGCGGCCGGCGGTAGCGCCTCCTGCGCCACGTAGGTGCCGACCGGCACCGTGGTGACCACCGGCTCCGGCTGCTCCGGCTCCGCGTAGAGGGCCGGCGAGTCAGTGACCGCGAACTGGGTGCGGTAGAGCTCGGCGTAGAGGCCGCCGACGGCGACCAGCTCGTCGTGCCGGCCGCGCTCGACGATCCGCCCCTCGTCGAGGACGAGGATCTGGTCGGCGTCGCGGACCGTGGAGAGCCGGTGCGCGATGACCAGCGCGGTGCGCCCGGTCAGCGCCACCGACAGCGCCCGCTGCACCGCGGCCTCGCTCTCCGAGTCGAGGTGCGCGGTGGCCTCGTCGAGGATCACGATCGACGGGGCCTTGAGCAGCAGCCGGGCGATGGCGATGCGCTGCTTCTCGCCGCCGGAGAAGCGGTAGCCGCGCTCGCCGACCGTCGTGTCCAGCCCGTCGGGCAGGGCGCGGACCAGGTCGGCGACCTGCGCGCCGGCCAGCGCGGCCCAGATCTCGTCGTCGGTGGCGTCCGGCTTGGCGTAGCGGAGGTTCTCCCGGATGGTCTCGTGGAACAGGTGCGAATCCTGCGTGACCACGCCGATCTCGTCGCGGAGCGAGGCGAGCGTGGCGTCCCGCACGTCGACCCCGCCGACGAGCACCTGGCCGTCGCTCACGTCGTAGATCCGCGAGATCAGCATGGAGAGCGTCGACTTGCCGGCGCCCGAGGGGCCGACCAGGGCCACCATCTGGCCGGGCTCGACGGCGAACGAGACGCCCTTGAGCACCGGCTCGTTGACCGTGCGGTCGAGCGCGGCGACCTCCTCCAGGGAGGCCAGCGAGACCTCGGCGGCGCTCGGGTAGCGGAACCGCACGTCGCGGAACTCGACCCGGCCGTTGCCCCGCGGCACCGGCTGGGCGCCGGGCTTCTCCTCGATGCCGGGGCGCAGGTCGAGCACCTCGAAGACCCGGTCGAAGGAGACCAGCGCGCTCATCACGTCGACCCGGACGTTGGAGAGCGCGGTGAGCGGGCCGTAGAGGCGGGTGAGCAGCAGCGCCAGTTTGACCACGGTGCCGGCGCTGACCGCGCCGGTGACGGCCAGCCAGCCGCCGAGCCCGTAGGTGAGGGCCTGGGCGAGGGAGGCGACCAGCAGCATGGCCACGAAGAAGGTGCGCGAGTACATGGCCGACTGGATGCCGATGTCGCGGACCCGCTCGGCCCGGCCGGCGAACCGGGTCGCCTCCACCTCGGGCGAGCCGAAGAGCTTGACCAGCAGGGCGCCCGAGACGTTGAACCGCTCGGTCATCGTCGCGTTCATCTTGGCGTCGAGGTTGTACGACTCGCGCGTGATCTCGGCCAGGCGCCGGCCGACCCGGCGGGCCGGGATGATGAAGATGGGCAGCAGCACCAGCGCCAGCACCGTGATCTGCCAGGACAGGATGAGCATCGCCCCGGCGGTGAGCACGAGCTGGATGACGTTGCTGACCACGCCGGACAGCGTCGAGGTGAACGCCCGCTGGGCGCCCAGCACGTCGTTGTTGAGCCGGCTGACCAGCGCGCCGGTCTGGGTGCGGGTGAAGAACTGCAGCGGCATCCGCTGCACGTGGTCGTAGACCCGGGTGCGCAGGTCGAGGATGATGCCCTCGCCGATCCGCGCCGAATACCACCGCTGGGCCAGCGAGAAGAGCGCGTCGGCCACGGCCAGCACGGCGATGATCAGGGCGAGCCGGACCACGGTGGCGCCCGCGTCGGAGCCGCCGCCGGCGATCGCGTCGATCACGTCACCGGCGAGCAGCGGCGTGGCCACCCCGATCACCGCGGCGATCACCACGGTCACCAGGAAGACGAGGATGTCGCGCCGGTAGGGCTGGGCGAACGCGACGATCCGCCGCGCCGTGCCGCGCTTGAGCTGGTGGGTGGAGATCTCGTCGCGGTTGCGCATCGACCGGAGCATGCTCCAGCCGCCCATGCCGCCACCGGCCATCGGGTTGGACACTCGTCACCTCCGGGTCGTCGGCAGCCGTGGACCGTCGGAATCAATTCTCCCGACGACTACGACAACCTCGCGAGTAACCCGGATCTTCCCGAACGGTCCTTACTATTCGCCCCGCCCGGCCAGGTCGCGGATCCGCCGCGTCTGCGCCTCCCGCTCGGCCCGCTGCTGCTCGGCGTGGGTACGCCCGCCCGCGCCGGCGAGCAGCGCCTTGATCTCCACGATCGCGTCACGGTTGTTGGCCAGCAGGCCCGCCGTCAGGTCGCGCACCGCGCCGTCGAGCTCACCGGCCGGCACCACGAGGGTGGCCAGGCCGATCCGGTCCGCCTCGGCGGCGTCCATCCGGCGGCCGGTGGCGCAGATCTCCAGCGCGCGGGAATAGCCGACCAGCTCGGCGAGGCGCTTCGTGCCGGCCAGGTCGGGGACCAGGCCGAGGGTCACCTCGGCCATGGAGAGCCGGGCATCCTCGGCGAGCACCCGCAGGTCGCAGGCGAGGGCGAGCTGGAAGCCGGCGCCGATGGCGTGGCCCTGCACGGCGGCGATCGAGATGACGTCCGGCCGGTGCAGCCACGTGAAACCGCCCTGGTACTCGGCGATCCGGTCGGCGCACTCCTGCTCGGGCAGGGTGGACAGCTCGGCGAAGGAACCCGGGCCCGAGGAGCCGGCGACCGAGAGGTCGAGGCCGGCGGAGAAGGCCCGCCCCTCACCGCGCACCACGACGACGCGGACGTCGCCGGGCAGCTCCCGGGAGAAGTCGCTCATCGCGCGCCACATGGCCGGGGTCTGCGCGTTGAGCACGTCGGGCCGGCACAACGTCACCGTCGCGACCGGCCCGTCGCAGTCGAGTCGTACTCCGGTCGTCTCGGGGGTCACCGGACCGCCCGGAGCACAGCGCTGATGGACGACGCTGGGGGGCGGGTCACGCCTTCTTGCGGCGCCGGGCGCCGCCACGCTGCCGCAGCTGCACCCCGGACTCGGTGAGCACCCGGTGGATGAACCCGTAGGAACGGCCGGTCGAGGCCGCGAGCGCACGGATGCTCTCACCCGAGGTGTACCGCTTTACCAGGTCCTTGGCGAGCGTCTGCCGCTCGGCCCCGACGATCCGGCGACCCTTCTCAGTGCTGGTGGCTGTGCCGGTGGCTGCCATGCTGATTCCTCACGTCCCAGACTGTGCGGTTCGGATACGGTCCCACCTATTAGACCGCCTCGGACGATCATGCGCCAGATATCAACTATTCGCCAACCGACACGCTATGCAATGTCAGCTTCCCGATAGAGTGATCCTTCTGACCGGCCCAGCCGGCGTCGGCCGGCCGGATCATGAGAGGCCGACCGGCCGGCCCACCCGTACGCTCCTCGGGTGATCGACCTGCTGCCCGCGGCGGCCGCCGCCGCGGGCGTCTTCGCCGCCACCAACGTCGACGACATCGTCGTGCTCACCGTGTTCTTCGTGGCGGCCCGGGCCACCGGGCGGCCCCGCCCCTGGCAGATCGTCGCCGGCCAGTACGCGGGCATCGGCGCGCTGGTCGGGGTCGCCGTCGTGGTCGCCGCCGGGCTGCTCGTGGTGCCCGACCCGTGGACCGGCCTGCTCGGGTTGCTGCCGATCGCGCTGGGCGTCCGCGCCCTGCTGGCCCGCCGGAGCGACGACGAGCCGCCGGCCGTGGTCGGCAGCCTGCCGTGTTCATCGCGCTCGGCGCGATCATCCTGACCACCTCCGGCGTCCTCCCCCACCTGCTCCCCTGACCGGGGTCAGGCCAGTTCGACCAGTTCCAGGAGGTCGTCGGACCAGGCGTCCTCGTCGCCGTCGGGGAGGAGGATGGCGCGGTCGGGCTTCAGCGCGAGGACGGCGCCCGGGTCGTGGGTGACCAGCACGATGGCGCCCGGGTAGCGGGCGATCGCGTCGAGCACCTGCTCGCGGCTGACCGGGTCGAGGTTGTTCGTCGGCTCGTCCAGCAGCAGCACGTTGGCGCCGGAGCAGACCAGGGTGGCCAGGGCCAGCCGGGTCTTCTCACCGCCGGAGAGCACCCCGGCGGGCTTGTCGACGTCCTCGCCGGAGAAGAGGAACGCGCCGAGGATGCGGCGCAGGTCGGTGTCGGTCTGGTCCGGCGCGGCGCTGCGCATGTGCTCCAGGATGGTCCGCTCGACGTCCAGCGTCTCGTGCTCCTGGGCGTAGTAGCCGAGCCGCAGCCCGTGCCCGGGGCGCACCTCGCCGGTGTCCGGTTCGAGCAGGCCACCGAGCATCCGCAGCAGCGTGGTCTTGCCGGCGCCGTTGAGGCCCAGGATGGCCACCCGGGAGCCGCGGTCCACCGCCACGTTCACGTCGGTGAAGATCTCCAGCGACCCGTACGACTTCGACAGGCCGGAGGCCGTGAGCGGCGTCTTGCCGCACGGCGCCGGGGTGGGGAACCGCACCTTCGCCACCTTGTCGGCGACCCGGACGTCCTCCAGGCCGGACAGCAGCTTCTCGGCCCGGCGGGCCATGTTCTGCGCGGCGACGGTCTTGGTGGCCTTGGCGCGCATCTTGTCCGCCTGGGCCATGAGCGCGCCGGCCTTCTTCTCGGCGTTGGCGCGCTCCCGGCGGCGGCGCCGCTCGTCGGTCTCCCGCGCCTCCAGGTACGCCTTCCAGCCCAGGTTGTAGACGTCGACGACGGAGCGGGTGGCGTCCAGGAACCAGACCTTGTTGACCACGGCCTCCAGCAGGGACGCGTCGTGGGAGATCACGATGAGGCCGCCCTTGTGGTTGCCGAGGAAACTGCGCAGCCAGGTGATCGAGTCGGCGTCGAGGTGGTTGGTCGGCTCGTCGAGCAGCAGGATGCCGCCGCCGTTCTCGCCGGCGTCGCGGAACAGGATCCGGGCCAGCTCGATGCGGCGGCGCTGGCCGCCGGAGAGGGTGCCGATGGTCTGTGCCAGGGCCCGGTCGGGAAGCCCGAGGTTCGCGCAGATCCGGGCCGCCTCGGCCTCGGCCGCGTAGCCGCCCAGGGAGGCGAACTGGTCCTCCAGCGCGCCGTAGCGGCGGACCAGCCGCTCGTCGTCGGCGCCCTCGGCGAGCTTCTCCTCCAGCTCCTTCATCTGCGCCATGAGCACGTCCAGGCCGCGGGCGGAGAGCACCCGGTCCCGGCCGGTGACGTCCAGGTCACCGGTGCGCGGGTCCTGCGGCAGATAGCCGATCGCGCTGCGCCGGTCGATCTGCCCGCCGTACGGCTGCCCCTCCCCCGCCAGCACCTTGAGGGTGGTGGTCTTGCCGGCGCCGTTGCGGCCGACCAGGCCGATCCGGTCACCCGGCTGCACCCGCAGCGTGGTGTCGGACAGCAGGATCCGGGAACCGGCGCGCAGCTCCAGGCCGGTGGCGTTGATCATGTCGGGGTACTCGCTCTCGGGGTTCGGCGAAGGGCTGACTCAGGGCACGCGAAAGCGCCGGCGGGTCATCAGTTCCCGTCGGCGCGGGGCCGTTCAGCCTTCGCAGCGCAGCACGCGCCAATTGTACCGGGCGCTCCCCGGTCGGCCTCCCGGATTACCGCACAAGATCATCGGGTACCGAAAACCCCGTCCGGACCCGGTCCGGTACCGCAACCACCACACACGGACTAATCGGTGATCGGGGTCAACATGGAGCTGAACGAGAACGCGCGGGTCGACACCAGCCAGGTGGATGACCGGCGAGGGTCCGGCGGAGGCGGCGGGATGGGCATCCCGATCCCGATCGGCGGCGGCCGGGGCGGGATCGTGGGCATCATCATCGCCGTCCTGGTCGCCCTGGTGGGCGGCGGATTCGGCCTGAACGCGGCCACCAACGGCGGCGGCTCCGAGCAGGGCGACAACACCTCGCTGGAGCAGAAGTGCTCCGCGCAGGACGCGCTGAAGCAGCTCGACTGCCGCAACACCCTCTACGTCAACTCGATCCAGGCCTACTGGCGGACCGCCATGCCGGAGGTCTTCGGCGACCAGTACCGGCCGTCCAAGACCGTGTTCTTCAGCCAGAACGTGAACACCGGCTGCGGCGCGGCCGACTCCGGGGTCGGCCCGTTCTACTGCCCGGCCGACGACCTGGTCTACATCGACCTCACCTTCTACCGCCTGCTCGCCGACCAACTCGGCGCCGAGGGCGAGTTCGCCCAGCCGTACGTGCTGGCCCACGAGTACGGGCACCACGTGCAGGACCTGCTCGGCACCGAGGCGCAGATGCGCCGCCAGCAGCAGCGCGACCCGCAGAACGCCAACACCCTGTCGGTGAAGCTGGAACTCCAGGCCGACTGCTACGCCGGCGCCTGGGCGAAGAACGCCACGGGCACCTCCGACGAGCAGGGCCAGAAGATCTTCAAGAGCATCACCGAGCAGGATATCCAGCAGGCGATCGACACCGCCGAGAAGATCGGCGACGACGCGATCCAGCAGCGCTCCGGCCGGCCGGTGAACCCCGACGAGTTCACCCACGGCACCTCCGAGCAGCGCAAGCAGTGGTTCACCAAGGGCTTCTCCACCGGCGACCCGAAGGCCTGCGACACCTTCGGCGCCGCGCAGTAGGCCGGGACAGCTCCCGCCCTCGGGCCGTCGGCCTGCACGCCGAGACATCCGGCGGGCAGGACGACGGCCCGATGTCGTGACCCCGGCGGGTCAGGCCGGCAGGGTCACCTGGCCCGGGGTGGGCCGTTGGGTGGTGGAGCCGTCGCCCAGCTGCCCCCCGCTGTTGTCGCCCCAGCACCACAGGCCGCCGTCGGTGCGGATCGCGCAGCTGTGGTCGGCGACGGCAGGGCCGCCCGTCCAGGTGGTGGCGTCACCGACGCGGGTCGGCGCGGTCGGGTGGGTGGTGGTGCCGTCGCCCACCTGACCCGTCATGTTCTTGCCCCAGCACCAGAGGCTGCCGTCGGTGCGGGACGCGCACGACGTGTCGCCGCTCGCGCCGGCCCGGCTCCACGTGGTGGCCGTGCCGACCTGGACCGGCGCGGTCTGGTAGCTGCCGCTCGCGCCCAGTTGCCCGTACCCGTTCTCGCCCCAGCACCAGAGGGTGCCGTTCCGGACCCCGCAGGTGTGGGCGTAGCCGGCCGTGACGCCGGTCCAGGTGGTCGCGGTCCCGACCTGCGCGGGCGTCGTCTGCGAGCCCAGGGTGCCGAGACCGAGCTGCCCGTCCGAGCTGTAGCCCCAGCACCACAGCGTGCCGTCGGTGCGGACGCCGCAGGTGTGCGCGAAGCCGGTCGAGACGCTCGCCCAGTTGGTCGCCGTGCCGACCTGCACCGGGGTCGTCGCGACATAGGGCGAGCTGCCGACGCCCAACTGCGAGGTCCGGTTGAATCCCCAGCACCACAGCGTGCCGTCGGTCCGCACCGCGCAGGTGTGCGCGGGGCCGGCGTCGACCCTGGCCCAGGAGTTGACGGTGCCGACCTGGACCGGGGTCCTGCGGCTGGTGGTGGTCCCGTCACCGAGCTGGCCCCGGAAGTTCGAGCCCCAGCACCACAGCGTCCCGTCCGTCCGGACCGCGCAGGTGTGCCCGGAGCCGGCGTCGACGCCGGTCCAGGTGGCGGTGCCGACCCGCGTCGGGGTGCTCCGGTTCGTGGTGGTCCCGTCACCGACCTGACCACTGTAGTTCGAGCCCCAGCACAGCAGTCCCCCGTCGCTACGGATCGCACACGTGTGTGCGGCGCCCGCGGTGACGCTGGTGACCGCCGGGGCGGCGAGCGCGCCACGCTGGGGGGGCGGGGCTCGCGGCCGCGGCGCCCGTCGTCAGCGCGGCGGTGAGCACGGCACTTCCGATGGACATCGCCGCCACAGCGGCGAGAAGCCTTGTCGCACGGCGCCACCGGGTCCGCAGCCGTCCGTCCTGATGTCCGCTCATGGAGTTGTTCTCTCCCAACGATGTCGGTGCCTGAGTAGCGGAGACGAAGCTGCCCCGGTGGGTCGCCCGGAGACCCACCACTTCGTGGCACCGACCCTATGCATCGCTGCGCTTCAATGCACCATCGGCGAGCCGGACTGACCGTCTCGATGGGATCTTTCGCGTTCAGCGGACCAGGATGTGGACCGCCCGGGCCGCCGAGACGGCAGCGACCAGGACCGCGTGTCGAGGCTCGGGCACGTCGAGGAGGCGGCCGGCGCGCAGCGTTGTGAGCGGGGCGAGCCGGCGGTCGGCCAGCACCGTGTCCACCGCCCGCCGGTCACCGCCGCAGACCAGGGCCGTCAGGGTCGACGCCTCCGGCAGCAGCAGGCGTACGGCCAGCTCGGCCGCGTCGCCCAGGGCCGCCTTCGCCTGGTTGTCGCGCCGCCGGGCGAACCGCTGCTGGGACCAGCCGCCGGCCGCGGTGCGGCCCTGCACGTACCGGGTGTCCACCTTGGAGACGACCAGCTCGGTGCCGTCGGCGACGCCGAGCGCCACCGCACCCTTGCGGGCCAGCAGCAGACCGATCCGGCGGGGAGCGGCGGCGACGCCGACGAACGCGGGCAGGTCCGGTGTGGGACGCGCGCCGGGCGGGGTGTGCAGTTCGGCGGTGGCGCCGTCCGGGGCGGTGAGCAACAGCCCGTACCCCTGGACGGTCGTCACGGGCGGGCCATGCCGGTCGGCGAAGCCCTCGACCCAGCGGGTGACGCGGGCCGGGTCGACCTCGACCCACCGGCCGCCCCCGGCTGCGGGTCGGCTGCTCATGGTCCGACCGTACGACACCGCCGGATCGAGCGCGCCGCGCGGCCCGGCTCAGCCGGACAGCAGGGTGGCCGTCGCGAGGCCCGCGATCAGGGCGCTGGAGACCAGGCCGGTGACCAGGCGGCCGCGCGGCCCGGCCAGCGCCCGGCCGACCATGGTGCCGCCACCGGCGACGACCAGCTGCCAGCTCGCCGAGGCCAGGAACGCCCCCGCCACGAAGAGCGCTGCGGTGGCCGCGTCCGCGTCGGCGGTGTCCTGGCGGCCGAGCACCAGCGCGGCGAAGTAGAGCACCGTGGCCGGGTTCAGCAGCGTGAGGCCGAGCAGCGCGGCGTACGCGCGCCCGGGGCTGTTCAGACCCCGCCCCACCGGCGCCTCGGCGACCTCCCGGGTCCGGCGGGCGGACCAGGTCCGCCACAGCCCGTGGCCGGCGAGCCCGAGCAGGACCAGCGCGGCCACCACCCGCAACGGGCCCGCGACCGGCGCGATGAGCCCGGCCAGGCCGGCGCCGCCGAGCGCGGCGACCGCCGCGTAGAGCCCGTCGGCGGTGGCCACGGCGAGCGCCGCGGCCGCGCCGACCCGGAAGCCGGTCCGCGCGCTGAGCCCGAGAATGAGGATCGCGATCGCGCCGACCGGGACGGCGACGCCGTAGCCGGCCACCAGGCCGGCGAGGAACGCCCCGGTCACGACGGTGGGCGGCGGGTCGAGGCGGCCGGCGGCAGGGTGCGCTGTCGGCGTGCGGCAGTGGCCGCACGGACAGGGACCTGCTTCGGGTACGCCTCGATCACGCGCCCATCCTGCACCCGCTCCCCCGGGACCGCCACCGGATTTCCCGCCCGCGATCCTGGACGCATACTGGTGCGCCATGGACCTGGATGCGTATCAGCGCGGCGCCCTCCGGACGGCCGCTCCCCGTGACAAGAGGAACGAGCTGCTCCACCTGGTGCTCGGGCTGGTCGGCGAGTCAGGTGAGATCGCCGAGAAGTTCAAGAAGTGGGTCCGGGACCTCGACAGCGACGAGTCGCGGATCGACCGGGCCGACATCGCCAGGGAAGTCGGTGACGTGCTCTGGTACGTGGCGGTGCTCGCCGACTACCTCGACCTGTCGCTGGACGACATCGCGGCGGCCAACCTCGCCAAGCTGGCCAGCCGCCAGGGCCGTGGCGTGCTGGGCGGCAGCGGCGACAACCGCTGAAACGAGTCGAGCGCGGCACCCCCAGGGGGTGTCGCGCTCGACGGGGACCGGGAATCGGTCAGACGTTGAAGCCGAGGGAGCGGAGCTGGTCCCGGCCCTCGTCGGTGATCTTGTCCGGGCCCCACGGCGGCAGCCAGACCCAGTTGATCCGGATGTCGTTGACCAGGCCGCCGCCCGGGCCGGTGGTCAGCGCCTGGCGGGCCTGATCCTCGATCACGTCGGTGAGCGGGCACGCCGCCGAAGTCAGCGTCATGTCCAGGGTGGCGACGTTCTGGTCGTCGACGTGGACGCCGTACACCAGGCCGAGGTCGACCACGTTGATGCCCAGCTCGGGGTCGACGACGTCCTTCATCGCCTCTTCGATGTCGTCGATCGCGGCCCTGCCGCCGCCGGCCGGGGCCGCGCCGTTGGCCGTCGCGCCGTCGGTCGCCACGGCGCCGGTCTCTGGCGTCGAGGTGGTCTCTTCGCTGCTCATGCCTTCACCTCCGGGCTCACGCCCACCCCGGCGCGTGTCGCGGCGTCCTTGAACGCCATCCACGACAGCAGCGCGCACTTCACCCGGGCCGGGTAGCGCGCGACACCCGCGAACGCCACCCCGTCTCCGAGCACGTCCTCGTCCGGCGTGACCTGGCCACGCCCGGACATCAACTCGACGAACGCCTCGTGCACCACGGCGGCGTCGTCGGCGGCCCGCCCGCGCAGCAGCTCGTGCAGCACGCTGGCCGACGCCTGGCTGATCGAGCAGCCCATCCCGTCGTACGAGATGTCGGTGAACACCTTGCCGTCGGTGGTCACCCGCACGGTGATCTCGTCGCCGCAGGTCGGGTTGACATGGTGCGCCTCCCCGACCCGGGCGACCGGGTCCGTCGCGTCCCGCAGGCCGCGGCCGTGCGGGTGCTTGTAGTGGTCCAGGATGATCTCCTGGTAGAGCTGGTCGAGCTGCATCAGTCGAACACCTTCCGCACCTGTTCCAGACCGGCCACCAGCGCGTCGATCTCCTCGGTCGTGGTGTACAGGTAGAACGACGCCCGGGTGGTGGCCGGCACGCCGAACCGGGTGCACACCGGCTTGGCGCAGTGGTGCCCGACCCGGACCTGCACGCCGAGCGAGTCGAGCACCTGCCCGACGTCGTGCGGGTGCACGTCGCCGAGCGCGAAGGAGATCGTCCCGCCCCGGCCGACCGGCACGTTCGGGCCGAAGACGCGCAGCCCGGGCACGGTGGCGAGGGCGTCCAGCGCGTACGCCGTCAGCTCCTTCTCGTGCCACTGGATGGCCGGCATCCCGATGCTCGTGAGGTAGTCGACCGCCGCGCCGAGCGCGACCGCCTCGGCGATCGGCGGCGTGCCCGCCTCGAACCGGGCCGGCGGCGCGGCGAACGTCGAACGCGCCATCGTCACGGTCTCGATCATCGAGCCGCCGCCGAACACCGGGGGCATCGCGGCGAGCAGCTCGCCCCGGCCCCACAGCACACCGATGCCGGTCGGGCCGCACATCTTGTGGCCGGTGAAGACGATGAAGTCCGCGTCGTAGTCGACCACGTCCATGGGCAGGTGCGGCACCGACTGCGAGCAGTCGAGCAGCAGCAGGGCGCCCACCTCGCGGACCCGCTGGGTGATCCGCGAGGTGGCGTTGACCGTGCCGAGGATGTTGGACATGTGCACCAGCGAGACGATCTTCGTCCGCTCGGTGACCAGGTCGTCCAGCCCGGACTCGTCGAGCCGGCCGTGGTCGGTGACCGGGAACCAGCGCAGGGTCGCGCCGGTCCGCTCGGCGAGGAGCTGCCACGGGACGATGTTCGAGTGGTGCTCCATCTCGGAGATGACGATCTCGTCACCGGGGCCGATCCGGAACCGGGGGTCGGCGTCCGGACGCAGCGAGGCGTTGGAGAACGCGTACGCCACGAGGTTGATCGCCTCGGTGGAGTTCTTGGTGAAGACCACCTCGTCGACGCTGGGCGCGTTGATGAACGCGGCGATCTTCGCCCGGGCCCCCTCGTACGCCTCGGTCGCCTCGGTGCCCAGCGTGTGCACCGAGCGCGACACGTTGGCGTTGTGCCGCGCGTAGTGCTCGGCGAGCACGTCGAGCACCTGCCGGGGCTTGTGCGAGGTGTTGGCGCTGTCGAGGTAGACCAGCGGGTGCCCGTTGACCTCCCGGTCCAGGATCGGGAAGTCGGCCCGCACCCGTGCCACGTCGTAGCGGGGCACGTCGTCGTACTGCGGCATGCCCGACGGGATCGCGATGGAGGTCATCGGTGCTCAGGCCCGCGCCGAGCCGGCCCCGGCGACGTACCGCTCGTAGCCCTCTTCCTCGAGCTTGTCGGCCAGCTCCGGGCCGCCCTGCTCGACGATCCGGCCGGCCACGAAGACGTGCACGAAGTCGGGCTTGATGTAGCGCAGGATCCGCGTGTAGTGGGTGATCAGCAGCAGGCCCGTGTCGCCGGTGTCGCGCACCCGGTTGACGCCCTCGCTGACCACGCGCAGCGCGTCCACGTCGAGACCGGAGTCGGTCTCGTCGAGGATGGCGATCTTCGGCTTGAGCAGCTCCAGCTGCACGATCTCGTGCCGCTTCTTCTCACCGCCGGAGAAGCCCTCGTTGACGTTGCGCTGGGCGAACGCCGGGTCCATCTGGAGCTTCTCCATGGCGCCGCGCAGCTCGCCGGCCCAGGTGCGCAGCTTCGGCGCCTCGCCGTCGATGGCGGTCTTGGCGGTGCGCAGGAAGTTGGCCACCGAGACGCCAGGGACCTCGACCGGGTACTGCATGGCCAGGAAGAGGCCGGCGCGGGCCCGCTCGTCGACGGACATGGCCAGCACGTCCTCGCCGTCGAGGGTCACCGAACCGCCGGTGATCTCGTACTTGGGGTGGCCGGCGATCGAGTACGCCAGGGTCGACTTGCCAGAGCCGTTCGGGCCCATGATCGCGTGGGTCTCACCCGACCGCACGGTCAGGTCGACGCCGGCCAGGATCGGCTTGAGCTCACCCTCGGGCAGCTTGACCGACACCTTCAGGTCGCGGATCTCCAGGGTGCTCATCAGCGGGTCACTCCATTGCTCGGCATCGGGCGGCCGTCGTCGCCCACAGGAAGGAAGATGTCGCCGTCGCGGACTTCGACGGGATAGACGGGAACGGGTTCGGTGGCGGGCAGCCCGGTGGGCTCGCCGGTCCGTAGGTCGAAACGGGATCCGTGCAGCCAGCATTCCAGCGTGCACCCGTCGACCTCGCCCTCGGAGAGGGCCACGGCGGCGTGCGAGCACTCGTCGTACACGGCGTAGAACGCGTCGTCCTCGCCGTGCACGATCGCGATCTGCGTGCCGTCGACGTCGGCGCTGATCGCGGTGCCCTTGGGCACGTCCTCGGTCGAGCAGATCCTGATCATCAGGCGCCGGCCTTGGTGAGGCGGGCCTCGATGGCGTCGCCGAGCCGCTCGCGCAGCTCCTCGACCGGGATCTTGTTGATCAGCTCGGCGAAGAAGCCGCGGACCACCAGGCGGCGGGCCTCGCCCTCCGGAATGCCCCGGGCCATCAGGTAGAAGAGCTGCTCGTCGTCGAAGCGGCCGGTCGCGCTGGCGTGCCCGGCGCCGGCGATCTCGCCGGTCTCGATCTCCAGGTTGGGCACCGAGTCCGCCCGCGCGCCGTCGGTGAGCAGCAGGTTCCGGTTGATCTCGTACGTGTCGGTGCCGGTCGCCTCGGCCCGGATCAGCACGTCACCGACCCAGACGGTGTGCGCGCTCGCGCCCTGCAGGGCGCCCCGGTAGCCCACGTAGCTGCGGCAGTCCGGCACGGTGTGGTCGACCAGCTGCCGGTGCTCCAGGTGCTGGCCCGAGTCGGCGAAGTAGACGCCGTACAGCTCGGCCTCGCCGCCGCGCTGCGTGTACTCCACCGAGGTGTACTGCCGGACCAGGTCGCCGCCGAGGCTCACCTGGACGTGGATCACCTTGGCGTCGCGGCCCAGCCTGACCTTGAGGTGCTGCGCCTGCACCGCGTCGTCGGCCCAGTCGGCGACGGTGACCAGGGTGAGCTTCGCGCCGTCGCCCACCGCCACCTCGACGTTGTCGGCCAGGGTGGCCGACCCGACGTGCTCCAGCACCAGGGTCACCTCGGCGAACCGGCCCACCTCGACGAAGGTGTGGCCCAGCGCGAGCGCGTCGGCGCCCCCGCCGACCACCCGCAGGCTCACCGGCGCCTCCACCACGGCGTCCCGGGCGACCTGCACCAGCAGCGCCTCGTCGACCCCGCCGTACGCCAGCGCGCTGATCCGGTCGACCGGGGTGAGCACGCTGCCCACCCGCGGGTCGTCCTTGCCGATCCGGCCGACGGTGACGCCCTCGGGCAGGTCGCCGTGCTCGTGGCGGACCGTGCCGGTCGCGGCCTGCGCCTCGCCAGCAGCCAGGCCGCGCAGGCGCTTGAGCGGGGTGAAGCGCCACTCCTCCTCCAGGCCGGTGAGGGCCGGGAAGTCGGCGACGTCGTACGAGCGGAGCGCCTGCGACTTGGTCGTGGGCGGCGCGGAAGCCTGGGTAGTCATCTCGTCCTTGGTCTGTTCTGCGACGACGGTCTGGTGCGGGGCGGGCGGGGCGGCGTCAGCCGACCGCACCCTCCATCTGGAGCTCGATCAGGCGGTTGAGCTCCAGGGCGTACTCCATCGGGAGCTCCTTGGCGATCGGCTCGATGAAGCCGCGCACGATCATGGCCATCGCCTCGTCCTCGCTCAGGCCCCGACTCATCAGGTAGAAGAGCTGGTCATCGCTGATCTTGGAGACGGTCGCCTCGTGCCCCATCGACACGTCGTCCTCGCGGATGTCGACATAGGGGTAGGTGTCGGAGCGGGAGATGGTGTCGACCAGCAGGGCGTCGCACTTGACCGTGCTCCGGCTGCTGTGCGAGCCCTCCAGCACCTGCACCAGACCCCGGTAGGAGGTGCGGCCGCCGCCCCGGGCGATCGACTTCGACACGATGGTCGAGGAGGTGTGCGGCGCGGCGTGCACCATCTTGGCGCCCGCGTCCTGGTGCTGGCCCTCGCCGGCCATGGCCACCGAGAGCACCTCGCCCTTGGCGTGCTCGCCGGTCATGTAGACCGCCGGGTACTTCATGGTGACCTTGGAGCCGATGTTGCCGTCGACCCACTCCATGGTCGCGCCCTCGTGACAGACGGCGCGCTTGGTCACCAGGTTGTAGACGTTGTTCGACCAGTTCTGGATGGTCGTGTAACGGCACCGGGCGTTCTTCTTGACGATGATCTCCACGACCGCGCTGTGCAGCGAGTCCGAGGAGTAGAGCGGCGCGGTGCAGCCCTCGACGTAGTGCACGTACGCACCCTCGTCGACGATGATCAGCGTCCGCTCGAACTGGCCCATGTTCTCCGTGTTGATCCGGAAGTAGGCCTGCAGCGGGATCTCCACGTGCACGCCCTTCGGCACGTAGATGAACGAGCCACCGGACCAGACGGAGGTGTTCAGCGCGGCGAACTTGTTGTCGCCGACCGGGATCACCGTGCCGAAGTACTCCTTGAAGATGTCCTCGTGCTCGCGCAGCGCGGTGTCGGTGTCCAGGAAGACGACACCCTGCTCCTCGAGGTCCTCACGGATCTTGTGGTAGACGACCTCGGACTCGTACTGCGCCGCGACGCCGGCGACCAGCCGCTGCTTCTCCGCCTCGGGGATGCCCAGCCGGTCGTAGGTGTTCTTGATGTCCTCGGGCAGGTCCTCCCAGCTGGTGGCCTGCTTCTCGGTGGACCGCACGAAGTACTTGATGTTGTCGAAGTCGATCCCGGTGAGGTCCGCGCCCCACGCTGGCATCGGCTTGCGGCCGAACAGCCGCAGGCCCTTGAGGCGCAGGTCGAGCATCCAGGCCGGCTCGTTCTTCTTGGCCGAGATGTCCCGCACCACCGCCTCGTTGAGGCCGCGCTGGGCGGACGCCCCCGCGACGTCGGGGTCGGCCCAGCCGTACTCGTAGCGACCGAGGGCGGCGAGCTGCTCCTCCTGGGTCAGGGGCTGGACGATCTGCTCGGTCATCTATCTGTCCTCACAGTGGTGACGGTGTTACCGGACTGGGCACGCGGCTGGGTGGGGATGTGCGTGGTGCACACCCCGTCGCCGTGCGCGATGGTGGCCAGGCGCTGCACGTGGGTGCCGACCAGACGGGAGATCACCGCGGTCTCGGCCTCGCACAGCTGGGGGAACTCGGCGGCCACGTGCGCCACCGGGCAGTGGTGCTGGCACAGCTGGCCGCCGGAGGCGATCGTGGACGCGTTGGCAGCGTAGCCCTCGGCGGTCAGCGCCCCGGCGAGCGCCTCCGCCCGGGCGAGCGGTTCGTCGCCGGCGTCCTCCATGGCCGCGCGGCAGCGCTCCTCCAGCGCGGTCACCTGCTCGGCGGCGAACGCCTCGACGGCCCGCGAGCCGCCCGTGCGGGCGATCCAGCGCAGGGCGGCGGTGGCGATGTTGTCGTAGTGGTGGGTGCCGCAGCGGACCCGGGCCGCCTCGGTGAGCACGAAGACCTTGGCCGGCCGGCCGCGGCCCCGGCTGCCCCGCACGACCTGCTCGCGGGCCTCCACGTCGCCGTCGGCCAGCATGGCGTCGAGGTGCCGGCGGATCGCGGCCGGGCTGAGCCCGAGCGCCGAGCCGAGCTGGGCCGCGGTGGTCGAGCCCCGCTCCAGCAGCAGCTGGGTGACCCGGTCACGGGTGGAGAGGTCGGTGGACGCGGCAGCACCGGCGACCGGGACGGTCGCCGACTCGTGCCCGGGGAGGGCCGCCGCGTTTTTCACAACAGCAACGTTACGTAATTCGCCGGAGGCCCGCAAACCCGGGGTCCGGTGATCCCGACCACCGGTGTGGCGGAGTCACCCGATCGGGTTCCACTACGGTGCGTAGGATTCCCCCCGTGAAGGCTTCCGTCCGGTTTCCGGTGTCCCCCACGCTGCTGCGCCGCCTCGCGTACACCTCGATCATCGCGAACGTGGCGATCGTGGTCACCGGCGGGGGGGTCCGGCTCACCCGCTCCGGGCTCGGCTGCCCGACCTGGCCCCGGTGCACCGACGAGTCGTACACCACCACCCCGGAGATGGGCATCAACGGGGTGATCGAGTTCGGCAACCGGCTGCTCACCTTCGTGGTGGGGATCATCGCACTGGCCGTGGTGCTGGGCGTGCTCGCACAACGCCCCCGCCGGCGCGGGCTGCTGCCGCTGGCGATCGGCGTGCTGTTCGGCATCCCCGCCCAGGCCGTGATCGGCGGCTTCACCGTGCTCACCAACCTCAACCCGTGGGTGGTCGGCCTGCACTTCCTCGCCTCGATGGTGGTGATCGGCGCCGCGTACGCGCTCTGGAAGCGCACCACCGAGCCGGACGGGCCGGTGACCCCGACCGTGCCGGCGCCGCTGCGTACCCTCGCCCTGCTCACCACCGTGGTGAGCGCGGCCGTGCTGGTGGTCGGCACCTGGGTGACCGGCAGCGGGCCCCACGCGGGCGACCAGGGCGCGGCCCGCAACGGCCTGGACCCGGAGGCGATCTCCCAGGTGCACGCCGACGGCGTGTTCCTGCTGGTCGGCCTCTCGGTGGCGCTGCTCTTCGCGTTCCGCGCGGTGGGCGCCACCCGGGCGGCCCGGGCCGCCGGGATCCTGGTCGCGGTCGAGCTGGGCCAGGGCCTGATCGGCTTCGTGCAGTACTTCACCCACCTGCCCGCCGCGCTGGTCGCCGCGCACATGCTCGGCTCCTGCCTGGTGCTGCTGGCGACCCTGGGCGTGCTCTGGGCCACCCGGGAGCGGCATCCGGCCCCGCCGGCTCCGGTCGCCGCCGCGCCGGCCGGTCAGCCGGTCACCACCGCCGCCTGAGCCCCGCCGCCTGAGGCGCGCTCCCCCGGCGTTACCCCCGGCCGGCAACGGGAAAGCGGTCCGCCACGGATCGTCCGCCCGAGGGGAGCCGCCGGTGTCGCGCAAGGGCCTGTCCACGACCGTCCCGCAGCGGCTGACGCCGGTGGCCGGCGCGCCGCTGTGGTGCGACGCCCTCGACTTCGGGCTCACCGGCGACGGCGTGACCAACGACCAGCCGGCGCTGGCCGCCCTGGTGGACCGGCTCGGTGACGGGTACGCCGCCGACGGCCGGGCGCGGGTCATCCACTGCCCGCCGGGCATCTACTCGATCCGGGACGCCGGCACCGTCTGGCGCAGCGGCGTGTCGCTGATCGGCGCGGGGCCGGCCGCGACCCGCTTCCTGCTCAGCAACGAGGGCAACCGGAACGATCCCGTCCCGCTGGCGTTCTGGACCACGGTGCAGCACGGCGCGGACCGGGACCGGCACATCGCCGACTGCTCCTTCGCCGACTTCGAGATCGACGGCTCCGGTGTCGGCATGACCCAGTACAACTACCTGGCCAAGGGCCTCGGCCTCCAGTACGTGGTGCGCGGTGTCTTCCGGAACCTCTACATCCACCACACCGGCGCGACCGGGCTGGGCTGCGACTTCCTCCAGGACAGCCTCATCGACGGGGTGGTCGTGGTCGGCTGCGGACGGCTGGACAACGGCGAGCAGATGGGCGGCGCGGGCATCGGCGTCGGCATCGGCGGCTGGGGCGACGTGGAGCGGCTCACCATCGCCAACTGCACCACCCTGGGCAACGGGACCAACGGGATCTTCCTGGAGCTGCAGAAGGACTACTGGGCGCCGCCGCGCGGCTTCCGCATCGTCGGTTGCCACAGCCAGGCGAACCGGTTCGGCATCTCCGACTGGGGGGCCGACGGGCTGATCGTCTCGGCCTGCACGCTGACGAACAACCTGGAGGCGGGCTTCGACGTCTCGGCCAACGGCACCGCCGGGATCGCCGGCCGCGGCGGGCTGCTGACCGACTGCGTGATCGACCGCAACGTCGGCGACGGGATCAGCATGGGCAACACCCCCGGTCCGTACGTGATCCGGGGCAACCGGATCAGCCGCAACGGCGGCTACGGCTACCACGAGCACGACCTGGGCCACGGGTACCGGGGCGCCGCGGAGGACGTGGTGATCCAGGCGAACCACATCTGGGACAACGCGTTGGACGGGATCCGGATCGACCGGCCGATGACCGACGCCGCGGTGGTGGACAACCGGATCCGGGACAACGGGCGCCGGTCCGCGCCCGCGTGCCACGGTTCCGGTGCCACCGTGCGCTACGCCCTGCGCCGGGTCACCGACGGGACGGCGGACTGGCCGCCCGGCGGGCACCGGGGCAAGGTCCTGCGGGTCGACTCGCGGACCGCGGTGGTGGCCGACAACACCGGCAACGAACTGTCCCTGGCCGAGGTGCGGCCCGACGGGGCCACCGGCTGGAACGAGGCCACCCCGGCGCCCGGGACGCCATACGAGCTGCCCGCCGGCCCGGCGGAGCGCGCCGGGATCGCCATCAACGCCCCGTTCGACTCGGCCACCGTGCGGGGCAACCGGATCTGGCACCGCGACGAGCACACCCAGACCTACGGGCTGTGGATCACCGAGGCGGGCAGTTGCGTGTCCTGCCGGGTGGCGGACAACGACGTCACCGGGAACGAGGCGGCGATCCGGCTGGACACCCCGCCCATCGGCGGCCGCTGGGAACGCAACCACTGCGACGAGGAGTGACGCCTGCCCCGGCCCGCGCGGTGCGGGCCGGGGCGCGACGTCAGGCCCGCCGGGCCAGGTGGGTGGCGATCGCCGCCGCGAGCCGGTCCGGGGCGCCGTCGGCGTGGCCGACGAACAGGCTCGGCTCGGTCAGCTCCAGCTCGACCAGGACGGGCGAGGTGTCCGGGCCGGGGATGAGGTCCACCCGGGCGTAGAGCAGCCGCTCGGTGCCACCGGGCACGACGGCCAGGGTCTTCTCGGCCGTGTCCAGCTGCTCCGGGGTGGCCGTCCGGGCCTCGATCCGCTCCTCCCGGTACAGCTCGGCCACACCGCGGTCGGGGCCGGTCAGCATCGGCCCCTTGCGGATCGCGTGGCTGAACGCCAGGCCGTCCGGCCCGGCCAGGAAGAGCAGCGCCGTCTCCCCGGCGGTGTCCACGGCCGTCAGGTACGGCTGGACCATGGCGACCCGCCCGGCGGCGGAGAGCCGCCGCACGTGGGCCACGGCCAGCTCCCGGTGCTCCGGGTCGGCCAGGTCGTACCGGCCGGTGTCCTGGCTGCCGGCGCTGACCGCCGGCTTGATCACGTACTCCCCGGCGTCGGCCGGCGGCGCCCAGTCCGCCCCGGGCTCGACCCAGGCGGTCGGCACGGTGGGCACGCCGGCCGCGGACAGCTCGGCCAGGTAGCGCTTGTCGGTGTTCCAGGCGACCACGTCGGCCGGGTTGACCAGGGCGGGCACCGTGCGCGCCCAGGCGACGAACTCGTCGCGGCGCAGCGCGTAGTCCCAGGGCGAGCGGAGCACGGCCAGGTCGTAGCGGGACCAGTCCACGGACGGGTCGTCCCAGACGACCGCCTCGGCGGCGACGCCGCGGGCAGCGAGCGGGGCGAGCACGAGCCGGTCGTCCGGGTCGAGGTCGGGAAGGGCGGTGCAGGTGACGAGAGCGACCCGGGGTTTCCCCCGGGTCGACTGGTGGTGGTTGGTCAATTTATGTCAACGGGCCATCGTGCGCCGGGCCATCGACCGCCAGAGGTCGTTGCTCGGACGCATCTGGTCCATCAGCTCACGCTCCCAGGCGTTCTCGACGGTCACTCCTGCCTTGGCGCAGGCCTGCCGCGCGACGTCGGTGCCGTCGGCGAACTGGTCGGCCCACGCCCCGTCGGAACCCACGAGGACGATCCGTGCGCCGCGCTTGCCGACGTACTCGATGACCGCCTTCGCTCCGCCGTGTCCGGCGGCGAACGACTTGATGCCCGCGACCAGGCCGTTGGGGGCCTGCTCGGCGGTCTTGTCAGCCGTCAGCGTCGTATCGGAACCATCTGCCATGACGCGAAGCCTAAGCAGACATCCACTCGGATGTGCGAGAACGATGAACTGAATGTGATGCCAATTACCTACTCGTTTAAGGAAGACCACAGGTAATTCGACCGGCTATGTCGCCTATGCCCGCCCAAAACGGGCGAGGGAGATCGCCCCGCTCTGTCCGGGTTGAGCCCGTCCGGCTCAGGCCGAAAAAATTTCTGATGAAATCCGCGACACGGGGAACCCATCCACTCCGGTGAGCACCGGAAACGGGACTAGAGCAGGGCGTCGAGGGCGACGGCCGCGAACAGGATGGTGAGGTAGGTGGTGGACCAGTGGAAGAGCCGCATGGGCTTGACCGCCTCGCCGCGCGCCGCGCGCCGGCAGAGCTTGTGTGCCTCGACGACGAAGATCCCGCCGACCACCAGCGCCGTGACGCCGTAGATCGGGCTCATCCCGAGCGGCCAGACGGCCAGCGAGGAGAGCAAGGTCAGCCAGGAGAAGAGGATGATCTCCGCGTTGACCCGGCGGACCGAGGCCACCACCGGCAGCATGGGGATGCCGGCCCGCGCGTAGTCCGCCTTGTACTTGATCGCCAGGGCGTAGAAGTGCGGCATCTGCCAGAAGAAGACCACCGCGAACAGGCCCCAGGCGGCCGGCGCCAGGGAGCCGGTGACCGCGGCCCAGCCGATCAGCACCGGCGCCGCCCCGCAGGCGCCGCCCCAGAAGGTGTTGGCGGCCGTGGTGCGCTTCAGCCAGAGCGTGTAGACCAGGTCGTAGTAGGCGATCGCCGCGAGGGTCAGCCCGGCGGCCAGCCAGTTGGTGGCGGCGGCCATCAGCGCGACCGAGATCACCGCGAGCACCAGGCCGAAGATCAGCGCGTTGCGCGGGGACACGGTGTGCGCGGGCAGCGGCCGGCGCTTGGTGCGCCGCATCAACTGGTCGATGTCGCGGTCGATGTAGCAGTTGAGCACGCTGGCCGCGCCCGCGGCGAGCGAGCCGCCGACCAGCACCACGGCCACCAGCCAGAGCGCCGGCATGCCGCCGTCGGCCAGCATCATCGCCGGCACGGTGGTGACCAGCAGCAACTCGACGATCCGCGGCTTGGTGAGCGCCACGTACGCGGCCACCACGGCCCGCACGTCCCGCCGGCCGGTCGCCGGCGCCTCCGTCACCGTGCCCACCGGCGGCTGCCCGGCAGAGTCGCTGACGGGGCGCTCGGTGATCATGCTCACGGATTGCCACCTTCCGGCTTCGGCGGGGGAGGTCGGGGTCGGCTCGGACCCCTCCGGGCCCACACACCGCCCCACACACTACGCGGCGTCGTTTTGGCTGCCCCGCAGACCCGGCAACGGTGCGGGCCGTCACATCCCGGGTTGAACGGCTGATCCGGTCGGAGACGTACAGACCAGCATGCAGAGATCCCCGGGCGGACGTTTAGGGCCGCTCGATAGGGTCATCAGTGAGGGTTCCGCCCATCTGCCGAGGAGCACAACCATCGTGGCTGCCAACCGACCCGAGCTTCCCGCTCTCAACTGGTCCGACCTCGACCGCAGGGCCGTCGACACGGTCCGCGTGCTGGCCATGGACGCCGTGGAGAAATCCGGCAACGGCCACCCGGGCACGGCCATGAGCCTCGCCCCCGCGGCGTACCTGCTCTTCAACCGGGTCATGCGGCACAACCCGGCCGACCCGAACTGGCCCGGCCGGGACCGGTTCGTGCTGTCCGCCGGGCACTCCAGCCTGACCCTCTACATCCAGCTCTTCCTCTCCGGCTACCCGCTGGCCCTGGACGACCTGAAGGCGCTGCGGCAGTGGGGGTCGCTCACCCCGGGCCACCCCGAGCACGGCCACACCCCGGGCGTCGAGACCACCACCGGCCCGCTCGGCCAGGGCCTCGGCAACGCGGTCGGCATGGCCATGGCGGCCCGCCGCGAGCGCGGCCTGTTCGACCCCGAACCGGATCGGGCCGACTCCCCGTTCCGCCACGACATCTGGTGCATCGCCTCGGACGGTGACATCGAGGAGGGCATCAGCCACGAGGCGAGCGCCCTCGCCGGCCACCAGCAGCTCGGCAACCTCTGCGTGATCTACGACGACAACGAGATCTCGATCGAGGACGACACCCGGATCGCCAAGAGCGAGGACGTGGCCGCCCGCTACGAGGCGTACGGCTGGCACGTCCAGACGGTCGACTGGCGCCGCGGCGACGCCGACCAGGGCGACTACCACGAGGACGTCGAGGCCCTCCACGAGGCGCTGCTGGCCGCGAAGGCGGAGACCGGTCGGCCCTCCTTCATCGCGCTGCGCACCATCATCGGCTGGCCCGCGCCCAACAAGCAGAACACCGGCAAGATCCACGGCTCGGCGCTGGGCGCCGACGAGGTGAAGGCCACCAAGCGGATCCTCGGCTTCGACCCGGAGCGCACCTTCGAGATCGACGAGGAGGTGCTCAAGCACGCCCGCCAGGTGCTGGACCGGGGCGCCGAGGCGCAGGCCGCGTGGACCACCGCGTTCGACGCCTGGGCCGAGGCCAACCCGGAGCGCCGGGCGCTCTGGGAGCGGATGTCCACCCGGACGCTCCCGCAGGGCTGGGCCGACGCGCTGCCCACCTTCCCGGCCGACGCCAAGGGCGTGGCCACCCGGGCCGCCTCCGGCAAGGTCCTGGAGGCCCTCGCCCCGGTGCTGCCCGAGCTGTGGGGCGGCTCCGCCGACCTGGCGGAGAGCAACAACACCACCATGAAGGGCGAGCCGTCCTTCGTCCCGGCCGAGCACGCCACCAAGGACTTCCCCGGCGACGAGTACGGCCGCACCCTGCACTTCGGCATCCGCGAGCACGCCATGGGCGCGATCCTCAACGGCATCGCCCTGCACGGCGGCACCCGCCCGTACGGCGGCACGTTCCTGGTGTTCAGCGACTACATGCGCCCCTCGGTGCGGCTCGCCGCGCTCATGAAGCTGCCGGTGACCTACGTCTGGACGCACGACTCGATCGGCCTCGGCGAGGACGGCCCGACCCACCAGCCGGTGGAGCACCTGACCGCGCTGCGGGCCATCCCCGGCCTCGACGTGGTCCGCCCGGCCGACGCCAACGAGACCGCCTGGGCGTGGCGGCAGGCCCTGGAGCACACCGACCGGCCCACCGCGCTGGCGCTCAGCCGGCAGGCGCTGCCGACGGTCGACCGCACCGAGCTGGCCGGCGCCGAGGGCACCGCGAAGGGCGGCTACGTGCTGGCCGAGGCGTCCAACGGGCAGCCGCAGGTGATCATCGTGGGCACCGGCTCCGAGGTGCAGCTCTGCCTCACCGCCCGGGAGCGGCTGGAGGCCGACGGCACCCCCACCCGGGTCGTCTCGATGCCCTGCCAGGAGTGGTTCTTCGCGCAGGACGAGGCCTACCGGGAGTCGGTGCTCCCGCGCGGGGTAAAGGCACGGGTGAGCGTGGAGGCGGGCATCGCCATGTCCTGGCGGGCGATCGTCGGGGACAGCGGCGAGTGCGTGAGCCTGGAGCACTACGGGGCGAGCGCGCCGCACACCGTGCTCTTCGAGCAGTTCGGGTTCACCCCCGACCGGATCGTGGCCGCCGCGCACGCGGCGCTGACCCGGGTGGGCGACATCACCGGTTTCACGACCGGCAACTGAGGGGAGCGTGGACAGCATGACGGACAGGCTGAGCGAGCTCCAGGCCGCCGGTGTGGCGATCTGGCTCGACGATCTTTCCCGGGTACGACTGAGCTCCGGTGGGCTGGACAAGCTCCGCCGGGAGCAGCACGTGGCCGGGGTGACCACCAACCCGACGATCTTCGCGAAGGCACTCAGCGACGCCGACGAGTACAACTGGCAGCTGCGCGACCTCGCCATCCGCGGCATCGAGGTCGAGGAGGCGGTCCGCATGCTCACCACGTACGACGTGCGGTGGGCCTGCGACGTGATGCGCCCCTCCTACGACAAGAGCGCCGGGGTGGACGGCCGGGTGTCGATCGAGGTCGACCCGCGGCTGGCCCACGAGTCCGACCGGACCGTCGCCGAGGCCAAGGCGCTCTGGTGGCTGGTCGACCGGCCGAACCTGTTCATCAAGATCCCGGCCACCGAGGCGGGCCTGCCGGCGATCACCGCGACCCTGGCCGAGGGGATCAGCGTGAACGTCACGCTGATCTTCGGCCTGGACCGGTACTCGCAGGTCATGGAGGCGTTCCTGGCCGGTCTGGAGCAGGCGAAGGCGAACGGCCACGACCTGTCGAAGATCGGGTCGGTCGCCTCGTTCTTCGTCTCCCGGGTCGACACCGAGGTGGACAAGCGGCTGGAGAAGATCGGTTCCGACGAGGCCAAGGCGCTGCGCGGCAAGGCCGCCGTCGCCAACGCCCAGCTGGCGTACGAGCGCTACGCCGAGGTCTTCGGCTCCGACCGGTGGAAGAAGCTCGCCGACGCGGGCGCCCACCCGCAGCGCCCGCTGTGGGCCTCCACCTCGACCAAGAACCCCGACTACCGGGACGTCATCTACGTCGAGGAGCTGATCGCCCCCGGCACGGTCAACACCATGCCGGAGGCGGTCATCCACGCCTACGCCGACCACGGGGAGACCCGCGGCGACACGGTCACCGGCGCGTACGACGCGGCCCGCAAGGTCTTCACCGACCTGGAGGCGGCCGGCGTGGACATGGCCGACGTGATCGCCACCCTGGAGCGGGAGGGCGTGGAGAAGTTCGAGACGAGCTGGCTGGAGCTGCTCGACGGGGTCAAGAAGTCCCTCGCCGAGGCGGCCAAGGGCATCGGCCAGCCGAACCGGGCCGCCAAGGGCAACGCGAAGGCGGCCGAGAAGGCCGGGGGCAACGCGTGACGGACGGCGCCGGTCGCGTCCCGGGACCGGTAACGAGCCCCGGGACGCGCCACGCCACGAGGACGGGGTGGTGAGGTGAGCGACCTGCTGGCCGGCCGGGCGGACATCGCCGCCGGGCTGGCCGTGCACGGCGCGGACGCGGTCGACGGGTCCGCGCCCGCGTCCGTGCGGGCCGCGCTGGTCGCCGCGGACCTCCCCGCCCGGCTCGCCGCCAAGGACCCGACCCTCTGGGGGCCGGCCGCCGAGGCGACGGCCCGGACGCGGCTGGGCTGGCTGGACACCCACGCCCGCGCCCGGGAGCTGCTCCCCCAGCTCGCCGAGCTGACCGAGGAGCTGGCCGACCTGGACCACGTGGTGCTGGCCGGGACGGGCGGCTCCTCGCTCGCCCCGGAGGTGATCGCCCGGACCCTCGGCCGGCCGCTGACCGTGCTCGACGGCACCGATCCCGGCGAGGTCCGCGCGGCCCTGGCCGACCGGCTGGACCGCACCGTGGTGGTGGTCGCCGGCGAGTCCGGCGCCACGGTGGAGACCGACAGCATCCGGCGGGCGTACTGGCAGGCGTTCCTCGACGCCGGCCTGACCGAGGCCGAGACCGCCCGGCACTTCGTGGTCGTCACCGACCCCGGTTCCCCGCTGGAGGGACTCGCCGACGAGCTGGGCGTGGTGGTCATCCAGTCCGACCCGGAGGTGGGCGGCCGGCACTCCGCGCTCACCGCGTTCGGGCTGGTCCCCGCGGCGCTGGCCGGGGCGCCGGTCGCCGACCTGCTGGACGACGCCGAGGCCCTCGCCGGTGCGCTCGACCGGCACCGGGACAACCCGGGCCTGGCCCTCGGGGCGGCGCTCGCCGCGGCGGCCACCACCGGCCGGGACACCGTCGCGCTGGTGTCCGACGGCACCGGGCTCGACGGGCTGGGCGACTGGGCCGAGCAACTGCTCGCCGGGTCGACCGGCAAGGCCGGCCGGGGCATCCTCCCGGTCGTGGTGGAGGCCCCGGACGCCCCGGGCGCCACCGGCCCGGACGTGCTGACCGTGGGCTACGGCGGCGCCCTCGGCCCGGGGGCCGCGCCCGGCCCGGCCGACGTGGCGGTCAACGGTCCGCTGGGCGCCCAGTTCCTCACCTGGGAGTACGCCACCGCGCTCGCCGCCGCCGTGCTCGACGTCGACCCGTTCGGCCAGCCGGACGTCGCCGAGAGCAAGGAGCACACGGCACGGCTGCTCGCCGACGGTCCACCGGCGGAGTCGCCGTCGGCCACCGAGGGCGCCATCGAGGTGTACGCCCCGGCCGGCGCCCCCGCCGACCTGGCCGGCGCGCTGCGCTGGCTGCTCGCCGGGCTGGGCGACGACGGCTACCTGGCGGTGACCGCCTACCTCGACCGGTGGGGCGACGCGGCGGTGGCGGGCCTGCGCCCGCTGCTGGCGCGGGCCACGGCGCGCCCGGTCACCTTCGGGTGGGGGCCGCGGTGTCTCCACTCGACGGGGCAGTACCACAAGGGCGGCCCACGGGCCGGCAGCCACCTCCAGCTGACCGGCGCGGTCACCGGCGACCTGCCGGTGCCCGGCCGCCCGTACACCTTCGGAGACCTTCAGGCGGCCCAGGCCGCCGGCGACCGGCGGGCCCTCGCCGGTCGCGGGCGGCCGGTGCTGCGCCTGCACCTGACCGAGCGGGCGGCGGGCGTCGCCCAGCTACTGGACGCGGCCGGACGGACACTGACGTGACGATGAACGACGTGACATCGGCGGAGCGAGGAGGCACCGTGAGCGCGAGGAGTGAGCCGGTCCTGCGAGCCCCGCAGTCGCGAACCGAGGACAGCACAGGGAACCCGCTGCGCGATCCTCAGGACCGCCGGCTGCCGCGGATCCCGGAGCCGTGCGCTCTGGTGATCTTCGGGGTGACCGGCGACCTGGCCCGCAAGAAGCTGCTGCCGGCGGTCTACGACCTGGCGAACCGGGGGCTGCTGCCGCCCGGCTTCGTGGTCCTGGGCTTCGCCCGGCGCGACTGGGGCGACGGCGACTTCGAGGGGCTGGCCCACGAGGCGGCCAAGAAGCACGCCCGCACCCCGTGGCGGGAGGAGGTCTGGGCCCGGCTCGCCGGCAACATCAAGTTCGTCGGCGGCTCGTTCGACGACGACGCCGCCTTCGACCAGCTCGCCGCGACCCTCGACGAGCTGCGCGACACCCACGGCATCCCCGGCAACGCCGCCTTCTACTTCTCCATCCCTCCGGCGGCGTTCCCCGTGGTGCTCAAGCAGCTCGCCCGCACCGGCATGGCCGACAACGCCAAGTCCGGCGGCTGGCGCCGGGTGGTCGTGGAGAAGCCGTTCGGCAACGACCTGCCCTCGGCGAAGGCGCTCAACGACCTGGTCGACGACGTCTTCACCAGCCAGGACGTCTTCCGGATCGACCACTACCTGGGCAAGGAGACGGTCCAGAACATCCTGGCGCTGCGCTTCGCCAACAACCTGTTCGAGCCGCTGTGGAACTCCAAGTACGTCGACTCGGTGCAGATCACCATGGCCGAGGACGTCGGCATCGGCACCCGGGCCGCGTTCTACGACTCGGTCGGCACCGCCCGCGACGTGCTCCAGAACCACCTGCTCCAGCTGCTCGCCCTGGTGGCCATGGAGGAGCCGACCAGCTTCGACGCCGACGAGATCCGCACCGAGAAGCTCAAGGTGCTCAAGGCCATCACGGTGCCGAAGGACGTCTCCCGCGACACCGTCCGCGGTCAGTACCTGCCCGGCTGGGTGGGCGGCGAACGCGCCGTCGGCTACCTCGACGAGGAGGGCGTCCCGGCGGAGTCCACCACCGAGACGTACGTGGCCGTGAAGCTGGGCATCCAGAACCGGCGCTGGGCCGGGGTGCCGTTCTACATCCGGGCCGGCAAGCGGCTGCCCCGGCGGGTCACCGAGGTGGCCATCGTGTTCAAGACGGCGCCGCACCTGCCGTTCAACCAGGCCGACATGGAGTCGCTCGGCCCCAACCAGCTCGTCATCCGGGTCCAGCCCGACGAGGGCGTGGTGCTGAAGTTCGGCTCCAAGGTGCCGGGCACGACCATGGAGGTCCGCGACATCGCGATGGACTTCCAGTACGGCGAGGCGTTCACCGAGTCCAGCCCCGAGGCGTACGAGCGGCTGGTGCTGGACGTGCTCATCGGTGATCGGACGCTGTTCCCGGACGCCGCCGAGGTGGAGCAGAGCTGGCAGGTGGTGGACCCGTTGGAGCACGCCTGGGACGGCACCAAGCCGGAGCCCTACCGGGCCGGCGAGTGGGGCCCCCGGGCCGCCGACGAGATGCTGGCCCGCGAGGGCCGGTCCTGGAGGAGAGCATGATCGGGCTGTGGGACACCACCGGGAACGAGGTGGTCAAGGCCCTCGCCGCCGAGCGGCGCAGCGCGGGCGGGGTGGCCAGCGGCATGGCGCTCACGCTGATCGTCGTGGTCGACGAGAAGCGCGTCCGGGAGGCCGAGGCGGCCGCGACCATCGCAGCCGCCGCCCACCCGTGCCGGCTGCTCGTGGTGGTCCGCTCCGACGTCGAGCGGGACCGCAACCGGCTGGACGCGGAGATCGTCGTCGGCGGCCGGCTCGGCCCGTGCGAGGCGGTGGTGACCCGGATGTACGGCCGGCTCGCGCTGCACGCCGAGTCGGTGGTGATGCCGCTGCTGGTGCCGGACGTGCCGGTGGTGACGTGGTGGCACGGCGAGCCGCCGGAGGAGATCGCCACCGACTTCCTCGGTGTGGTGGCCGACCGGCGGATCACCGACGCGGCGCAGGCCGCCGACCCGATCGCCGCGCTGCGGCAGCGGGCCGCGGACTACGCCCCGGGGGACACCGACCTGGCCTGGACCCGGATCACCCCGTGGCGCACCCTCGTGGCCGGGGCGTTCGACACCACGCAGGCCCGGGTCACCGAGGCGACCGTGGTGGCGCCGCCCACCGACCCGACGGCCGCGCTCATGCGCGGCTGGCTGACCGCCCGGCTCGGCATCGACCCGGTGTGGGAGCACACCGACAAGTTCCCCCGGATGCGCGAGGTGCAGCTGCGCTGCGCCAACGGCGACGAGCTGATGCTGACCCGCGACGAGAACGTGGCCATCTTCCGGCGCAGCGGCCAGGAGGACCGGACGCTGCCGCTGGTCCGCCGCCCGCTCGGCGACGAGCTGGCCGAGGAGCTGCGCCGGCTCGACGCCGACCAGGTCTACGCCGAGGCGCTCGGTGCGACCGCCGGGCTCACCGCACTCGACCAGCGGCCCGCCCAGCGGGTGCACGTGTGGAAGGATCCGGCGACCGCCCAGCGGGCCGAGGCCGGGGTCACCGCGCACGCCGGCGCGACCGCCAGCGAGTGAGCACACCGCACGGGCCGCTCGGCGGTCGGACAGCACAGGTGACCGCCGTGGGGCGGTCGGAGGACGAAGGCACGATGGATGAGTGAGGCGAGTGTCGCCGTACACGCCGACCCGGACCTGCTGGCGCAGGCGGTGGCGGCCCGGCTGGTGGTGAAGCTGCTCGACGCGCAGGCCGAGCGCGGCCAGGCGTCGGTGGTGCTGACCGGCGGGCGGATCGCCGCGGCGGTCTACCGGGCGGTGGCGCAGCTGCCGGCCCGGGACGCCGTCGACTGGTCCCGGGTCGACGTCTGGTGGGGCGACGAGCGGTTCCTGCCGGCCGGCGACCCGGAGCGCAACGAGACACAGGCCCGGGCCGCGCTGCTGGACGTCGTCCCGCTGGACCCGACGCGCATCCACCCGATGCCGGCCTCCGACGGGCCGGCCGGCAACGACCCGGAGGCGGCCGCCGCCGGGTACGCGCAGGAGCTGGCCCGGGCCGCCCGGCCGGGGACCGCCGCCCTCCCCCACTTCGACGTGCTGATGCTCGGTGTGGGTGAGGACGGGCACGTGGCCTCGGTCTTCCCGGAGCACCCGGTGCACCACGACAACCGCCCGGTCAGCGCCGTACGCGGCAGCCCCAAGCCGCCGCCGGTGCGCACCACCCTGACCCTCCCGACGATCAACACGGCCGAGGAGGTCTGGCTGGTGGCCGCCGGGGCGGACAAGGCCCGGGCGGTCGGGATGGCCCTGGCCGGGGCCGGGCCGGTGCAGCTGCCGGCGGCCGGGGTGCGCGGGGTGTCCCGGACCCTGTGGCTGCTGGACCGCTCCGCGGCGGCGAACGTGCCGCCCCGGCTGCGCAGCCTGCGCTGAACGACGGCGGAGCCCCGGCCCGGGCGGGTCGGGGCTCCCGCGTGCTCAGGCCCCGCCGCGCCGCCGGCGCAGCGTCTCCAGGGCCTCGGCGAGCAACGCCTCGCCCTGCTCCGGGGTGCGCCGCTCCTGCACGTACGCCAGGTGGGTCTTGTAGGGCTCGGCCCGGGCCGGGCCGGGCGGGTTGCCCCGGTCGGGGCCGGCCGGCTCGCCGCAGCGCGGGCAGTCCCAGGTCTCCGGGGCCTCCGCCTCGGCGGCGATGAGGAACTCGACGCGGTGGTCGTTCGCGCACCAGTAGGTGACCGGCCGGCGGGGCGCCGGCTCGATGCGCTGCTCGAACCGCTCGGGGGCGGACCCGATCCGGGTGCCGCGGATGACGTTGCCACTGGACACGGCTGCTCGCTCCTGTCGTCGGAGGGGACCGCCGCTGACGGGGGTGGGCGGCGGGCGACGCGCGGAGAAACAATCTGCGCGCGGTCCGTCACGGACCGCGCGCAGATTGTACGACTCGGAGCGCTCGCTCAGGCGCCGCTGCCCGTCTGGAGCCGGAGCCAGAGCCCGATCCCGACGATGCACGCGAACCAGATGATCCCCACCAGAACGGTGTAGCGGTCGAGGTTCTTCTCGGCCACGGAGGAACCGGCCAGGCTGGAGCTGACGCCGCCGCCGAACATGCTCGACAACCCGCCGCCCTTACCGCGGTGCAGGAGGATCAGCAGGGTGAGCAGGATGCTCGTGATGACCAGCAACACGATCATCGTGTAGGCGAACCAGATCGGCATGGCGGGGGTCAATCCTCTCGTTGCGATCACTGCCCGGTCCTGACGGGCACAGCGGCACCGGCCGGTGGGCGGGCAGCGTCAAGGATAGCGAGCGATCAGCGGGCGATGTGCTCCGGGAACCGGCAGATCTGCGCGAATTCCTCGGCGTCCAGGCTGGCGCCCCCGACCAGGGCCCCGTCCACGTCCGGCTGGGCCATGGTCGCCGCCACGTTCGACGACTTCACCGACCCGCCGTAGAGGATCCGGACCTGGTCCGCGGTGTCCTGGCCGAAGGTCTCCACCAGGCGCTTGCGCACCTCGCCGCAGACCTCCTGGGCGTCCTCCGGGGTCGCCGTCTTGCCGGTGCCGATCGCCCAGACCGGCTCGTACGCCACGACGACCTTGGTGACCTGCTCCGGGGTGAGCCCCCGGAGCGCGCCGTCGAGCTGGTCGCAGCAGTGCGGCACGTGCCGGAGCTGCTCGCGGATCTCCAGCCCCTCGCCGATGCACAGGATCGGGATGAGCCCGTTCGCCAGCGCGGCGGCCACCTTGGCGTTGACCAGCGCGTCGTCCTCGTGGTGGTACTGCCGCCGCTCGGAGTGGCCGACCACCACGTAGGTGCAACCCAGCTTGGCGAGCATCGCCCCGGAGATGTCCCCCGTGTACGCGCCCGACTGGAACGGCGACAGGTCCTGCGCGCCGTAGCCGATCAGCAGCTTGTCGCCGTCCACCGCGGTCTGCACGGTGCGCAGGTCGGTGAAGGGCGGCAGGACCACCGTCTCGACCTCGGTGAGCTGCTTCTCGGTGAGGCTCGCGGCCAGCTTCTGCACCAGCAGGTTGGCCTCGAGGTGGTTCAGGTTCATCTTCCAGTTGCCGGCCATCAGCGGCCGGCGGGGGGTGCTCGCCATTCAGTTCTCCAGGGCCGCGATGCCGGGGAGGGTCTTGCCCTCGAGGAATTCCAGGGAGGCGCCACCGCCGGTGGAGATGTGCCCGAACGAGGACTCGTCCAGGCCGAGCGCCCGCACCGCCGCGGCCGAGTCGCCGCCGCCGACCACGCTGAACGCGTCGGTCTTGGTGATCGCCTCGGCGACGCCCCGGGTGCCGTTCGCGAACGCCGCCATCTCGAACACGCCCATCGGGCCGTTCCAGAAGATCGTCTTCGCCTGGGACAGCGCGGCGGCGAAGCCGGCCACCGTCTCGGGGCCGATGTCCAGCCCCAGCCGGTGGCTCGGGATGCCGTCGGCAGGCACGGTGTCGTGCGCGGCGTCGGGCGCGAACGCGTCCGCGGCCACCACGTCGACCGGGAGCATGATCTTGCCGCCGGACCGCTCCAGCAGGTTGCGGCAGGTCTCGACCATCTCCTTCTCCAGCAGCGAGGTGCCCACCTCGTGGCCCCGGGCCTTGAGGAAGGTGAAGCACATCCCGCCGCCGATGAGCAGCCGGTCGACCGTGGGCAGCAGCGCCTCGATCACGGCCAGCTTGTCGGAGACCTTGGAGCCGCCCAGCACCACCACGTACGGCCGCTCCGGGGCGCCGGTGAGCTTGCTGAGCACCTCCACCTCACGCAGCACGAGACGGCCCGCGACGTGCGGCAGCCGGGCCGGCACGTCGTAGACGCTGGCGTGCTTGCGGTGCACGGCCCCGAAGGCGTCGTCCACGTACGCGTCGCCGAAGGCGGCGAGCTGGTCGGCGAAGGCGCCCCGCTCGGCGTCGTCCTTGCTGGTCTCACCCTTGTTGAAGCGCAGGTTCTCCAGCA
This sequence comes from Micromonospora sp. AMSO31t, assembly GCF_008868175.1. Classification (GTDB taxonomy): domain Bacteria; phylum Actinomycetota; class Actinomycetes; order Mycobacteriales; family Micromonosporaceae; genus Micromonospora. The sequence continues at coordinate 38,480 of NZ_WBKT01000029.1, forward strand.
GGGCGACCTGGCCGTCGGCCAGGCCCTCCACGCAGGCGCGGGCCGAGTCGCCGACGGTGTCCTCGGCGAAGCGCACCGGCGCGCCGAGCAGCTCGCCGAGCCGCCCGGCGACCGGGCGGAGGCTGAACTGCGGATCCGGCGCGCCCTTCGGGCGGCCCAGGTGCGAGCAGACGACCACCTTGGCGCCGGCCTGGACCAGCGCGCTCAGGGTCGGCAGCACGGCCCGGATGCGGCCGTCGTCCGTGATGTCACCGCTCTGCTTGTCGAGCGGGACGTTCAGGTCGGCGCGCACCAGCACGCGCCGACCCGACACCCCCTCGCCGAGCAGGTCGTCGAGGTTGCGGATGCTCACAGCGAGCTACCCACCAGCTTGACCAGGTCGACGAGGCGGTTCGAGTAGCCCCACTCGTTGTCGTACCAGCCGACGACCTTGACCTGGTTGCCGATCACCTTGGTCAGCGGCGCGTCGAAGATGCAGGACGCCGGGTCGGTGACGATGTCCGAGGAGACGATCGGGTCCTCGTTGTAGACCAGGATGCCCTTGAGCGGGCCGTCCGCGGCGGCCTTCAGCGCGGCGTTGACCTCGTCCACCGTGGTCTCCCGGCCGACCGTGACGGTCAGGTCGGTGGTGGAGCCGGTCGGGATCGGCACGCGCAGCGCGTAGCCGTCCAGCTTGCCCTTGAGGTCCGGCAGGACCAGGCCGATCGCCTTCGCGGCGCCCGTCGAGGTCGGCACGATGTTCAGGGCGGCGGCCCGGGCGCGGCGCAGGTCCTTGTGCGGCGCGTCCTGCAGGTTCTGGTCCTGCGTGTACGCGTGGATGGTCGTCATCAGACCCTGCTGGATGCCGAACGTGTCGTGCAGCACCTTGGCCATCGGGGCGAGGCAGTTGGTGGTGCAGGAGGCGTTCGAGATGATCGTGTGCTTGGCCGGGTCGTACTGGTCCTGGTTGACGCCCATGACCACGGTGACGTCCTCGTTCTTCGCCGGGGCGGAGATGATGACCTTCTTGGCCCCGCCGTCGACGTGCGCCTTCGCCTTGGTGGCGTCGGTGAAGAAACCGGTGGACTCGATGACGACGTCGGCGCCGACCTCGCCCCACGGCAGCTTGGCCGGGTCCTTCTCGGCGTACGCCTTGATGGTCTTGCCACCCACGGTGATCTCGTCGGCGGTGGCCTTCACCTCGTGCGGGAGGCGACCCAGGATGCTGTCGTACTTGACAAGGTGGGCGAGCGTCGCGTTGTCGGTCAGGTCGTTGACCGCCACGACCTCGATGTCAGCGCCGGACGCCAGCACTGCCCGGAAGAAGTTGCGGCCGATCCGGCCGAAGCCGTTGATGCCAACCCGGATGGTCACAGGTCCCATCTCCTCGCGTTCTGGTCCGCCGGCGTCAGAACCCGGCCGGCGGAGAGTGTTCGCCGACCGGTGGAGCCGGCCGTTGACGGTTCATCTCGGCCACCCCGCCGCGGTCCCAGGAGACCAGACCGCCCGAGGCGGTGAGCACGGCGAGGGATGCCTTTGCCGGCCCCCTTGCCGTACGCAGCGACCTTATCCGAGCGCGCGCCGCCGCGCTGCGGCGGGTGGTGATCCCCTCGCAGCCCGACGCCCCACCGGTCCTATCAGACCACGAGCATGTCGGGCGTGACGGCCGCTTCGGTATCCGGGATGCCCAGGTCGCGCGCCCGCTTGTCGGCGAGCGCGAGCAGCCGGCGGATCCGGCCGGCGATCGCGTCCTTGGTCAGCGGCGGCTCGGCCAGCGCGCCCAGCTCCTCCAGGGAGGCCTGCCGGTGCTCCAGCCGCAGCCGGCCGGCCGAGGTCAGGTGGTTGGGGGCGTCTTCGGCGAGGATCTCCAGCGCGCGGGTGACCCGGGCGGCGGCGGCCACCGCGGCGCGGGCCGAGCGGCGCAGGTTGGCGTCGTCGAAGTTGGCCAGTCGGTTGGCGGTCGCCCGCACCTCCCGGCGCACCCGCCGCTCCTCCCAGGCCAGCACGCTGGAGTGAGCGCCGATCCGGGTGAGCAGCGCGGCGATCGCGTCGCCGTCCTTGACCACCACCCGGTCCACCCCGCGCACCTCGCGGTTCTTGGCGGTGATGCCGATCCGGCGGGCCGCGCCGACCAGGGCGAGCGCGGACTCCGGGCCGGGGCAGGTGATCTCCAGGGCGCTGGACCGGCCCGGTTCGGTGAGCGAGCCGTGCGCCATGAACGCGCCCCGCCAGGCGGAGACCGCGCAGCAGACGTTGGCGGCCACCACGTGCGGGGGCAGGCCCCGCACCGGGCGGCCCCGGACGTCCAGCAGGCCGGTCTGCCGGGCGAGCGCCTCGCCGTCCTTCACCACCCGCACGATGAAGTGGCTGCCCTTGCGCAGCCCGCCGGAGGCGAGCACGTGGATCTCACTCGGGTAGCCGTAGACCTCGGCGATCTCCCGGCGGAGCCGCCGGGCCACCGCGCCGGTGTCCAGCTCCGCCTCGACCACGACGCGACCCGACACGATGTGCAGCCCGCCGGCGAACCGGAGCAGGGCTGCCATCTCCGCCCGCCGACAGCAGGGCTTGGGCACGTCGACCCGACTCAGCTCGTCCTTGACCGCCGCCGTCATCGCCATGTTGCGCGCCCCCTCAGGACCGGGTTCCGGCGTGTCGCCGGTGATTACGTACGTGTCTAACGATCGGCGCCCAGGACAGGCACCAACGCGGCGCCCAGGGCAGCCGGATCATGACGGGGCGTGCCGTCGGTGACGGCGACGGGAGCGAGGACCAGCCGGGCACCCAGCGATTCTGCCGCACGTTCGACCGCCACGGGATCACCCACCGCCTTGGAGTCGGCCAGCACCATGTCCACCTTCAACTCGGGCAGATAGCGCCGGAGGGTGTCCAGATGGTCGGGAAGGGAGAGACCGAGTGTCTCCTTCTCCGCCACCAGGTTGAGGGTGACCAGCCGACGGGCCGGGCTGGAGACGATCGCGTCGGCCAGGCCGGGCACCAGAAGATGCGGCAGCACACTGGTGTACCAGCTGCCCGGCCCGAAGATCAGCCAGTCGGCGGCGCGTACCGCGGTGACCGCCTCGGCGCACGCGGCCGGCGCGGCCGGCGTGAGCCGCAACGACTCGACCGTGCCGGAGGTGACCGCCACCTGGTGCTGCCCGCGCACCGTGCGGACCTCGTCCGGGCGGTCCGGGTCGGCGCCGCGCACCCGGGCCTCGATGCCGACCGGCTGCCGGGACATCGGCAGCACCCGGCCGACCGCGCCGAGCATCGCGCCCGCGTGGTCGAGCGCCACCACCGGGTCACCGAGCAGCTCGGTCAGTCCATGCAGCAGCAGGTTGCCGACCGCGTGGCCGGCGAGCGAATCGGCGCCGCCGGGCCCGCCCCCCGCGGCGGCGAAGCGGTGCTGGAACAGCGCCGCACTGCGCCGCGTGGCCGGGTGGTCCCCGGCCAGGGCCACGAGCGCCTGCCGCAGGTCGCCCGGCGGGAGGCCGCCGCGCTCCGCGCGCAGCCGCCCGCTGGAGCCACCGTCGTCGCCGACCGTCACCACCGCGGTGATGTCCAGATCCAGTCCGGGTACGCAGTGCCGCAGCGCCCGCAGCGACGCCGACAGCCCGTGCCCGCCGCCGAAGGCGACCACCCTGGTCGGCGTCATTCGCGCCCCAGGTCCCGGTGCTGGGGGTTGGCCGCGATGCCGGAGCGGCGCAGCCGGGCGGCCAGCTCCTCGGCGATCGCCACGCTGCGGTGCTTGCCACCGGTGCAGCCCACGGCCACGGTCAGGTAGCGCTTGCCCTCCCGCTCGAAACCGGCGGTGGTGGCGTTGACCAGGTCCGCGTACCCGGCCACGAACGCGTCCGCGCCCTCCTGACCCAGCACGTACGCGCTGACCGCCTCCTCGCGCCCGGTGTGCTCGCGCAGCTCCGGCACCCAGTAGGGGTTCGGCAGGAACCGGGCGTCCATCACGAAGTCGGCGTCCGGCGGCAGGCCGTACTTGAAGCCGAAGGACAGCACGGTGATCCGCAGCCGGCGGGAGTCCTCACCGCCGAACAGCTCCTCGACCCGGCGGCGGAGCTGGTTCACGTTCAGGTGGCTCGTGTCGATGATCACGTCGGCCTGGTCCCGGGCCTCCTCCAGCAGCGCCCGCTCGACGGCGATCCCGTCGGCCAGCCGCCCGTCACCCTGCAACGGGTGCGAGCGCCGCACGCTCTCGAACCGGCGGATCAGCACCTCGTCGTCGGCGTCGACGAAGACCACCCGGGGCTGGAAACCGCGCTCACGCAGCTCCCGGATCGCCCCGGCCAGGTCCGTCGAGAAGGCGCGCGAGCGGACGTCCAGCACCATCGCCGTACGCCGGGCCGCGCCGCCGGCCTTGAAGGCCAGCTCGGCCATGTCCAGCATCAGGGCCTGGGGCAGGTTGTCCACCACGTAGTAGCCGACGTTCTCCAACGCGCGGGCCACCGTGCTGCGGCCACCGCCGGACAGGCCGGTCACCACCACCAGGGTGGTGTCCGCCTCCGCCGGCGCCGGCCGCCCGAGAGCTGTCTCCGCGTTGGTCGGCACCAGGTCCCCCGCCGTCCGCGCCTCGCTCACCCGCTACCCCCAGCCGTGGCGCCGCGGCCGGTTGGCCGCGCATGGTCAGTCAGCGACTCTAACGGCTGCGACCCCGCCCGGGATTCCACGGGGTGACGACCGGAACAGGCCCTTGTCCGTTTTGTCGAGCTCCGGCTGCCGCTTTCACCGGGTCCGGGCTGCCGCTGTCCGGAGGCCCGGTTGCCGCCGTCCGGAGGCCCGGTTGCCGCCACACGGCCGTTCGGGGCGGGGTGGTGTCGGCGGGCGATCGTAGACTGCGCGGATGGTCTCCCCCACCGATGAGCGGACCGAGGACGCGCTGCGGGTGCTGCGCCGGGTGTTCGGCTACGACGCCTTCCGCGGCTTCCAGCACGAGGTCGTCGAGCACGTGGTGGCCGGCGGCGACGCGCTGGTGCTCATGCCGACCGGGGGCGGCAAGTCGCTCTGCTACCAGATCCCGGCGCTGATCCGCGACGGCGTGGCGGTGGTCGTCTCGCCGCTCATCGCGCTCATGCAGGACCAGGTCGACGCGCTCACCGCGGTCGGCGTCCGGGCCGGGTTCCTCAACTCGACCCAGGATCTCGCCGAGCGGCGGCGGGTCGAGGCGGCGTTCCTCGCCGGCGAGCTCGACCTGCTCTACCTCGCCCCGGAGGCGCTGGCGACGCGCGCCACCGTCGCCTTGCTGGAGCGCGGGCGGATCGCGCTCTTCGCGATCGACGAGGCGCACTGCGTCTCGCAGTGGGGGCACGACTTCCGCCCCGACTACCTCAACCTGTCGATGCTGCACGAGCGCTGGCCGGGAGTGCCACGGATCGCGCTGACCGCCACCGCCACCCAGGCCACCCGCGCGGAGATCGCCACCCGGCTCAAGCTCACCGACGCCCGGCACTTCGTGGCCAGCTTCGACCGGCCCAACATCCAGTACCGGATCGTGCCCAAGCGGGAGCCGCGCAAGCAGCTGCTCGCCCTGCTGCGCGACGAGCACCCCGGTGACGCCGGCATCGTCTACTGCCTGTCCCGCGCCTCCGTCGACAAGACCGCCGAGTTCCTGGTCGCCAACGGCATCGCGGCGCTGCCCTACCACGCCGGGCTCGACGCGGCGACCAGAGCGGCCAACCAGCAGCGCTTCCTGCGCGAGGACGGCCTCGTCATGGTCGCCACCATCGCCTTCGGCATGGGGATCGACAAGCCCGACGTCCGCTTCGTCGCCCACCTCGACCTGCCCAAGTCGGTGGAGGGCTACTACCAGGAGACCGGCCGCGCCGGGCGCGACGGGCTGCCGTCGACGGCCTGGCTCGCGTACGGGCTCCAGGACGTGGTGCAGCAGCGCAAGATGATCGAGACGTCGGAGGGCGACCTGGCCCACCGGCGCAACCTCGCCACCCACCTCGACGCCATGCTGGCGCTCTGCGAGACGGTCCGCTGCCGCCGGGCACAACTCCTCGAATACTTCGGCGAGGGCGGCACGGCCAACTGCGGCAACTGCGACACCTGCCTGGAGCCGCCGGAGTCCTGGGACGGCACGGTCGCCGCCCAGAAGCTGCTCTCCACCGTCTACCGGCTCGATCGCGAACGCAACCAGCGCTTCGGCGCCGGGCACTGCGTGGACATCCTGCTCGGCAAGCGCACCGACAAGATCGACCAACACGGCCACGACTCGCTGAGCACCTTCGGCATCGGCACCGACCTGCGCGATGCCGAGTGGCGGGGCGTGGTGCGGCAACTCCTTGCCGAGGGCCTGCTCGCCGTCGAGGGCGACTACGGCACGCTGGCCCTCACCGAGGCGAGCGCCGAGGTGCTCGGCCGCCGGCGCACGGTCACCATGCGGCGGGAGCCGGAGCGCCCGGCGTCCGGCCGGTCCGCCAAGCCCCGGGGCGCGGCCACCGTGGTGGCCGACCTGGCCCCGGCCGCCGTCCCGGTGTTCGAGCGGCTCCGCGCCTGGCGGGCGGCCACCGCCAAGGAACAGGGCGTCCCGGCGTACGTCATCTTCCACGACGCCACGCTGCGGCAGATCGCCACCGAGGCGCCCACCTCGCTGGCCGAGCTGTCCCGCATCAGCGGCGTCGGCGACAACAAACTGGCCAAGTACGGCGAGGGGATCCTCGCCGTACTCGCGGAGTCCTGAGCGGTCTGGAGACACGACGAAGGGCCGGCCCCTTGTGGGGGCCGGCCCTTCGTGCTCGCTCCTGTCAGCGGATAGCCGGTCAGGAGGCGCTGTAGCCGCGGGTGGCGATCCAGTCGGCGAGGTTGTCCACGCTCATCCGGTAGGAGGCCATGTTCGGGTCGGCCGAGTCCGCGATGGTCACGGTCTTCCCGCCGTCGCGGTAGCCCACGACGCTGATGTAGTGGCCGCCTTCGAAGGAGTGGGTGTTGCCGTCGGTGTCGGTGGCGGTGCCGGCGATGTTGGCGACCACGGCGCGGCCGTCGTCGACGGTGCGCACGATGTCGGCGCGCAGGGTGTCGGTCTGCTTGTCGTCGGCCTTGCCGTCCTTGATTTCGACGGAGTGGTAGGTCTTGCCGGTTTCCTTGTTCAGCACCGGGGTGATGTCGTTGATGCTGTTGGTGCCGTTCTCGGTGGTGCCCATCTCCTTGGCCATGGCGTCGACGTCGATGTTCTTGCCGAGCACGCTGATGGCGTTGCGGGCGGCGGCGGGGCCGCAGTAGTAGAAGTTGGGCTGCGCCTCGTAGCGGACGTCGAGTTCCCGCTCGCCGTGGCCCTTGCGGTCGGTGGCGACCTGGGCGGTCTTCTCGGCGGGGGTGGCCTGGGCGGCGATCGCGGGACCGGCGATACCCACGGTGGTGGCGGCGAAGCCGGCAGCGGTCAGAACGGTGTTCCGCAGCATGGTGTTGGTACGCATGATGAGATCAACGCCTTTCCGTTCGGGGGTGCACAGCACACGCGCAGGGGGGTGCGCAAAGAGTGCCGCTGAAAGGGGGGAAAGTCTTCGGGATGCCCGGCGATCAGCAGGTGACCTGCTCGGGCGGTCCGGGGATGTAACCACCGGCGGCGGGGAGGCATTCCCTGACTGGCCGGCGCGGACCAGTGGTGCACGGTCCGGGGGATGTAACGACCGGCGGGGCCGGTCATTCCGGCCGGGGCTGGCTCGCTCGGGAGCGGGCTGCTCCGCGGTCTGCCATGTACAACGACCCCGCACCCGCCATGATTCCGCCCCGACGGTGGCGCCGACCACCCGCAACAACCGGCCGAAACGGACACCCGACGCAACCGTCGGGCGCAAAACAGACACATACCCCAGGCCGCGCAAGTCACCGCCGCCGATCTTGGAGACTTCCCAGCGGGGTCGATCAAGAGGTTTGCGTCGCGGTCCGGCCCAATCCCGACGCAAACTTCTTGATCAACGCGGGTGGGGGCGTGCCACCATGTCGGGCATGGAGATCTGGAACAACCCGTCCTGCTCGAAGTGCGCCACCGCCCGTGCGTCCCTGGACGAGGCGCGGGTGCCCTACCGGCTGCGGGCGTACCTGGCGGAGCCGCCGAGCACGGAGGAGTTGACCGAGGTGCTGCGCCGGCTGGACGCCCGGGCGTGGGACATCTGCCGCACCGGCGAGCCGGCCGCGACCGCGCTGGGCATGGCGGACTGGCCCCGCGACGACGCCACGGAGCCGCGCTGGGTCGCCGCGATGGTCGCGCACCCAGAGCTGATCCAGCGCCCGATCCTGCTGCTGGACGACGGCAGCGCGCTGGTCGGTCGTACCCCGGAGGCCCTGGACGAGGCGGTGCGCCGCAGCGACCGGTGAGCCGGCGGTGGGTCAGGAGGGCCGGTCGCCGGCCTTCGCGTGCCGCTCGCGCAGCCGGTCCCGGATCTCCTCCGGGGTGTACGCCCGGCGCCGCCGTTCCGCCCGGGCCACGACCACACCGGTCGCCGCCACGCCGGCGAGGCCGGCCAGGCCGAGCAGCTTCCACCACCGCATCCGTTGCCGCTTCGGCATAGGGTGATCCTCCATGAGCATCAGCCTGGACGAGGCGGTGGAGCTGACCCGCACCGGCGACCTGTGGGTCTTCCGCGGGCGCAGCGTGCCGGACCGCGCCATCCAGCTCACTACGAACAGCCCAGTCAACCACGTGGGCATGGCCGTGGTGCTGGACGACATGCCGCCGCTGATGTGGCACGCCGAGTTGGGCCGCTCGCTGCCGGACCTGTGGACCGGCACCCACCAGCGCGGTGTGCAGCTGCACGACCTGCGGGACGCGGTCTGCGTGTGGGCCAACCGGTACGGCCAGCGGGCCTGGCTGCGCCAGCTCGAACCGCCGGCGGACACCACGATGGAGGAGGCGGTGCTGCGCACCGTGGCCCGCCTCGACGGCACACCGTTCCCGTCCACGGCGCAGCTCGCCTGGCGCTGGGCGCGCGGCCGGGTGCCGAACCTGCGTCCCGGCCGACCCTCCAGGGCCGACGGTGGCGGTGTGCCGGTCCGCGACCGGGCGCTGGAGACCGCGTACTGCGCGGAGGTGGTGGCCGTGACCTACGAGGCGATGGGGTTGCTGCCCGCGGGGCGCCGGCCCAACTGGTACGACCCGGGGCGGTTCTGGAGCGGCGACGACCTCGACCTCGCGGGCGGCGCCCAGCTCGGGGCGGAGATCGAGGTACGCATCCCACCCCGCTGACCAGGTTTGCCGGGTCCGCCGTCCGGCAATGGAGACGGGCGTGACGGCTTCCACGGACCTCGACACGCTCGCCGACTTCTTCGACCGGTACGGCGTGGCGCTGACCACCGCCGACGTGCCCGCCATCGCCGGCTGCTACGCGCTGCCGGGGCTGGTGGTCGCCGACACGTACAGCTTCTCGTTCGCCTCGCCGGCCGCCGTGGCGCTCAGCTTCGTCGGCGCCGCCCCCGACTACCAGGAGCGGGAACTGGTCGCCGCCCACGCGCTGATCGAGGACGTGCAGCAGGTCTCCGCGCTGCTCAGCGAGGTGGCGGTGCGCTGGGAGTTCCTGGACAGCCAGGGCCGGTCGGTGCCCGGCGAGCGCTACCGCTACCTGCTGCGGGCCACCGACGACGGCCCGGCCATCTGCACCGTCATCCGCACCGCCTGAACGCGGCGGCCAGCTCGACGCGCGGACGGCTCAGCGGACCAGCTCCGGGTGGCGGGGCACCGCGTCGAGCCGTGGGCCGCCGGCCGCCACGTCGGACACGAAGTCGTCGACGGCCTCCCGGGTGACGCCGGGCATGCAGATCAGGTGACTGCGGCCGGCGCTGCTGGCCAGCACCCACTTCGCCGTCACGGCCGGGGGCGGGGTGGGGAAGACGACCGTGAAGGCGTGCTCGTGCCGCCAGGCCGGCCAGCCCACCTCGTTGAGCCGCGCCACCGCGTACGCGGCCAGCTCCCGGGCCCGCTCGGCGCGCTGCCGCAGGCCGTCGTGGCCGAGGCTGCGGATCGCGTACCAGAGCAGCAGCGCGGAGTGGCCGCTGCGGGAGCCGCTGATCGTGGTGTCCACCGTGCCGGTGTAGTTGGCGTACGGGGCGAGCTGCTGTTGGAGGGTGCGGCGGGTCAGCACCACCCCGCACGGCACCGGGGTGCCGAGGAACTTGTAGCCGGAGACGGAGATGCTGTCGACGCTCGCGTCCAGCCGCAGCGTGGGCCGCCCGGCGGCCAGCGCCAGCGGGACACCGGACCACCACCGAAATCCAGGCCGAGGATGTCGACGCACTTGGGCAGCGAGTAGTGGGCGTCGGCGGAGTGGTAGACCAGCGCCTCGGGAAGCCGGGCCCGGGCCAGGTAGAGGCCGTAGAGGTTGCCCTCGGTGCCGCCGGAGGTGAGGTAGCCCCAGCGGTCGCCGGCCGGGGCCCGGAACAGGTCGCCGAACCAGTCGAGCACCTCCCGCTCGTACCGCTTCGTGTGGTTCGCGCCGTCCGGGTCGGTCCACGGGTCGCCGATGTTGTTGAGGAGGGAGCCGAACAGGGGCGCCAGCGGGCTGTAGTCGATGTCGGTGGCGACCGGGAAGCCGACGTGCGTCCGCCGCCCGGCGACCGCGGCCGATCCGACCGCGGTGAGTTCCGCGAGGAGCTCCTCGGGACGCGCGACGGAACCGTCACGGCCTGGGTCGGCTGGCAACACGGCGCTCCCTCGTCGTCCCGGTGGACAGCGCACAGAGTGGACCATGAGTCACGGAGAGCGGGCAAGCGTTACCAACGTGGCCACCAATTGTCCATATTGGCCGCATCCGACCACGGTGGACGCCACCGCCGACTGACTGATCAGTCAGTGGACCGGGCGCCGAAATGCCTGCGGACAGTTGATAACGCGTGCACTCAGTGAAATCATCGGCCGGGCTCATTCCCGTCAGCCAGGAGCTGCCACGTGTCGCAGGACCACCGGTCACCGTTGCCGCGCCCGCCCTATGAGGACACCTGTGACGGCGGCACGGCCGACCGGCCGCCGTACCCGC